>JBFGEI010000230.1:0-5454 GCA_041580155.1 Limimaricola sp.
CCGGGGTTGCCCCCGGCGATGACCATTCATCTCGACGCGCTGTTACCAACGCGCCTGAAGCTGCCAACCCGGGCCTCTCGGGGTCAGGCGTCCCTGCGGGGATATCCGGTGACCCGGATCAACTCCCGCGCGAGGCCCCTATTTGGCATTGCTCCCGGTGGGGCTTGCCGTGCCGGTCCGGTTGCCCGTCCCGCGGTGGGCTCTTACCCCACCGTTTCACCCTTTCCTGCCCCGAAGGACAGGTGGTCTGTTCTCTGTGGCGCTTTCCCTCGGGTTGCCCCGGCCGGGGGTTACCCGGCACCGTGCCTTGTGGAGTCCGGACTTTCCTCGAACCTCTTGCGAAGCCCGCGGCCATCCAGCCATCCGCGCCCGCATCGCTTAGGCGGCGCCGCGGTCCCGGTCAACAGGGAAGCGCGCCGCGAGGTCGGCGATCACCGCCATGTCGGCGGCCGCCAGCGGTCCGCGGGCGCCGGGCCGGAACCGCAGCCGGAACGCCGCCAGCCGCGCCGCGGCGTCGACATCGGCGGTATAGCCGAAGGCCCGCGCCGCGGCGTCGAACGCCGCCGGGTCGACCGGGGGGTCGGCGGCCGCCGGATCGGGCCAGACCGACAGCCCGGCCCGGGCCAGCCGTCGCCAGTCGAATCGCGGGCCGGGGTCGGACTTGCGGCCCGGCGCCATGTCGGAATGGCCGATGACGCGCTGCGGCGGGATCGACCAGCGCGCCAGGATGCCAGCCAGCAGCGTCTCGAGCCCGCGCATCTGCGGCGCTGCGAACGGGTGGTCGCCACGGTTGTAGAGCTCGATGCCGATCGAACGCGAGTTCACGTCCTCGACCGCGCCCCAGCGCCCTGCCCCGGCGTGCCAGGCGCGCAGGTCTTCCGGCACCAGCGCCGTCACCGCGCCGTCGTGGTCGATCAGCCAATGCGCCGAGACCTCGGCGCTAGGGTCGCAGAGCCGCTCCAGCGCTTCGGTGCAGCTGGCCATCGCCGTGTAGTGCAGCACAACGAGATCGGGCCGCGCGCCCAAGCGTCGCGGCCCGTGATTTGGTGAGAGCGGCGCGGCGGTAACCGGTCCGGCCCTAGCGTCCGACCGCGGCGCGGAACGGCGCCGGATCCCAGCCACAGGCGAAGCCGTCGCCATCAGGGTCGAGACCGCGCGCGTCGCGATCCGGACCGCCGCGGGCCAGGAAGTCGCGCTGCGCGTCGTCGGGCGACCGGTACGAGGCGCAGTTGCGTTCGAACCGTCCGCCGATGCCGCCCAGCGTGAAGCGGGAATACCACTCTTGGCCGCGCACGTTCGGCGCCGACAGCGCGTATTCGACGATGTTCGGCCCGCCGTCGCCGGCGCGCTGCGGCAGCGCGGTCGGCTGGATCACCTGGTAGGCGGCGGCCTGTTCGGCGCGGCGCTCGGCGTCGGACTGGATGCTCTCGCGGCCGGCGACCGCATCGAAATCCTGCTCGTCCGAGATCGTCGCCGGGTTGGCCCCGGCGAGCACCGGCGCGGCGTTGCCGGGGCTTGCCTGGACGCCGCCGCGGCGGTCGCTGTCCATGCCGCCCATCGGCGCGCCCATAGGTGCGGCCATGGGTGCGGAGCCGATGCCGGCGGCGGCGAGATCGGTGCTCGGGTTGCCGCCGACCGGCATCGCGCCGATCGGGGCGGCGCTGACCGGCGGCGGCGCGCCGAAGCTGCCTCCGCTGCTCAGCTGCGCCTCGCGCTGCTGGCCGTACTGGCTGTATTCGCCGAAGCCGACACCGGCCCCGGCGCTGCTTTCGGGAACCCGGGGGGCGCAGGCCGCGAGCAGCAGCCCCAACCCACCCAGTCCGGCAATCTTCATCATTGGCGCCAGCGATCTCACGGCGTTACTCCCGCCCATCCACATCAAGCCTGCCCGTTACCACCACTTCGACGGCTTGGAAACGAATCCCGCAGCGCGTTCGAGTGAATAAGCGGTGTTCAGCAAATCGGCCTCTTCCCAGGGCCGGCCGATCAGCTGCAGCCCCAGCGGCAAGCCCTTGGAATCGACCCCCGCCGGCACCGAGATCCCCGGCAGCCCGGCCAGGTTGACGGTCACGGTGAACACGTCGTTGAGATACATCTGCACCGGATCGGCGTCCTTCATGCTGCCCAGGCCAAAGGCCGAGGACGGCGTCGCCGGGGTCAGAATCGCGTCGACGCCTTCGGCAAACACATGGTCGAAGTCGCGCTTGATCAGCGCGCGGACCTTGCGGGCGCGGTTGTAATAGGCGTCGTAGAAGCCGGCCGACAGCACGTAAGTGCCGACCATGACCCGGCGCTGCACCTCGTGGCCGAAGCCCTCGGCGCGGGTCTTCTCGTACATCTCGGTGATGCCGTCGCCCTGCGCCAGCTTGGCGCGGTGACCGAAGCGCACGCCGTCGTAGCGCGCCAGGTTCGACGAGGCCTCGGCCGGCGCGATCACGTAATAGGCCGGCAGCGCGTATTTGGTGTGCGGCAGGCTGATGTCGCGGATCTCGGCGCCGGCATCGCGCAGCATCTCGGTGCCGCGGGTCCACAGCGCCTCGATCTCGGCCGGCATGCCGTCCATGTGGTATTCGCGCGGAATCCCGATCACCTTGCCGCGGATGTCGCCGGTCAGCGCCGCTTCGAAGTCCGGCACCGCGAGATCGGCGCTGGTCGAATCCTTCGGGTCGTGCCCCGACATCGCCCGCAGCATGATCGCCGCGTCGCGCACGTCGCGGGTCATCGGCCCGGCCTGGTCCAGCGACGAGGCGAAGGCGATGATGCCCCAGCGCGAGCAGCGGCCGTAGGTCGGCTTGATGCCGGTGATCCCGGTGAAGGCGGCCGGCTGGCGGATCGAGCCGCCGGTGTCGGTGCCGGTGGCGCCGAGGCACAGGTCGGCGGCGACCGCGGCAGCCGAGCCGCCCGAGGACCCGCCCGGCGTCAGATCGACGCCGCTGTCGTCGCGCCACGGGTTGACCGCGGGCCCGTAGGTCGAGGTCTCGTTCGACGAGCCCATCGCGAACTCGTCCATGTTGAGCTTGCCGAGCATCACCGCGCCGTCGCGGAACAGCTGGCTGGTGACGGTGGATTCGTACTGCGGCTTGAAGCCCTGCAGGATCCGGCTGCCGGCCTGCGACGCCACGCCCTCGGTGCAGAACAGGTCCTTGATCCCAAGCGGGATGCCGCAGAGATCCGGTGCGTCGCCGGCTTGCAGCCGGGCATCGGCGGCCGCGGCCTGGGTCCGGGCCAGCTCGGGCGTCTTGTGGGCGTAGGCGTTCAGCCGGTCGGCGCCGTCGACGGCGCTGTTCAGCGCGTCGGTCAGCTCGGCGCTGGTGATGTCGCCGCGGCGCAGCGCGTCGCGCGCGCCGGCGATGGTGAGTTTGGTCAGTTCAGTCATCTTCGCGCCCCTATTCCACAACCTTGGGCACCGCGAAGAAGCCTTCGCGGGCGTCGGGCGCATTGGCCAGCACCTTGTCCTGCTGGTTGCCGTCGGTCACCACGTCGTCGCGCCGCGCAAGCCGCATCGGGGTGACGCTGGTCATCGGCTCGATGCCTTCGACATCGACCTCGTTCAGCTGCTCGATGAAGCCGAGGATGGTGTTGAACTCGGACGCGAGGCCGGGCAGCGCGTCTTCCTCGACCCGGATCCGGGCCAGCTTGGCCACCCGCCGGGCGGTGTCGGTGTCGATCGACATGGGGCTCTCCTGTCTGGTCGGCTTCGGCTTTATCCCTCTGCCGCCGGACCCGCAAGCATGGCCCGGCGCAGCAGTTCGATCATCCAGCCGAGCATCGCGGCATTCAGCAGATGCCACAGGAAGTGCGTGCCGAGCGGCCAGCCGGCGCAGAGCGCCATGTCGAGCGAGCGAAACACCAGCGACACGGTGAGGATCAGCGCGCCCAGCGCCATGCCGCGCGCCACCATCGGCCAGCGCCGGCGCAGCAGCAGCGCGTAAAGCGCGATCAGCGTCGGCACCGGCCAGTAGAAGGCCGAGATCGAAAACCCGGGCAACGCCGCGAACACCGGCGTCAGGGTGACGGCCCAAGGCACGAATCCGGCCGTGCCAAGCGCCGCGATCCGCGGCGGCCAGCGCCAGAAATGGCGGTTCGCGGCGTAGACGTAGATCAGGATGAAACCGCCGATCGGCGCGGTATCGGCCAGCGACGCCCAAGGCGTGGCGAAGCTGTGGAACAGCGCGCTGCCGACGCCGATCGCGAACAGCACCGCCGCCAGCAGCCGTGGCAGGAACAGTCCGCGGCAGCGGATCCAGGCCCAGACCGCCGCGGCGATGAAGCCGAGATTGGTCGCCAGGTTGACCGGCTCGGCCCAAAGCCCCGGCCCCAGCCTTTCGCAATAGGCGTCGATCGCCGCCGTCCAGTCCATCCGGTCTCCGCTGTTCCGGCCGTCGGCGGCCCGTGCCCCTGTCGCAAGCCGGGCCGGGCGATGCGCCCGGCCCGACCGTGATCAGAGACCCTTGGAGCGATAGCTTGCCGCGACCCGGCCGATCGCCACCAGGTAGGCGGCCGTCCGCAGGTCGGGAACGTCATCGCGCGAATGCCAGATTTCACGCATCGCCTGATAGGCCACGCGCATCGTGTCATCGAGACCGGAGCGCACCAGCTCCAGCTCGTCGTCGCCGCGCAGGTAGCGATCCTTGAAGTCCTTGGAGATCTGCCAACCAAGTCCCTTGTCGTCCGACAGCCGCTCGAGTTCGTCGACGATCAGCTGGGCGCGGGCCTCGTCGGCCCGGCGCTCCATCCGGCCAAAGCGGATGTGGCTGAGGTTCTTCACCCACTCGAAGTAGGACACCGTCACGCCGCCGGCGTTGGCATACATGTCGGGGATGATCACGATGCCCTTCTCGCGCAGGATGTCGTCGGCGGCGGCGGTCACCGGGCCGTTCGCCGCCTCGACGATCAGCGGTGCCTTGATCCGGTCGGCATTGGTGAGGTTGATCGTCCCCTCCAGCGCCGCGGGGATCAGGATGTCGCACTCGGCCTCGAGCAGGCTGGGGCCATCCTCGGAGAACTTCGCGCTGGGGTAGCCCTTGATGGTGCCATGCTTGGCGATCCACTTATGGACCTCTTCGACATGGATCCCGCTTTCGTCGTGCAGCGCGCCGTCGCGCTCGATGATCGCGGTGATCTTCGCGCCATCTTCCTCGGACAGGAACTTGGCTGCGTGGTAGCCGACGTTGCCGAGACCCTGGACGATGATCCGCTTGCCCTTCAGCTTGCCTTCGAGGTTGGCCTTCGCGACGTCGTCGGGGTGGCGGAAGAACTCGCGCAGGCCGTATTGCACGCCGCGACCGGTCGCCTCGACCCGACCCGCGATGCCGCCGGCATTCAGCGGCTTGCCGGTGACGCAGGCCCGGCTGTTGATGTCGGTGGTGTTCATCCGCGCGTATTGGTCGGCGATCCAGGCCATCTCGCGCTCGCCGGTGCCCATGTCGGGGGCGGGCACGTTCTGGCTCGGGC
>JBFGEI010000231.1:0-5386 GCA_041580155.1 Limimaricola sp.
ACGAAGTCGGAGCCCGAGATAGTGAAGAATGGCACGCCCGCCTCGCCCGCGATGGCACGTGCGAGCAGCGTCTTACCGGTACCCGGAGGGCCCACGAGCAGCGCGCCCTTGGGGATCTTGCCGCCAAGGCGCGAGAACTTCTGCGGGTTGCGCAGGAATTCGACGATCTCTTCCAGCTCGTCCTTGGCCTCGTCGATGCCGGCGACGTCGTCGAAGGTGACGCGTCCGTGCTTTTCGGTCAGCAGCTTGGCGCGCGACTTGCCGAAGCCCATCGCACCGCCGCGGCCACCGCCCTGCATCCGGTTCATGAAGTAGATCCAGACGCCGATCAGCAGCAGGAACGGCAGCAGCGACAGCAGGAAGGTGGTGAAACCCGACTGCTCCTGGCTGCGGGCGCTGACCGGGATGTCCTTGTCGATCAGCAGCTGGGTGACCTCGGCATCGCCGGGCATGATGGTGACGTAGTCGCGCCCGTCGGTGCCGCGAAAGCGCACCTCCTCACCGTCAAGCGTGACCTGTGCCACGTTGCCGGTCTCGACCGCAGCGACGAAGTCCGAATAGCTGCGAGAGTTCGACTGAAGCGTGGCCTGTCCACCGCTGAACAGGTTGAACAGCGCCAGGATCAGCAGAAACAGCACGACCCAGAAGGCGATGTTGCGCGCGTTGCCCAAGGGAAATTCCTCCGAAATAGGGTTGGCGGGCAGAAGCCCGGACCATGAATGTAAAATAGAGATCGTGCGTGTTACTTCAATGCGGAACCGTGGCGAAAGGGAAATCCGCGACAATCCGCGCGCGCCAGCCGGCAGAAATACCAGCAATCGGCGCCGCGACGAGGTCTTCGCCGCGCCAGATCGACGGCGAGACCAGCATCGCGTCGCGCCACAGCCCGGTATCGCGCCAGCCCGGGCACTGCTGCAGCCCCTTGGCGCCAAGCGCCCGCAGCGTCAGATCCGGGTGGTGCGGCCCGTCCAGCCGCCATCGCCCGTCCCACGGCGCGTCGCTGGCGGTGACCCGGCCCTGCACCGCCTGCGGTTCGCGCGACATCCTCAGACCCGGCCCGCCGGCCGCGATCAGCACGCCACCAAGATTTCGCCGCCGGCCCTGCCCGACCTCGGCCAATGCCGCCCGCAGCGATGCCAGGCGTGGCCTGTATTCGGCGCCGCCGATCCAGCCAAGCGCCGCCGCGACCAGCCGCAGCCGGGTCTCTTCGGGGGCCGGATCGAAGGCCGCGGCATCGATCTCGACCGCGCCGCCGCGTAGCCGCAGCGCGGCCCGCGACACCTGCCCCGCAAGGTGATCCAGCGCCGAGCGGGCCAGCGCCATCCGGTCGGCGGTGGCGGACAGCCCTTCGGCATCGATCCCCAGCGGCGCCAGCGCCGTCAGCGCGTCGCGCGCCCGGACCCGGGCGTAGCCGCGGTCCTGGTTCGACGGGTCTTCGGCCCAGCCGTGGCCCTGGGCCCGCAGCCAGTCGCGCAGGGTTTCGCGGGATTCGCTCAGCAGCGGCCTGATCCATCGCACCCCCCCGGCCCGGCGCTCGGGCGCCATCGCCGACAGCCCGTCAACGCCGGAGCCGCGGGCCAGCCGCATCAGGAAGGTCTCGGCCTGGTCGTCGCGGGTGTGGCCAAGCGCCAGCGTGTCAATGCCGCGCGTCGCGGCCCAGCCGGCCAGCAGGTCGATCCGGGCCCGGCGCGCCGCGTCCTGCAGGTTGCCCTGCCCGGCCCAGCCGGTCCAGTCGAGGATCTGGTGCGGCACCCCGATCCGGGCGCAGGCGTCGCCGACCATCAGCGCCTCGGCCCGGCTTTCGGGCCGCAGGTGGTGGTCGACGGAGGCGACCGACACCGCGATGCCCGCGGCCCGAGCCGCCGGGGCCAGCAGCCACAGCAGGGCCATCGAATCGCCACCGCCCGAGACCGCCAGGCCAAGATGGCGCGGCGGCTCGGGCGGGGTCAGGCATCGGGTGGCGCGGCGGGCCAGGGCCTCCGCGCCGTCGGTCACTGGCAGGACAGGTTCCGCATCGCGCCCTGCGCCTCGAGCGCCGCGGGCGCGCCGGGGAACCGGGTGCCGACCTCGCCCAGCGTGACGCAGGCGTCTTCGACTTGCCCCAGCGCGGCCAGCGAGGTGCCGAGCCGCAGCAGCGAATCCGAGGCGACCTTGCCGTCGGGATCGCCGGAGAAGCTGTCGAGATAGGCGCGGGCCGCCTCGGAGCTTTCGCCAAGCTGGGTCAGCGCCTCGCCGCGCTTGAACAGCGCTTCCGAGGTCAGCGCACCGCCCGGGTAGGTCTCGACAAAGGCCTTAAGCTGGTCAGCGGCGCCGCGAAAGTCACCGGATGCGAGCGCCTCCGACGCCCGCTCGAAGTCCGCTTTCTCGCTGAGAGCCAGCGCCGGTTCGCCGCTCGACGGGGCCGGTGCGGTGGCCGGGGCCGGCACCGCGGCGGCGCTGTCGACGCCGCCGAGGCTGGGCGCGTCGCCGAGCGTCGCGATGTCGCAGCCCTCTTCAAGCTCGCAAAGCCGGAATTCCAGGTCACCGACCCGGTTGGTGCCGTCGACGGTGATCCGGTTGATCCGGAACTCCAGCTCCTCGGTCTTCGAGGTCAGCCCCTGGAGCTGCGCCTCGATCGCGTTGAGCCGCTCGAGCGGCGAATTTCCGGCGACGCTGCCTGTGGAGGCGCCGCCGGTGGTGGAAAGCTCGACCCGCAGGCGCTGGATGTCAGCATAGAGCACCGACAGCTCCTGCCGGATGTCGGCAAGGGTCTTGTCCTGCTCCTGGGCCGGTGCGGCGACCGGGGTCGCCAGCACCACCAGGAGCGCGAGGCTGCGCGCGAGCTTCATCGGATCAGCTCAGCGAGCCGGCGGCGATCACCGTGACCGCGCGACGGTTCTGCGAGTAGCAGCTTTCGTCCGAACACACCGCGATCGGGCGTTCCTTGCCGTAGCTGATGGTGCGCAGCCGCGACGCCGGCACCCCGCGCGAGATCAGGTATTCGCGCGCCGCGTTGGCGCGACGGGCACCGAGTGCGACGTTGTATTCGCGGGTTCCCTGCTCGTCGGCATGGCCTTCGACCACGGCGAGGTAGTCGGGGTTCGACTGCAGCCACTGGGCCTGACCGTCGAGCGTCGCCATGCCTTCGCTGGTCAGCGTCGACTGGTCGACCATGAACAGCACCCGGTCGCCGATGGTCTGGGCGAAGTATTCCGGGCTGCGCGGGTCGCCGACGCCGCCGAGGCCGTTCTGGCCGATGCCGCCGGCCCCGGCGCCCATCATCGCGGCGTTGGGGTCGATCGCCCCGGCGCCGCCGGCACCGCCGCCGAAGCGGTCCGGCCGGGTACAGGCCGAAAGCGCGAGCGCGCCGATGAGAATGGTCGCCGTGAGATACTTGTTCATCTGTTGTGTCCTGCCGATGCCCTGGGGGTTCGTTGAATCGTTAGCACGCCTTCGCGCGCCGGGGAAAGCGTCGCATCAGGGCTGCAGCGGACCCCAGGCTGCGTCCGAGGCGAAACCGCCGGTCGGCACCTGGCGCAGGTTGCGGCCGGAAATGTCGACCGAGTAGAGCTGCGGACCGCCCGAGGGGCCCTGGCTTTCGCGGGTGAACATCAGCACCCGGCCGTTCGGCGCCCAGGTCGGGCTCTCGTCGAGGAACGACGAGGTCAGCAGCCGCTCTTCCGAGCCGTCGGTGCGCATCACGCCGATGTGGAACCGGCCTGCGTTCTGCTTGGTGAAGGCGACGAGATCGCCGCGCGGCGACCAGACCGGCGAGCCGTAGCGGCCTTCGCCAAAGGAAATCCGCTGCGGCTCACCGCCGCCGGCGGACATCACGTAGATCTGCTGGGTGCCGGAGCGGTCGCTCTCGAACACGATCTGGCTGCCGTCGGGCGACAGCGACGGCGAGGTTTCGATCGACGGCGCCGAGGTCAGCCGGCTGTGCGAGCCGGAGCCGAGGTCGGTGCGGTAGATGTCGGTGTTGCCTCCGGTGGAGACCGAGTAGATCACCTGGCTGCCATCGCGCGAGAACCGCGGGCTGAACGCCATCTCGCCATCGGCGGTGGTGATCTGCCGGCGGCCGACGCTGGCCACGTCCAGCAGGTTGATCCGCGGGAAGCCCGACTCGTAGCTGGTGTAAAGCACCCGGTCGCCGTTCGGCGAGAACCGCGGCGCCAGCACCAGCGACCCGCTGTCGGTCAGGAACTGGCGGTTGGCGCCGTCGTAATCCATCACCCCGAGCCTGCGCGCCCGGTTGTCCTTGGCGCCGCTCTCCGAGACGAACACCACCCGGCTGTCGAAATAGCCGCCCTCGCCGGTGATCCGGCTGTAGACCGCGTCGGCCACCTTGTGGCCCATCCGGCGCCAGCCGCCGGTGGTGCCAGCGAATTGCAGGCCTTCGCCCATCTCGGCGCCGGTGAACACGTCGTAGAGCCGGAACTTGACGTTCAGCTGGTTGCCGTTGACCGCGACCGCGCCGGTGATCAGCGCCTGCGCGTTGATCGCGCGCCAGTCGGGATAGGCGATCGGCTGGCCGAAGCCCGAAATCGTGCTGATGAACGACCCGGCCGGGATCTCGCGGAACAGACCGGTGCCGGCCAGGTCCTCGGCCACCACGCGGGTGATGTCGGCGGCCATCTGCTCGGAGCCGCCGGTCTCGGCCTGGAAACCGGGGACCGCGAAGGGCAGCGGTTCGATCACGCCCTCGGAGATGGTGATCTTCAGCGGCCCGGACTGGGCCAGCGCCGGGGTCGAAAGCAACGCCACCGAGGCAACCGGGGCCAGGAGTAGCGCGATCATACGTGTCAGCATCAGTTTCCTCGTTCCGTCAGGCCGCAGTTGGGGTCTGTCGCCCCTTCCTGCGCAGTGCCAGGCAAAGACGCAACGCCGCAGGCGCTGCGCGGGTTCAACAACATCGTGATCGGGTCGCCGCCGCGGCGGCTGCCCGGAATTCCTTGGCCGGCCGGTGGCATCAGCGCATCCGCATGCCGGTGGGGTCGAAGGTCATCTCGACCTGGCGCCACTGCTCGTACTTGTCGGCCGGCAAGGTGTAGCCCTCGCGCTGGCAGCGCAGGATGGCGCGGCGCGCGGCGGCGAAGGCGGCGTCGATCGCCGTCGGGCTGTCGCCCTCGGCCGCGATCTGCCGGATCTCGCCGGACACCTGGCCCTGCGGCGTCAGGTCGAAGCCGACGGTCACGGTGAACCGCGCCGCCTGCGACCCGACGTCGACGTTCCAGCACTGCTGCACCGCGATGCCGAAAGCCTCCTTTTCCGACCCGGTCATCGGCGGACCCGGATTGGCGGCCGAACTGGCGGCCGAGGCAGAGGGCGTCGGGGTGCCGGCCAGCGCCTGCGCCAGGGCATCGGCAACGGCGTCGGTCGCCGGCGTTTCGGCGGGGGTCTCGACCGG
>JBFGEI010000232.1:0-5368 GCA_041580155.1 Limimaricola sp.
CGTTGCCGACGAACCGGTCAGCGCGCTCGACGTCAGCGTGCAGGCGGCGGTGACCGACCTGCTGATGGAGATCCAGCGCGCCCAGAAGACCACGCTGCTGTTCATCAGCCACGACCTGTCGATCGTGCGCTACCTCGCCGACCGGGTTCTGGTGATGTATCTCGGCCATGTCGTCGAGATCGGCAGCACCGACCAGGTCTTCGCGCCGCCGTTCCACCCCTACACCGAGGCGCTGCTGTCGGCGGTGCCGATCGCCGACACCCGTGTCACCAAGAAGCGCATCGTACTCGAAGGTGACATCCCCTCGGCGATGGACCCGCCGCCCGGCTGCCCGTTCCAGACCCGCTGCCGTTGGAAATCGCGGGTGCCCGGCGATCTGTGCGAGACCACGCTGCCGCCGCTGGTGCCGCTTGGCCCCGGCCACCAGGTGAAATGTCACCTGAGCGCCGAGGAGTTCGCCAGCATGGAACCGGTGATCACCTTGGCGCGCCCCTGACCGGCCCCGCCGATTTTCGACCGCTGTGCAGGAACCGCCGGGCCTCGGGCAGGCTTGTCCCCGCATGACACAGCAAAATCTTCAATGGGCGGTTCATGTGATGCGCGCGGGCTATTCCGGCCGCGGCCTCATCTATCTTGTGGTCGCGGTTCTTGCGCTCCTCGCGATCTGGCGCGGCGGCACGCCTGAGGGCACCGGCGAAGCGATGGCGTCGCTCGAGCGCGCCGCCTGGGGCAAGGCGCTGTTGGCGGTGATCGCCGTCGGCCTGCTGGGCTACGGCATCTGGCGGCTTGTCGCGGCGATCTGGGATCTCGAGGCGCATGGCGCCGACGCCAAGGGCGTCGTTGCGCGCGGCGGCCAGCTGGTCACCGGGCTGATCCATCTCGGCCTCGCCGGCAGCGCGGTGGCGATCCTCGCGGGTGGCAGCGGCGGCGAGTCGGGCAAATCGAGCGTCGACGAATGGACCGCGACGGTAATGTCGATGCCGTTCGGCCAGTGGCTGGTCGGCCTTGGCGGCGCGATCGCCTTCGGCGCCGGCGCCTATTACATCTACAAGGGCCTATTGGGCCGCTACATGAAATCGCTGCGCGCCCGACCGATGACGCTGCGGCTGAAGCCGGCGCTGACCGCCGGGCTGGCGGCCAACGGTGCGGTGATCGCGATCGTCGGCTTCTTCCTGATCTACGCCGCCTGGCGCGTCGACCCGAGCCAGGCCGGCGGGCTGGCCGAGGCCTTCGACTGGCTACGGGCCAAGCCGTTCGGCACCGCGCTGGTGACCGCGCTGTCGGTAGGCCTGCTGGGGTTTTCGCTGTTCTGCTTCGTCAACGCCGGCTACCGGGTGATCCCGAAGCTGAAGACCGACGACGTCGAGACCCTGGCCCGCAAGCTGGCCGCCTGACGCCGGATCATTCGCCCAGGATCACCCGGACGTAGTTGACCGTCTCGGCATAGGGCGGGATGCCCTTGTGCTGGCTGACCGCGCCGGGGCCGGCGTTGTAGGCGGCCAGCGCCAGGCGCCAGTCGCCGAAGGCGTCGTATTGCAGCCGCAGGTAGCGCGCGCCGCCATCGAGGTTCTGCACCGGGTCGTGCGGATCGACCCGCATCATCCGCGCGGTGTCGGGCATCAGCTGCGCCAGACCCAGCGCGCCGACCCGCGACACCGCCTTCGGGTTCCAGCCGCTTTCCTGCTGCACCAGCCGCAGGAACAGGTCCTCGGGGACCCGGTGGCGCTGCGCCGCGGCGCGGGCCAGCGCCAGGTAGGGTCCGGCGTAGCGGCCGACATAGGCCGGGCTGCTTGCCAGCGACTCGGGCACTTCGGCCCGCGGCGGCTGCAATCGCGACGAGCCGGAATATTGCGACGAGGCGCGCCCGTCGAGCACCGAGAGCTGCGAGGCGAACAGCCCGGGCGCCGTCATCGTCGATACCCGCTCTGCGATCGCCTGCCCGGCCGCGCCGGTCAGCAGCGTGGCCATGGTGGCCGCCGCGATGAGATTGCGCATGTCCGTCCCCCGAAGCGCGCCGGTTGTGTCCGGCGGTGTCTGGTTGCCCGGGCAAACTAGACGATCCGGCGGATTCTGAAAGGCTGAAGTTGGAAATCCGCTGTCATCCGGCGGCCGGCAACCTTAGTGTCGGCCTGACAATCCACAAGATTCGACACAGACAAGGGGACCCACATGGCCGGATCCGTGAACAAGGTTATCATCATCGGCAACCTGGGCCGCGACCCCGAGGTTCGGACCTTCCAGAATGGCGGCAAGGTGGTGAACCTGCGCATCGCCACATCCGAGAACTGGAAGGACAAGAGCACCGGCGAGCGGCGCGAAAAGACCGAATGGCATTCGGTCGCGATCTTCAACGAGAACATCGGCCGGATCGCCGAACAGTATCTCAAGAAGGGCTCCACCGTGTATATCGAGGGCCAACTCGAAACCCGCAAATGGCAGGACCAGTCCGGCCAGGACCGTTATTCGACCGAGATCGTGATCCGCCCGTTCAAGGGCGAGATGACGCTGCTTGGCGGTCGCGGCGACGGCGGCGGTTCGGGCGGCGGCTCGGGCGGTGGCTACGACGATCGTGGCGGCTATGACGACCGCGGCGGTTCGGGCGGCGGCTACGGCGGCGGCCAGCAGGGCGGCGGCGGCGGTCGCGGCAGCGATATCGACGACGAAATTCCGTTCTGATCCATCGCGGTCACGCTCGGAAGAACGCCGCCCCTCGGGGCGGCGTTGCCGTTCGTGGGACCGGCTAGCCGCCGATCGCGCGGAGCAGCTCGCCGGGCCGGCTGAGCACGCCGCCGCCGACCGCGGCGCGCACCCCGGTGGTGCCGGGGCACGAGGTCGACAGCCCGCGCGCCACCCGCACCGCGAGATAGCCGAAGGCCTGCGCCTCGAGCATGTCGCCGTCGAGACCGGCCGCCTCGACCGGCTCGACCGGGCAATCGACCGCGGCCGCCACCATCGCCATCAGCGTCGCGTTGCGACGCCCGCCGCCAGTGACCAGCAGCCGCGACGGCGGCACCGGCGCGTGGCCGATCCCATCCATCACCGCCGCCGCGGCGCAGGCGGTCAGCGTTGCCGCGGCATCACCGTCCGACAGGCTGGACACCGCCGCCTGAAGATCGGCGAAAGCGTCCCGGTCCAGTGACTTGGGCGGCATTCTGAAGAAATGCGGATGGCGCAGGAAAGCGGTCACGGCGGCCTCGTCGACCTCTCCGGTCGCGGCCAGCGCGCCATCCAGATCCTGCGCCGCGCCGCGCCGCTGCCGCATCAAGTCGTTGATCGGCGCGTTCGCCGGACCGGTGTCGAAGGCCAGCAGCGCGCCGGGCTGGTCGGGCGCGCGGAAGCTCGGGTCGACCAGCGTCAGGTTGCCGACGCCGCCGAGGTTGAGAAACGCCACCGGCGCATCGGCGCCGATGTAGCGCGCCAGCGCGAAGTGGTAGAAAGGCGCCAGCGGCGCGCCCTCGCCGCCTAAGCGCACGTCGTTCGACCGGAAGTCCCAGACCACCGGCAGCCCCAGCGCCTCGGCCAGCACCTGGCCGCAGCCGGCCTGGTGGGTGCCGCGGCCCTTGGGATCATGCGCCAGGGTCTGGCCGTGAAACCCGACCAGGTCGACGTCGGAAAACCCGGACAGCAGCGTCGCATGGGCGGTCTCGACCACCTCGGCGGCGGCCTCGACCTGTGGCCCGTCCCATAGCCCGAGCGCGGCGCGCAGAACCTCGCGCTGATCGTCGTCATAGCCTCGGTAGGCGCTGTCGCCGAAACCGAAGATGGTTTCGCCATCGGTGACCACCACGGCGGCGTCCACCCCGTCGAGCGAGGTGCCCGACATCGTCCCCAGAGACCGGACCCGGTCGCCGGCCCCGTACCGCTTCAACATGCGCTTTTCCTTGACCCGCTCGCGGCCTATAGAGTGCCCCGACAGATGCGAGGGCACAAGAGCATGACCTACCACCCGAAGTCCGACTTCATGGCCGTGATGATCGAGCGCGGCTACCTGGCCGACTGCACCGATTACCAGGGCCTTGACGAGGCGCTCTCGAAGGGGGTCGTGCCGGCCTATATCGGCTATGACGCCACCGCGGCATCGCTGCATGTCGGGCACCTGCTCAACGTGATGATGCTGCGCTGGCTGCAAAAGACGGGCCACAAGCCGATCACCCTGATGGGCGGCGGCACCACCAAGGTGGGCGATCCGAGCTTCCGCTCGGACGAGCGGCCGCTGCTGGGACCCGAGCAGATCGCCTCGAACATCTCGGGGATGCAGAAGGTCTTCGCGCGTTACCTGTCCTATGGCGACGCGCCGACCGACGCGCTGATGCTCGACAACGCCGAGTGGCTCGACAATCTCAACTACCTCGAGTTCCTGCGCGACATCGGCCGGCATTTCAGCGTCAACCGGATGCTGAGCTTCGAGAGCGTGAAGTCCCGCATCGACCGCGAGCAGTCGCTGTCGTTCCTCGAGTTCAACTACATGATCCTGCAGGCCTACGACTTCCTGGAGCTGAACCGCCGCTACGGCTGCGTGCTGCAGATGGGCGGTTCGGACCAGTGGGGCAACATCGTCAACGGCATCGATCTCACGCGTCGCGTGCTGGACCACGAGATCTACGGGCTGACCTCGCCGCTGCTGACCACCTCGGACGGCCGCAAGATGGGCAAGAGCGCCGGTGGTGCGGTCTGGCTCAACGATGACATGCTGAGCCCCTACGAGTTCTGGCAGTTCTGGCGCAATACCACCGACGCCGACGTCGGCCGGTTCCTCAAGCTCTACACCGAGCTTCCGATCGCCGAATGCGACCGGCTCGGGGCGCTGCAGGGCTCCGAGATCAACGAGGCGAAGATCGTGCTGGCCAACGAGGTCACCGCGCTGCTGCACGGGGTCGACGCGGCCACGACCGCGGCGGCGACCGCGCGCGAGGTGTTCGAGATGGGCGGCGTCGGCGAGGATCTCCCGACGCTCACCCTGACCGAGGCCGAGTTGGCCGACGGCATCTCGATCGTGCAGCTGATCGTGCGGACCGGCCTCGCGGGGTCGGGCAAGGAGGCCAAGCGGCTGATCGCCGACAACGGCGCCCGGCTTGACGACGCGCCGTTGACCGACGCCGGGCTGATCATCGACCGCGCCGCTCTTGGCGCGCCGATCAAGCTTTCGGCCGGCAAGAAGCGCCACGCGCTGGTCCAGCTTGGCTGACCGGTCGCGGGCGACCGCGACCGCACCATAGAGTCACTTGAACTTGGCGACCATGTCCATGATGCCGGGGATGGTCGCCAGCTGCGCCGCATGGGTCGGCTGGAAATACTGCTTCAGCCCGCGCTGGCTCAGCCCGCCGAGTATCGTGAAGTAATACATCTCGTAGCCCGGCAGCACCGCGCA
>JBFGEI010000233.1:0-5352 GCA_041580155.1 Limimaricola sp.
AAGGAAGAAGACGGCGTCCGCATGGAGCCGGTCGAGGAAGTCACCATCGACGTCGATGACGAGTACACCGGCGCCGTGGTCGAGAAGCTCACCGGCGCCCGCAAGGGCGACCTGGTCGAGATGAAGCCCGCCGGTGCCGGCAAGACCCGGATCATCGCGCATGTCCCGTCGCGCGGCCTGATCGGCTATCACGGCGAATTCCTGCCCGACACCCGCGGCTCCGGCGTTCTCAACCGGATCTTCCACGGCTGGACCCCGCACAAGGGCCCGATCCAGGGCCGGCGTCAGGGCGTGCTGATCTCGATGGAGAACGGCACCGCAGTGGCTTACGCGCTGTGGAACCTCGAGGACCGCGGCAAGATGTTCATCCACCCGCAGGCGCCGGTCTACGAGGGCATGATCATTGGCGAGCACAGCCGTGACAACGATCTCGACGTGAACCCGCTCAAGGGCAAGAAGCTGACCAACGTGCGGGCCTCGGGCACCGACGAAGCGGTCCGCCTCACCACCCCGATCGAGCTCAGCCTCGAGCAGGCGATCGCCTATATCGACGACGACGAGCTGGTCGAAGTCACCCCGCTGGCGATCCGCATGCGCAAGCGCTACCTCGACCCGCACGAGCGCAAGCGCCAGTCGCGCGCCAGTTGATCGCAGGTTGCCAGAACTGAAAACGCCCGGTCGAGAGACCGGGCGTTTTTCTGGCGCGGCTTGACCGCACCCGGCCCTCCCGGCAATGCTCCACGCATGGCCACGATCATTCTTTTTCACAGCATTCTTGGGTTGCGATCGCTGGAACGCGATCTGGCCGAGCGCTGGCGCGCCCGTGGCCACCAGGTCGCGCTGCCCGACCTTTACGGCGGCTCCTCCGCAGATGACTACGACACCGGATTCCGGTTCTACAAGGAGACCGGCTCCGACGAAGTGACGGCGCGCGCCGCCGCGGCGCTTGATCGGACGCCGGCTGCGGTACTGGCCGGGATTTCGATGGGAACGGCGCAGGCTGCACGGCTGTGGCGGCCCGAAACGCCGGGGGTGCTGATGCTCTGCGGCGTGGCGCCGCCGATCTCGGCACCGCCGCCGGGCCTGCCGATCTGCATCTCTACGAGGCCGCCGGCCATCTGTTCCTCGACCCGGCCCTGCCGGACCACGACCCCGATGCCGCCGCAGCCTGCCTGTCGCGGGCCGACCGGTTCCTCGACCGCTTCTAGCCCGGCCCGTCCAGCGGCTCCACCGCATCGCCAAGCGCCACCCGCCCGGGCGTCACCACCTCGAGACACCAGCCGCCGTGACCGCGCATCGCGTTGTAGCCGCCGGCGCCAAGCGCCAGCTCCATCCGCGAACACGGCGCGCAGGGCGGGCCGAAGCGCAGCACGGCGCTGCCCAGCCGCACCAGCCGATGCCGCGCCGCGGTCAGGTTCAGCCCCGATATCAGGATGTTTCGGCGCAGGGTCTCGGGCGCGACGCGGTCCAGCCCGCTCAGCGCCGCGATCACCGGCAGGTGTTCGGCCTGGATCAGCGTCACCGCGCGCTTGCCGGGCCGGGCGTGATCGCCGGCCAGCCCGGCGGCGTCGATCCGCGCCGCCTCCACCGCGACCAGGTCGGCGTGACGTGCCGGCCGCAGCCCGATCCACGCGACCCGTCCGGGTCTCGGGAATCGGGCGGTGAGGCTGGCGACGGTCTCCAGCGTCAGACCTCTTCGACGATCACCAGGTCGCGCTCGGCGGCGCCTTTGGCAAAGCTCAGCGCCTCCTGGTAGGCGTCGGAGAAGTAGCAGTCATGCGCCGCCTGCAGGCTCGGGAACCGGGCCACCACGTTGCGCGGCCGGTCGGTGCCCTCGAGCTGCTCATAGGCACCGCCGCGGGCCAGGAAGACGCCGCCGTGATCGGCGATCGCCCCGGTGGCGCGTTTCGCGTATTCGCCATAGGCGGCTTCGTCGGTCACCGAGACATGGGCGATCCAGAGCGCGCTCATGCCGCACCCCCGATCACCGCTTCGGCGGCGCGGATCGCGGCCTCGGCATTCTCGACGCTGGCGGCGCCGCCCTGCGCCATGTCGGGCCGGCCACCGCCGCCCTTGCCGCCCATCTCGGTCACAGCCGCGCGCAGCAGGTCGACCGCCGACACCCGGCCGGTCAGATCCGCGGTCACCCCGGCGGCCACCGCTGCCTTGCCGCCGGTATCGGCGATCAGCAGCACCGCGCCGGAGCCGATCTGCGCCTTGATCCCGTCGACCAGCGACGGCAGGTCCTTGCCGGTGACGCCGGTCAGCACCTGCGCCTGGAACTTGACCCCGCCGATGTCCTTGGCCTGCGGCGCCGCGACGCCGTTGCTGCCGCCCATCGCCATTTCGCGGCGCAGCTGCGCCAGCTCGTTGGCCAGCGCCTTGCGTTCGTCGGCCAGCGCCCGGACCCGCTCGACCACCTCGGCCAGCGGCGCCTTGACGACCTGAGCGACCTCGGACAGCCGCGCGCCCTGCTCGGCCAGGAACTTCAGCGCCGCGCGCCCGGTCAGCGCCTCGATCCGGCGCACGCCGGAGCTGGACGCGCTGTCGGACAGCAGCACGAAAGCGCCGATGTCGCCGGTCTGCCGCACATGGGTTCCGCCACAAAGCTCGAGCGAGTAGGTCGCGAGATCCGGACCCTTGCCCGAACCGTCGAGACGACCCATCGACACCACCCGGACCTCGTCGCCGTATTTTTCGCCGAACAGCGCCTGGGCGCCGAGACCGCGGGCCTCGTCCGGGGTCATCACCCGGGTTTCGACGCTGCTGTTCTGCCGGATCATCGCGTTGACCTCGTCCTCGATCGTCTCGATCTCGGATCTGCTCAGCGCCGCGTTGTGGCTGAAGTCGAAGCGCAGCCGGTCGGGCGCGTTCAGCGACCCGCGCTGCGCCACGTGATCGCCAAGCGCCCGGCGCAGCGCCTCGTTCAGCAGGTGGGTCGCCGAATGGTTGGCGCGGATCTCGCTGCGCCGCGCGTGATCGACCTTGAGCTCGGCGCCCTGACCGCGGTCGACATGGCCTTCGGTGACCTCGCCGACATGCACGAACAGCCCCGCGATCCGGCGGCAGTCGGTGATCCGCACCACCCCGGTGTCGGTCTTCAGGCTGCCGGTGTCGCCGACCTGGCCGCCGCTTTCGGCGTAAAACGGCGTCTGGTTCAGCACCACCTGGACCTTCTGGCCCGTCGCGGCGCTGTCGATCCGGTCGGTGCCGTCGACCAGCGCCAGGATCTGGCCCTCGGCCTCCTCGCTGTCGTAGCCGAGGAACTCGGTGACACCGTGGGTGTCGGCCAGGTCGTACCAATGCGTCGCGTCGGCGACCTCGCCCGAGCCGGACCAGGCGGCGCGCGCCTTTGCCTTTTGCTCGGCCATCGCGGCGTCGAAGCCGTCGGTGTCGACCGAGCGGCCCTTCTCGCGCAGCGCGTCCTGCGTCAGGTCGAGCGGGAAGCCGAAGGTGTCGTAAAGCTTGAACGCCGCCTGCCCCGGCAGCGCCGCGCCGTCGGGCAGACGGCCAAGCTCGTCGTCGAGCAGCCGCAGGCCGCGGTCCAGGGTCTGGCGGAACCGGGTTTCCTCGGCGCGCAGCGTCTCCTGGATCAGCGCCCGGGCGTGGCCCAGCTCGGGATAGGCGGCGCCCATCTCGTGCACCAGCGACGGCACCAGCCGGTGCATCAGCGGGTCCTGGGCGCCCAGCAGATGCGCGTGGCGCATCGCCCGGCGCATGATCCGGCGCAGCACGTAGCCGCGGCCCTCGTTCGACGGCATCACGCCGTCGGCGATCAGGAACGAGGTCGACCGCAGGTGGTCGGCGATCACCCGGTGATGGGTCTTGCCCGGACCGTCCGGGTCCGACGAGGTGGCATGCGCCGAGGCCTCGATCAGCGCCCGCATCAGGTCTGTGTCGTAGTTGTCATGCTTGCCCTGCAGCAACGCGCCGACCCGCTCCAGCCCCATGCCAGTGTCGATCGACTGCTTGGACAGTTCGCGACGGCTGCCGTCCTCGAACTGCTCGTATTGCATGAACACGATGTTCCAGATCTCGATGAACCGGTCGCCGTCTTCTTCCGGCGATCCCGGAGGCCCGCCCCAGATCGACGGGCCGTGGTCGTAGAAGATCTCCGAGCACGGGCCGCAGGGGCCGGTCGGCCCCATCATCCAGAAGTTGTCGTTGGTGGCGATGCGGATGATCCGCTCGTCGGACAGGCCGGCGATCTTCTTCCACAGGTCGGCGGCCTCGTCGTCGGTATGGTAGACGGTGACCAGCAGCCGGTCCGGGTTGAGGCCGAATTCCTTGGTCAGCAGCTCCCAGGAGAAGCGGATCGCCTCTTCCTTGAAGTAGTCGCCGAAGCTGAAGTTGCCGAGCATCTCGAAGAAGGTGTGGTGCCGGGCGGTGTAGCCGACATTGTCGAGATCGTTGTGCTTGCCGCCGGCGCGGACGCATTTCTGCGCCGTGGTCGCGCGGGTGTAATCGCGGCTCTCGACCCCGGTGAACAGGTTCTTGAACTGCACCATGCCCGAGTTGGCGAACATCAGCGTCGGGTCGTTGCGCGGCACCAGCGGCGAGCTGGGAACCACCGCGTGGCCCTGACGGGCGTAGAAATCGAGGAAGGTGGAGCGGATGTCGGCAAGGCTCGTCATGGGGTTCCCTTCGGGTCAGCGGGCGCCCGCAGTCCTACCGCCGCAGCCCCGGGTCGTAAAGTGCAACGCGGGGCGCCCGGAACGCAAAACGGGCCGTGGCGTCGCCGCCACGGCCCGCTCGATGCCAGCCCGGGCTGGATTACATGTCGACCAGATCGTCGTCGCCGCTGGTGGATTCCTCGGACATGTGGAAATCCAGACCATGCGCGGCGCGGATCTTGTCCTCGATCTCGGAGGCGATCGCGACGTTTTCCTTCAGGAACACCTTGGCGTTCTCGCGCCCCTGGCCGATCCGCTGATCGCCGTAGGAGAACCACGAGCCGGATTTCTCGACCACGCCGGCCTTGACCCCAAGATCCAGAAGCTCGCCGGTCTTCGAGATGCCCTCGCCGTACATGATGTCGAATTCGACCTGCTTGAACGGCGGCGCGACCTTGTTCTTCACCACCTTGACGCGGGTCGAGTTGCCGACCACCTCGTCGCGGTCCTTGATCGCGCCGATCCGGCGGATGTCGAGCCGCACGGAGGCGTAGAACTTCAGCGCGTTGCCGCCGGTCGTGGTCTCGGGCGAGCCGAACATCACGCCGATCTTCATCCGGATCTGGTTGATGAAGATCACCATGCAGCCCGACCGCGAGATCGAGCCGGTGAGCTTGCGCATCGCCTGGGACATCAGGCGGGCGTGCACGCCGACCGAGCTGTCGCCCATGTCGCCTTC
>JBFGEI010000234.1:0-5340 GCA_041580155.1 Limimaricola sp.
CGGCGGCGCTGCGGGGCGCGGCTGCGGTGCGCCGGGGGCGGCGCGCACCACGTCGGCGATGGCGCGCGGGGCGACGGCGGGGGCCGCGACTTGCGCCGGGGCCGCGAGCGTCGGATCGACATAGCCGGCACGACCGCCCGCACCGCCGGTCGCCGGCCCGAGGCTCGGCACCGCGCTGCGGGTCGCGGTGAGCGGCGGCGTGGCGACCGGCGGTGCCGCGATCGGGGCGGGCTCGGGCGCGTAGGCATGCTGGTCCGGCTCGGGCTCGGGCATCGCGGCGTTGCGCTCGACGACGTAGCCGGCGTCGTCGTAGCTGACCGCCTGGTCCTCGGCCTCGAACAGCGCCTCGTCCTCGACGGTCTCGGGCATCAGGTCGGGCTGTTCCGGAGCGTGGACGGACGGGGCATGGACGGACGGGGCCTGCGGCGCCACGACCGGGCGACCGCGCTGGATCGCGGGCGCGCCGGCCAGCGCTGCCGAGGCGGCAGAGCCCACGGCGGACCCGACGGCGCTGCCGACCGCGCTGGCCGGGGCGGCGGCGGCGCGGGCCGCGAGATTGGCCGCGGCGGTCGCGGCGGCGGCGGCCCCGGTCACCGCGAGCAGCGGCGCCCGCGGCGGCAGGGAGCTGGCCAGGGCCTTCACGTTGCGGCTGCCGGTGAGCGACGGCTCGATCCGGGCGTCATGCATCGGCGCCGGGTCGGCGGGCCGCGCCCGGGCGCGGATCGCGTCGGAAATCCGTGCCCGGATCCGATCGTCGTCGGGCGCCACGGCATCGGCGACCACCGGCGGCTCGGCCAGTTCGGGCTGCGGCATGTCGCGCGGCTCGTTGCGCTTGAGAAGCTGCGGCACCCGCGACAGGAAGCCGCCAGCGGACTCTTCGCGGCCCGGGCGCGGCGGCGCCGCAAGCGCCGGGGCGCCGGTCGGGGCCGGCGGCATCCGCGGCGCGGTGCGCGGCGGCTGCTGGTCGGCCTGGGTCTGCGGCGCGGCGTGGTGCGGCCGCTCGGGCTGGTGCCAGTCGAGATCGGCCTCGACCTCCTCGTCGGGCACCGCTGCGACCGGGCGCGGCATGACCCGCGGCATCGCCGGCGGCATCCGGTGCCGCGGCTGCTCCTCGATCACCGATTCGTCGTCCTCGGCCGCGGCCGGGGCTGCGACGGCGGCCTTCTTGGGCTCGGTCAGGCGGCGCGCGGCATGGGCACGCACCACCGAGGCGACGCGCTGCGCCTGGCTCGGCGCCGGCACCGCGCGGGTCGCCAGGTTTTCCTGTTCCTCGATCTCCCGGTCGATCCGGGCCTGCTCGCGGCGGGCCTCGATCTCGTCGCCGATCCGCGCCTTCAGCACCTCGGCGGCGCGCATCGACACCGCGGCGCCGCGGCCCATCAGCCGCAGGCCAAGCGCGTAGGCCAGCACCAGCCCAAGCAGCAGCAGCCGGGTTGCGCCGTGCATCTCGTCGCGGGTGAAGCCGGTGACGAAGCCCCCGGCGACAAGGAAGGCGGCGCCCAGCAGCAGCGCCAGGAGGTTGATTCCGAAGCCCGTGCCGAACGGCAGGATGGTCAGCAGCACGCCCAGCACGGTGTCGCCGAACAGCCCGCCAAGGCCGAAGCTGTGGCTCCAGCCGTCGGGCGGGGTCAGCGTCGCGGCGAACACCGCCGCCAGCGCCACCGCGATCGGCGCGAACATCAGCCGCGACACCGCGCGCTCTTCGCCGCGGTGCATCGCCAGCCGCAGCCCCCAGGTCAGGAACACCATCGGGATCACCCAGGCGCCGCGGCCGACGATCATCACGATCGGCTGCGCCAGCGAGGCGCCGATCCGGCCCAGCCAGTTCTGCACCGGCGCGTCGGAGGCCAGCATCCAGTTCGGATCGTCGGGTGAATACGACCCGATCATCATCGCGACCATCACGCCGAGCGCGATCAGCCCCAGCCCAAGCAGTTCCTTGCCACGTTTTTCCAGGGCGGCCTGCGTGTTGCTGTCCAGGAGAGGCTCGCGCCCTCGTGTCTGATACGCCATCGTCGCCTTGCCCTCTTTCAACCGTAGAAGCAGTCGCGGATCGTTTCCAATCCGCGCCGCACGTCTTGCGCCGGGGCCACCATGGCGACCCTGACATATCCCTTGCCGGGATTTTCTCTGTTCACGTCGCGCCCCAGGTAGGCCCCGGGCAGCACCCGCACCCCGGCCTGTCGCCATAGCCGCAGCGCCGACGCTTCGCCGTCATCCACCGGCAGCCACAAAAAGAACCCGGCCTCGGGGGCGGCGTAGCCCGGCACCTTGCCGAGCACCTCGTCGGCGATCGCGTATTTCGCGGCGTAGAGCGCGCGGTTCTCGGTCACGTGGTCCTCGTCGCCCCAGGCCCGCGCCGCGACGGCCTGCAGCGGCAGCGGCAGCGGTGCGCCCGCGTAGTTGCGCAGCTGCCGCATCCGCGCGATCGAGCGCGGTCCGCCGGCGGCAAAGCCCGAGCGCAGCCCGGGCAGGTTCGACCGCTTCGACAGCGAGTTGAATACCACGACCCGTTCGGGATCGGCGGACTCGGCCTCGGCCGCGGCCAGAGCGCCCGGCGGCGGCGCGTCGCGCCAGATCTCGGAATAGCATTCGTCGGCGAAGACCCGGAAATCATGCTTCTCGGCCAGGCCGATCAGCTGGCGCAGGTATGCCTCGGAGGCCACGGCGCCCTGCGGGTTCGACGGCGAGCACAGGTAGAAGATCGCGGTGCGGTCCAGCGTCGTCGCGGGAATCGCCGCGAGATCGGGCAGAAAGCCGGTGTCGGCGCCAGCCGGCAGGTAGACCGGCTCGGCCCCGACCGACAACGCCGCGACGGCGTAAACCTGGTAGAACGGGTTCGGCATCAGCACCAGCGGCCGCTGGCCGTTCTTGGTCTCGGGGCACAGCGCCATCGCGGCATTGTATAGCCCTTCGCGGGTGCCGTTCAGCGCAATGAGCCGGTCCGGCGCGACCGTGACGCCGTAGCGCCGGTCGATCCAGCCCGACACCGCGCCAAGCAGCGCGTCGCTGCCGTCATTGGCCGGGTATTTCGCGAATCCGTCGATCGCGGCGGCGAGTTCGCCGGCGACCCAGTTCGGGAACGAATGTTGCGGTTCACCGATGGTCATCGACAGCGGCGCGGCACCCGGCGCATGGGCGTCGAGCAGGCTCCGCAAACGCGGAAACGCGTAATCCGGCAGGTTCGAAAACCGATCGGGGAAATCCATCGATGCCTCATGACCGGGGTCGTGCAATGCCCCGTGTAGCCCGAAACTAGCCATTTTCGCGCCTTGATGTCCAGCACGGCGCGGTGCCGCAAACCCGCATGTGGCTTTTAGGACAATACCTTTTCGGCAGCGGCGGCGAGTCGGAGCAGCCGCGCATCGGCCCCGGCGGCGGCGTTCAGAAGCACGCCGCAGGCTGGTGCGCCGACCGGCAGCGCGACCGAGCAGAGCCCCATCAGATTGGCCAGGCGGGTGTTGCGCAGGGCCTTGAGGTTGCTGGTGCGAAACAGCTCGGGATCGGCGGCGACCGCGGCGGCCTCCGGCGGCAGCAGCGCCGCGCCGGGACAGATCACCGCATCGTAACCTGCTGTAGCTGCGCGGAAATCCGCCCGCAATCGCCGCAATTCGGCCCAGCCGGCGATCCAGTCGGCGGCCGAGACCTCGCGGCCGGCCCGCACCCGGTCGAGAATCGGCGGATACATCGCTTCGGGCGCCGACTCGATCCGCGTCCGCCACCGGGCCCAGGCCTCGGCGGTATAGAGCGGCCCCGACAGCGCGTAGGCCTCGGACAGCGCAGGATGCGCGGCGCGGGTGATCGACACCCCTGCCCGCGCCAGCCGCTCCAGCGCCTCGTCGAACGCCGCGGCCGGCGCGGCCTCCAGGTCGTCGGTCACCACGGTCTCGACCACCAGCAGCCGGACGCCGTCGAGAGCGGCACCACGCAGGTCGGCGCCGGGGCCGCCAAGCGCGGCCAATGTCAGCGCCGCGTCCTCGACGCTTCGCGCCAGCGGTCCGGCGGTGTCGAAGCTGTCGCACAGCGGCACCGCACCGGTCATCGGCAGCGCGCCATGCGTCGGCTTGAACCCCACCAGACCGTTCCAGGTCGACGGCAGCCGGATCGACCCGCCGGTGTCCGAGCCGATCGCCACCGGCGCCAGCCCGTAAGCCACCGAGGCGGCGGCGCCCGAGGACGACCCGCCGGGCAGCGCCTCGGGGTCGAAGGCGTTGGGCGGCGTCGCGGCGCTCGGATTCAGGCCAAGGCCGGAGAAGGCGATCTCGGTCATGTGGGTCTTGCCGAGGCAGACCATCCCGGCGGCGCTGCCGCGCGCCAGCAGCGCGGCATCGCGGTCAGGCACCCGCCCGGCCATCAGCCGGGTACCGGCCTCGGTGCCGGAGCCGGCGCTGTCGTAGAGGTCCTTCCAGCTCACCGGCACGCCATCGAGCGGACCGCGCCGCAACCCGGCTTTTGCCCGGTCGCGCGCCGCGGCCGCCTCGGCCAGGGCGCGGTCCGGCGTGGTGCGGGCGTAGATCCTTGGGCCGAACGGGTGCGCCGCGATCGCCTGCAGATGGGTTTCGGTCAGCGCCACCGGGTCGATCCGCTGTTCGGCGATGCCGCGCCCCAGCTTTGCCGCGCCTGCCGTAAGCCACTCGTCCATGCCATTCCCCTGCCCTGATCGCCGTGGCGAAGGTAGCCGCGCCGCGGCACCGCGACAATCCCGCCCCATGGACAATGCCTCGCCTCGCCCCATAGTCAGGCGCATGACCCATGACAGCGACATCCTGATCACCGGCGGCGGGCTGAACGGCCCGGTGCTCGCGCTCGCGCTGGCGCGCGCCGGCTTCAGCGTCACCCTGGTCGACGCGACCCCGCCCGCGACCGCCGCCGACCCGGAATTCGACGGCCGCGCCTACGCGCTGGCCCTAGCCTCACGGCGGATGCTGGCCCGGCTGGGGCTGTGGCAGGCCTTGGCCGATGCGGCGCAGCCGATGCACCAGATCAAGGTCACCGACGGTCGTGCCGGCGAAGGCCCGTCGCCGTGGTGGCTGCATTTTGACGCCGCCGAGATCGAGGACGGCCAGATGGGCCACATGGTCGAGGACCGGCACCTGCGCGCCGAGTTGGCCAGCGCAATAGCGCGCGCCGGGGCGATCGAGGTGATCGCCCCGGACCAGGTGGTTGCGCAAGCCACCGGCCCCGCCGGAGTGGCCGTCACGCTGGCCTCGGGGCGGCATGTCAGCGGCGCGCTGCTGGTCGGTTGCGACGGCCGCAACAGCGGCACCGCGACGCGGGCCGGCATCGGCCGCCGCGGCTGGGGATACGGCCAGACCGCGATCACCTGCGCGGTCGAACACG
>JBFGEI010000235.1:0-5331 GCA_041580155.1 Limimaricola sp.
CCCTCGACGGAATATGAAAGGTCTGTGATGCGCAGCATCCGCGTGCCTTGCATGATGCGGGGCTGGCCGTCAACGGCTCGCGGTCGCGCCGCCGGCCTGCGCGACGCGTCGGCCGGCGTTCGATGGCGTCTTTTCAGGCCTTCGCCCGCATGCTAGGGCGCTGCCGATCCGAACGCCGGGGCCATGCGGCCCCTTACCGACCACATCCAGACGAAAGAGGCATAACATGGCCATCGAACGCACCCTGTCGATCATCAAGCCCGACGCCACCAAGCGCAACCTGACCGGCAAGATCGCCGCCAAGTTCGAAGAGGCCGGTCTGCGCATCGTCGCCTCGAAGCGCATCCACCTGACCGTGGAGCAGGCCGGTGACTTCTACGACGTGCACCGCGCCCGTCCGTTCTTCGGCGAACTGACCGAATTCATGGCCTCGGGCCCGGTCGTCGTGCAGGTGCTGGAAGGCGAAGGCGCGATCCAGAAGAACCGCGACGTGATGGGCGCGACCAACCCGGCCGACGCCGCCCCCGGCACCATCCGCGCCGAATTCGCCGAGAGCGTCGGCGAGAACTCGGTGCATGGTTCGGACGCCCCCGAGACCGCCAAGGAAGAGATCTCGTTCTTCTTCTCGGGTCTCGAACTGGTCGGCTAAGCCGAACCGCCAGGACACCGGAAAGGCCCGCGCCTCGGCGCGGGCCTTTTTCGTCGCGGCCGACTTATTTCGGCGCGAAGACCGACCAGCCGGTGCGATCGGCGAACATCTCGAGCGCCCGCGAGGCCAGCTCGGAATTGCCGGTGGGGTTCAGCCCCGGCGACCAGCAGCCGATCGCCGCCTGGCCCGGCACCACCGCGAGAATCGCGCCGCCGACGCCGCTCTTGCCCGGCAGCCCGACCCGGAAGGCGAATTCGCCGGATCCGTCGTAATGCCCGCAGGTCAGCATCAGCGCGTTGATCTGCCGCGCCATCCTGGGCGAGATCGCCCGCGGCCCGGCCGGCGACAGGCAGCCGTCGAAGGCCAGGAACCGGCCCGACGCCGCCAGCTGCCGCGCGGTCATCGAGATCGCGCATTGGTGGAAATACACGCCCAGCGTCTGTTCCGGCGCCCGCTTGATGGTGCCGAAGTCGCGCATGAAGTTGGCCAGCGCGATGTTGCGGTAGCCGGTCTCGGTTTCCGAGCGCGCCACCTCGGGGTCGATCGCGATGTCGTCGTCGCCGGCGATGAAGCGGATGAACTGGATGATCTGGCCCAGCGCCTCCTTCGGCGCCGATTGCGACAGGATGCTGTCGGTGACCGCGATGGCGCCCGAGTTGATGAACGGGTTGCGCGGGATGCCGCGCTCGTGCTCGAGCTGGACGATCGAGTTGAACGGATCGCCCGACGGCTCGCGGCCGACCCGGGTCCACAGCTGGTCGCCGACCCGGCCCAGCGCCAGCGCCAGCGCGAACACCTTGGACACGCTCTGGATCGAGAACGGCGTCTCGGCGTCGCCGGCCGAGATCATCTCGCCCTCGGCGGTGACCAGCGCCAGGCCGAACTGGTTCGGATCGACGCAGGCCAGCTGCGGGATGTAGTCGGCGACCCGGCCGCGCTCGGTCTCGGCGGCCATGGTTTCGGCGATTTCGGCGACGATCTCTCGCAGCCGGTCCGAGGGGATCGAATGGTCGGTCATCGCGGGCGCCCCTTTCGCGCGGGCCGGGCCTGGCTCAGCAGCCGACCTCGTGGTCGAGCAGCCCGGTCTTGACCAGCAGGCAGCGGTTGCGGGCCTCGTAGTAGTAGCCGCGCGCGTACCAGTCGACCGCCTTGTCGCGGTTGCCGTTGGCCACGATCCAGGCGCCGCGCAGGTATTTCACCGCGTAGCGCAGGTTGGTTTCGGCATCGAGAAGCTCTTCCGGCGGGCCGCGGTGGCCCATGGTGCGGGCGGTGGCGGGGCTGATCTGCATCAGCCCGTAATACGAGCCGTTGCGCGCCTCGGGACGGTGGCTGCTTTCGCGCAGGATCACCCGGTGCACCAGGTCGACCGGCACGTCGTAGGCCTTGGCATAGCGGTTGATCTGCGACCGCAGCTGCCGGGTTTCGTTCGGGTAGAGATCGGGGATCCGCGTGGCGGCCGGCCTGCGACCGCAGGCGGCCAAGGCGGCGAGGCTCAGCGCGATGGCGCTGCGGCGGGTCATGGACGACATCGGGACGCTCCGGCAACTGCTGTCGTGCCGGTGATAGCGCGGCGATGTGGTTCGGGGAAGGGCTTGGCGCTGCGGCGCCGTGATGGCTGTCCCGCAAGGGGACTGCCGGACGACCGAGGGAGGGGCGGTCGTCCGGCAGCGTCCGATCCGTGGCGGCCGGCGACCGGGGAGGACGGTCGACGGCGCGGCGGGCCGGGTTCGTTCAAGGACCGCTTAGATGCTGGCGTAGTCCCGGAAAACTGGTTTGGCGACCTGCTGCGCCGGGGTGGGTACCGGGGCGGGTGCCTGGGTGTTGCTGGTCTGGGGAATGCTGCTAGCCATGTGCCTAATCCTTGTTCCGGCCCTTGGGGGCCGCCTTTCGCGCGCTCCTTGATCGCGCTCCGGATGATTCTTCAAGCATGTCTCGACATGCGAACGCCGGAGCGGCTGAGGTGCGGCGTGATTGCGGCGACCTTCCGCTGACAACGGCGCCAGCAAACCAAGGTTCCTTGCGACGCAAGGTCGATGACGTGGGTGTGATCGGGCGGCATCGGCCGAGGCCGACTGTGGCATCGCTGCCAGAGCGCCACGAAATCCGGCGCCGCGCGAAGCGCTGGACCCTTGGTCAGCCGGATGGCGCGGCGACCGCCGGGCAGGGCGCGAGTCGCAGCGGCTCGGAGGCGGCGGCGCCGATCTCGTGGCAGCGGCCGTCGGCGCAGAGCCGCCAGCCGGCGCCGGTCGCCCCGGAGGCTGCGAGCCGCAGCTCCGGCACCACCGTGCCTGGGCTCCAGACCCACCAGCCGTCGACCAGCCGGGCGTCGTCTCCGGGCTCCATCCCGGCGCCCGAGCCGCGCACCGCGGCCCGGGTCAGGGTCAGCTGATCGCCGACGACGCGCCAGTGCTCGCGCCAGCCGACGTGTTCGACCGAATGGGTCCAGTCGAGCGTGAAGCCGCCCGAGGCCAGCGCCAGCGTGGTGGCGCCGATCATCAGGCAGCCGGTCACGCCGGCACGGCGCGGTTGATCCGGACGATCAGCAGCGCGGTCACCGCCGCCCCGGCCAGCCCGATCCAGTCGGTGATCGGCCAGGCCGCGACCAGGGTGAAGGCGACCGCGACCGCGAGCAGCCGCAGCGGCGGCGACAGCGGCCGGCCGACCCAGCCGATCACCGCGGCGCCCCAGAAGCCGATCGCCAGCACGGTCTTGCCGATGATCCAGGCCACCGCCGGGACATAGCCGATCGACAGCGCCAGCGGGCCGCCGTCCTGCAGCATCAGCGCCGGCGAATACACCGCCATGAACGGGATCACGAAGCCGGCCGCCGCGACCTTGATCGCCTCGATCGAGATCTTCAGCCCGCTTTCGCGCGCGATCGGCGCCGCCGCGAAGCAGGCCAGCGCCACCGGCGGTGTCAGGTCGGCGAGGATGCCGAAATAGAACACGAACATGTGGCTGACGATCAGCGGCACCCCCAGCGCCAGCAGCGCCGGACCGGCGATCGACGAGGTGATGATATAGTTCGGGATCGTCGGGATCCCCATGCCCAGCAACAGGCAGGTGATCATCGTCAGCACCAGGCTCAGGAACAGGTTCTGCTCGCCCACCGCGACGATGAACTGGCCGAAGGTGTTGGCCGCCCCGGTCAGGGTCATCGCGCCGATGATCACGCCGACCAGCGCGCAGGCGACGCCGACCGGCAGCGCGGTGCGGGCGCCGTCGGCAAGGCTGTCACGGCACAGCAGCAGGGTTTCGCGGCCGCCGTTGAAGCTGGCGCAGATCGCGATCAGAACCGCGATGGCGGCGACCAGAACGCCGATGCCCCATTGCAGGAACGACGCCGCGATCAGCCCGAGGCCGATCCAGATGATGGTGCGCAGCACCTGGGTCGGCAGCCGCAGCGCGATCGACCCGCCGAGGATCAGCAGCACGGTAAGGCCGAGCCCGACGGTACCGGCGAACAGCGGCGTGTAGCCGCTGAACAGCAGCCAGATCAGGATGCCGAGCGGCACGATCAGCATCCAGTTTTCCTTGAGCGCGCCCAGCGCCGACGGCAGCTCGGACTTGTTCAGCCCGCGCAGGCCGTGCTTGCCGGCCTCGAGATGCACCATCCAGAACGCCGAGAAGAAATACAGGATCGCCGGCACGATGGCGGCCTGCACCACCTCGACGTAGGGCACGCCGAGGGTCTCGGCCATGATGAAGGCGACCGCGCCCATCACCGGCGGCATGATCTGGCCGCCCATCGACGCGGTGGCCTCGACCCCGCCGGCAAAGGCGGCGCGGTAGCCGAAGCGCTTCATCAGCGGAATGGTGAACTGGCCGGTGGTGACGACGTTGGCGACGCCCGAACCGGAGATCGTGCCCATCAGCCCCGAGGACACCACCGCGACCTTGGCGGCGCCGCCCTGCTTGTGACCGAACAGCCCCAGCGCGACGTCGGTGAACAGCCGGATCATCCCGGCCTTTTCCAGAAACGACCCGAACAGGATGAACAGGAAGATGTACGTCGACGACACGTAGACCGGGATGCCGTAGATGCCCTCGGTGCCGAAGGCCATGTGGTCGATCACCTGCTCGAAGTCGTAGCCGCGGTGGATCAGCGGCGGCGGCAGGTGCTGGCCGAACAGCGTGTAGGCCAGGAACGCCCCCGAGATGATCGGCAGCGCCGGACCCATCAGCACCAACGCCGCGGTGAACACGGTGAGCAGCGCCACGACGCCGATCACCAGGTCCATCGGCAGCGGCCGGCCGGCGCGCAGGATCAGTGGCTGGTACTGCCACCACTGGTACAGCGCGACGCTGACCCCGGCGGCGGCCAGCGCCCAGGCCAGGCCGCGCATCGGCAGGCCCCAGCTGCGCGCCGCAGCGACCAGCGGGAAGGTCAGCAGCATCAGGAAGCCGACGTGCAGCGCCCGGGTGACCTGGCTTGGCAGGTCGATCAGATGCGCCGCGGTGGCGATCTGGAAACACGAGAAGATCACCGCGATCCAGAACAGCGCGCGCCCGGTCGGCCCGGCCGGAAAGCTGTCGATGTGATGGTCCGGACCACCGGCCTCGGAAACGGGTTTGGTGAGCGGGTCGGCTGGCGCGGTCATGCTGTGGATCTTTCAGCTGGATCGTCGAAAAAGCCCCGGCATCGGCGGATGCAGGGGCAGGAAGTCCGCTTCGGGTGCGGC
>JBFGEI010000236.1:0-5307 GCA_041580155.1 Limimaricola sp.
CCCCCCCGCCTTCCGCCGCCCCGTCTGAAAGGCCCCGCCGATGATCTCCTCTCCGAACTTCGCCGCCCGGCTGCAGGGCCTGCCCGACCCCGAGCGCGCCCCGGGCTTTTATGCCGGCGTGCCGTTCAAGCGGGCGCTGGCCTGGCTGGTGGACGTGACGCTGATCGCGATCGCCTGCCTGCTGCTGCTGCCGTTCACCGCCTTCATCGGGCTGTTCTTCTTTCCGCTGATGATGATGGTGGTCGGGTTTCTCTACCGCTGGGCGACGATCTCCGGCGGCTCGGCGACCTGGGGCATGCGGCTGGTGGCGATCGAGCTGCGCGACGGCGACGGCCGCCGGCTGTCGTCGCAGGCCGCGTTCCTGCACACCGCCGGCTACGCGGTGTCGGTGACGCTGGCGCCGCTGCAGCTGGTGTCGATGGCGATGATGCTGCTGACCGACCGCGGCCAGGGGCTGAGCGACACGCTGCTGGCCACCACCGCGATCAACCGGCCCGAACCCGGCAGCCTGCCGGGCTGACCGATCGGCGGCGTTCACCCTGCGCCACCCCAAGGGGCTTGGCAGGCGCGGGGCCTGTTGCTAGCCTTCGGGCGAACCGGACGGACCCTCATGCGTCATACCTTGCCCTTTGCGCCGCAGTTCTACGTGACGGCCCCGCAGCCCTGCCCCTATTTGGCGGGCCGAATGGAGCGCAAGCTGTTCACCGCGCTGCAGGGCGAGCAATCCGAACGGCTGAACGACGCGCTGTCCAAGCAGGGCTTCCGGCGCAGCCAGAACGTGCTGTATCGCCCGTCCTGCGCCGATTGCAGCGCCTGCCTGTCGGCGCGGATCGACGTCAGCCGCTTCACCCCGTCGCGCAGCCAGGCCCGGGTGCTCAAGCGCAACCGCGACCTGGCGCGGCGCGCCACCTCGCCCTGGGCCACCGAAGAGCAATACGCGCTGTTCCGCGATTACCTCGACAGCCGCCATGCCAGCGGCGGCATGGCCGACATGGACATGTTCGAATTCGCGGCGATGGTCGAGGAAACCCCGGTGCGGTCGCGGCTGGTGGAATACGCCAACCCGTCGCAGGCCGACGACGACCGCCGCGGGCTGCGCGCGGTCTGCCTGACCGACATCCTCGATGACGGTCTCAGCATGGTCTATTCCTTCTTCGCACCGGACCAGGACCGGCGCTCGCTCGGCACCCATGTGATCCTCGATCACGTGCGGATCGCGCAGGAGATGCAGCTGCCCTACGTCTATCTCGGCTACTGGGTCCCCGGCAGCCCGAAGATGGATTACAAGGCGCGGTTCTCCGGCCTCGAGATCTACCGCCGCGGCCATTGGGAGCCGATCGGCGACCCGGCGCGGCACAGCTCGGAAACCCACCCGCTGTCGGTCGACCCGATCGCCGAGCAGGTGGCGCGGATCAGCCTGCCCGACACCAGGCCGGTGCGCGGCTGAGCCACCGCCAGCCGCGACCCGGAGTGCCCGGGCCGCGGCGGCGTCGGTCCTAGCCGATCGATGCCCCGTCTTCGCGCCGCACCGCGACGATCGAGCTGCGCGGCAGCCCGTTGGCATCGGGGAAGTTCAACGGGTGCTGGATCCCGACGAACATCGTCCTTCGGTCGGTCGAAAAGCACGCCCCGGTGATCTCCGCGCCCTTCGGCCCGGTCATGAAGCGCGCGATCTCGCCGGTGTCGGGATCGCCGACCAGCATCTGGTTGTTGCCCATGCCGGCGAAGTCGCCCTCGTCGCTGTCGTCGCCGTCGGTCTGGATCCACAGCAGCCCCCGGCTGTCGAAGGTCATCCCGTCGGGCGAGTTGAACATGTTGCCCGCCGTGACGTTCTCGGAGCCGGCATAGCGGTCCTCGTGCACCTGCGGATTGCCGGCCATCACGTAGAGATCCCAGGCAAAGACGTCGGCGGCATGGTCGCCGGCCTCGGGCCGCCAGCGCACGATCTGGCCGTAGAGGTTCTCGGGGCGCGGGTTCGGCCCGGCCGCGGGGGTGTCGTCGCCCCCCGCGTTGGGCTTGATCGCGCGGTTCTTGTTGTTGGTCAGCGCGCAGTAGGCCTCGGCCCGCAGCGGGTGCACCGCGACCCATTCGGGGCGGTCCATCGTCGTGGCGCCCACCGCCGAGCCGGCCTGGCGGGTGTGGATGTGGATCAGCGCCCGGTCCATGCCGGTGCTCTCGGGGGTCAGCGCCAGCCATGCGCCGGAGCCGTCCTCGTCGAACCGCGCGACGTAGAGCTGCCCGTCGTCGAGCAGCCCCGAGGTGTCGCCGCCTTCGACATAAGGCTGGTCCGAGACGTAGCGATACAGGAACTCGCCGCGCTCGTCGTCGCCCAGAAAGACGACGACGCGGTTGTCGGCGGCCAACGTCACCGCGGCGTTTTCGTGCTTGAAGCGGCCCAGCGCGGTGCGTTTGACCGGCATCGAGGCCGGGTCCGACGGGTCGATCTCGACGACGTAACCGGCGCGGTGCGGCTCGTTGGGGGTCTTTGACACGTCGAAGCGGGCGTCGAACTTCTCGTAATCATAGCCCGACTCGGCCTCGATGCCGTAACGCTCGTAGCCCTCGGGCATCGCCATGGCGGCGTCGGTCGATCCGAAGTAGCCGTTGAAGTTCTCTTCGCAGGTCAGGTAGCTGCCCCAAGGCGTGCGGCCGGCGCCGCAGTTGTTGAAGGTGCCCAGCGCCTGCGTCCCCGACGGGTCGGCGTCGGTCTTCAGCAGTTCATGCCCGGCGGCCGGCCCCGAAATGCGCATCGGGGTGTTGTGGGTGATCCGGCGGTTGAAGCGGCTGTCCAGAACGATCTGCCAGCCGGCCTCGGTCTCGGCCACTTCGAACACCGAGATGCCCTGCGCATCCTGCAGCTTGCGCACGTCGTCGGCCGAGGCCGGGGCGCCATCGGGGTTCTGCGGCAGGTTGATCTCGGGGTTGGCGTATTCGTGGTTCACCGCGATCACCTGGTGGCCGTCGATGTCGAACAGCTCCATGCCGTCGGTGTTCTCGCCGAAGGCCCGCGCCTGGCCCGCGACGCTGGTGCCGAGGGCGGGGTCGAAATCGGGCGCGTCCGAAAACAGCCTGTCGCCCCAGCTGGCGAGCACCTGCCAGGCGTAGCCCTCGGGCACGTGCACCGTGTAATCAGTCGCGGTCGGGATCGGGGTGAAGCCGAACCGCGACGCGGTCTGCGCCAGCGCGGTCGACCCCCGCAGCAGGCCGCTACCCATGACGGCGGCGCCCGAGCCGACGGCGACCAGCCCCGACAGGAAGCCGCGGCGCGACATCGCGGCGGCGACGACACGGTCGAAATCGGTGGTCTCGTCGGTCGGACGACGCAGTTCGTCCAGCTCGTCCCAGCTGATCTTGTTGATGTTGAAACGCTTCATGGTGCGATCCCTGATCGTTTGCCTTCAATGCGTTGGCAGCTAAGGGCGCGAGATGACAGTTTCGCGAAGGTTGCACGAAACTCTCGTGTCAGACCCTCGCGGCGGAATTTTGCCGGGAACGTCGACGCCGGTAGCACGTTGCAGTTTCGAACGCCCCGGAACCGGAGACCAAGACATGGCCGAACGCCACGACACATCGGCCCATCCCGCCGACATCAGCGCCACCGGGTGGTGGGCGACGTTGAAACGGGTCTGGAGCGAGATCGGCGCCGACCACGTCAGCCTGATCGCCGCCGGCTGCGCCTTCTACGGGCTGCTGGCGATTTTCCCCGGGATCGTCGCCGCGATGGCGATCGCCGGGCTTTTCTTCGACCCGAACACGGTGGTGAACCAGCTGCAGGATCTGGCGGCGCTGTTGCCGCAGGAGGCCGCCGAGATCGTCATCGGCCAGGCCACCGAGGTGGCCGGCAGCGCCGAGGGCGGTCTTGGGCTGGCGGCGGTGTTCGGCATCGCGGTCGCGCTGTATTCGGCGTCGAAGGGGGTGCAGTCGCTGATGGAGGGGCTGAACGTCGCCTTCGAGGCCGAGGAGACCCGCGGCCTGGTGGCGCTGAACGTGCAGAAGATGCTGCTGACGATCGGCATGGTGCTTGGCTTCCTTTTGATCATCGCGGTGGCCGCGGGGCTGCCGGCGGTGCTGCGCTTCCTGCCGCTTGGTGCCGCGACCGAAACCCTGATCACGATCCTGCGCTGGCCGCTGATGCTGATGCTGCTGGCGATCGGGCTTGCGGTGCTGTACCGGTTCGGGCCGTCACGCGGCGAAAAGCGCTGGCGCTGGATCACCCCGGGCGCGGCGCTGGCCTGCCTGCTGTGGCTGCTCGGCTCCATCGCCTTCGCCTTCTACGTCCGCAGCTTCGGCGGCTACAACGAGACCTTCGGCGCGCTCGGCGGCGTCATCGTGCTGCTGATGTGGCTCTGGCTGTCGGCCTTCATCGTGCTGCTCGGGGCCGAATTCGACAGCGAGATGGAACGCCAGGCCAAGCACCACCCCGAACCGGCGAAGGGCTCGGACGACCCGCTGAGCGACGAGACCGACAAGGCGCCCGCCGCGCCGGCGCAGGGCTGATCCGGACCGGTCGCCCGGCGGCGGCACCCGGTCCAGAGGCTTTGCGCATCTGGCCGACGGCCGCGAACCGGGACAACAAAGTTGCGAAACCGGGCCGCCCTGCGACATTTTCTCCGCGAGATGCGGTTGACGCCCTTTGCTGCGCGTGCATATGTGCCGTGGCAGACAGAAGGGTATCGGCAGATGCGCAGGCAGCTAGTAATCGGCAAGGACGGGTGCATGGGCCGGTAACGGCAGGACCATGAACGGTCTCCCATGCGCCCCCGGACCTCCGGGGGCTTTTTTGTGCGCAGTCGCGGGTTTGGCCCGCAACCGAATTGAACCGCAGAGCGAACGACAAGGAACGGCACGATGACACGTCAGATGACCGGTGCGAAAATGGTGGTCGAGGCGCTCAAGGATCAGGGCGTCGACACGATCTTCGGCTACCCCGGCGGCGCGGTGCTGCCGATCTACGACGAGATATTCCAGCAGAACGACATCCGCCACGTGCTGGTGCGCCACGAACAGGCGGCGATCCACGCCGCCGAGGGCTACGCCCGCTCGACCGGCCGGCCCGGCGTGGCGCTGGTGACCTCGGGTCCGGGGGCGACGAACGCGGTCACCGGGCTGACCGACGCGCTGATGGATTCGATCCCGATCCTGGTGCTGACCGGACAGGTGCCGACCTTCATGATCGGCTCGGACGCCTTCCAGGAGGCCGACACCGTGGGCATCACCCGGCCCTGCACCAAGCACAACTGGCTGGTGAAGGATACCGACCGGCTGGCCTCGACGCTGCACGAGGCGTTTCATGTCGCGCTCACCGGC
>JBFGEI010000237.1:0-5275 GCA_041580155.1 Limimaricola sp.
CTGATCCGGCGCGTCGCGGTCGCCCCGGGCCAGCGCCTCGCCCAGCTCGCGCGCAGCCCCCCGCAGCGCCTCGGTCGCCTCGGCCTGCCGGTCGATCGCGCGGGCCAGATCGTCGGCGCGCAGCGCGTCTTCGGCCTCGTCCATCGCGCGCCCCGCCCGGTCGAGCGCCGCGCCCGCCCGCTCGCCTGCTTCGCCGTCGAGACGCGGCAACGCGCCCCGCTGGCGCGCCAACTCGTCGCGCAGCGCCTGCTGCCGGTCGGCCAGGCTGCCACGGTCATTCTCGGATCCCGGGCCGCCGCCACCGTCCTGGCCCGGCTGCGACGGGTCGTCGCTGCCGGCACCGGGCCGCGAGTCGGCCCGCGGCCCGCCGGGCATGCTGCCTTGCGGCTGGCCGCCGTCGGGCTGCTGGCCCTGCTGCCCGGGCTGGCGGTTGTTGAACCGGTCCTGCAGGTCGCGGAACGCCTGGTCCGACAGGTCCTGCTGCTCGCGCAGCGTATCCTGCAGGTCCTGCATCGACTGCTGCCCCGGGGTCCGCGGCCCACCGCCGCCTTCGCCCTGGGTGACCCGGAGGTTCTCCATCAGCCGGTTCAGCTGCGCCATCAGCTCGGCGGCCTCGGCCATCCGGCCTTCTTCCATCAGCTCCTGGATCCGGTCCATCAGCGCCTGCAGCTCGTCCTGGGTGACGTTCATGCCGTCCTGCTCTGCGCTCGACGGCTCGTCGGTGCGGTCGTCGGCGGGCTCGGCGTTCTGCGCCAGCATCTGCAGGTAGTCGTCGGTGGCGGCGCGCAGCTCGTCCATCAGCTCGGCGATTTCCTCGGGGCTGGCGCCGTTGCGCATCGCCTCGGCAAGCCGCTCCTGCGCCCGGCGCAGCCGTTCGCGGGCGTCGGCCAGGGTGCCGTCCTCGAGCTGCACGGCGAGATCCCAGAGCGCCTGGGCGATCTCGTCGCGGGCGGCGTCGGACAGCCCGGCCGGGCCGCTCTCGAGCGTGTCGAGCCGGCGCAGCGCCACCCGCAGCCGCAGGTAGGTGGTCTGGTTCGGGAACAGGTCCTCGGGGCGATGCGACACCGCGCGCAGGATCTGCAGCACCCGGCGAGCGTTGTCCTTCGACCACAGCAGGTCGCGGCGCTGCTCGGCCACGGCGCGGGCGACCGGCTGAAAGAAGCGCCGACCCGGCAGCACCGTCGGCTCCGGCGCCATGCGGCCGATCTGGCCGGCGTCGTCGGTCACCTCGAGCGTCACGGTGACCGGAAGGTTGGCGAAGGGATGCTGCGAGAAGTCGTCGATCAGCAATTCGTCGATGTCGCTGCGATCGCCCGAGTAGGGCATCGGCAGGTCGATCACGATCGGGTCGCGCGGCTCGGGGTCGGTGGCCAGACCGAAGCGCCGGTCGACATCGGCCGGCGCCAGCGCGATGATCGCCCGGCCGGAGGCCACGCCGTAATCGTCGCTGGCGTGGAACGGCAGCGTGCTTTCGCCATAGCCGTCGGCCTCGAGCGGGCCGGACATCTCGACTTGCGGCGACTGGTCGGGCAGGACGTCGACCTCCCAGGCGGCGCCGCCGGGGCCGTCGATCGACAGCGCGCCGGGTTGCGTGATCTCGAAGCTCTGGTTCGGTTCCGAGGCGGCGCCGAGACCGTCGGTGCGGCCCGACACGGTTTCCGACACGGTCAGCGCGCCGACTTCGCCGTACAGCCGCAGCGTCACCAGGCTGCCCTCGGGCACGGTCAGGTCGCCGGCCGGAATGTCGGCAAGGTACAGCGCCGGAAGCCCGGTGTGCGCCGGCGGTTCGACCCAGCCCTCCCAGACCGGCCCGGTGGCCAGCTGGCCGGCGCCGCCGGGCGCCATCGAGGCGACGCTCCCGATCCGCCAGACCGAGCCGAACAGCAGTGCGACCACCAGGAACAGCAGGGCGATGTAGCGCAGCCCGAAGGGATCGCGCGACGCCAGCCGCAGATTTGGACGCGCCGGCTTGGCCGACAGGGTCCGCAGCCGCATCCGCGCCAGATGCGCCAGCCAGACGCCTTCCGAGCCGGTGTCGCCGCGGCCCACCGCCTGCGCGTCCGACAGCGCCGAGATCGGCCGCCCGGGCAGGCTGGCGTCAAGCCGCGCCAGCGCCTCGCGGCGCGACGGCCAGCGGAACCGCCACAGCCCCCAGCCGAGGCTGGCCAGCAGACCGACCAGCGCGATCACCGACCAGCCCCAGAACATCTCGATCGCGAAATTGTCCTGCCAGCCGGCGATCAGCGGCGCCAGCGCCAGCGCCAGCACGGTCCAGAACGGCCAGAAGGCCCGCAGCACGCGTTCGGCCACCATGCCGGCGCGGGTCAGCGCGGCCGGACGGCGCAGGTGCGGCAGGGGATCGGGTCGATCGGTCAGGACGCTCGTGCTCCGATGCGCGGGGTGGCTGTCTCCGTCATAGCCATTCGGGAATGCTATCGCGCGCGATCATCTCGGCATAGGTCGGACGTCGGCGGATAACCGCGAATTGATCGCCCTGCACCAGCACCTCGGGGACCAGCGGCCGGGCGTTGTATTCGCTGGCCATCGCGGCGCCGTAGGCCCCGGCCGAGCGGAACGCGACCAGCTCGCCCTCGGCCAGCGGGGGCAGCGCGCGGCCGCGGGCGAAGGTGTCGCCGGTTTCGCAAACCGGGCCGACGATGTCCCAGGCCCGGGTTTCGGCGCCGGGCACCGGTTCGACCACCGGGATGATGTCGTGATGCGCGTCGTACATCGCCGGCCGGATCAGGTCGTTCATCGCGGCGTCGAGGATCAGGAAATCGCGGCCTTCGCCCGATTTGGCATAGGTGACCTGGCTGACCAGGATCCCGGCGTTGCCGGCGACCAGCCGGCCCGGCTCGATCTCGATCTCGCAGCCCAGGTGGCCGACGGTCCGGCGCACCAGAGCGCCGTAGTCGAACGGCAGCGGCGGCGCCTCGTTGATCCGCTCGTAGGGAATCCCTAGCCCGCCGCCAAGATCGAGCCGGGTGATCTCGTGGCCGTCGGCGCGCAGCTCTTCGGTGAGTTCGGCGACCTTGGTGAAGGCGGTTTCGAACGGCGCCAGCTCGGTCAGCTGGCTGCCGATGTGCACGTCGATGCCGATCACCTTCAGGCCCTTCAGACCGGCGGCCATCGCGTAGACCTCGCGGGCGCGGGCGATCGGGATGCCGAACTTGTTCTCGGACTTGCCGGTGGCGATCTTGGCGTGGGTCCTGGCATCGACGTCGGGGTTCACCCGGATGGTGATCGGCGCCACCTTGCCCAGCGACAGCGCGACCTCGGACAGCGCCGCCATCTCGGGTTCGCTTTCGACGTTGAACTGGCGGATGCCGCCTTCCAGCGCCATCCGCATCTCGTCGCGGGTCTTGCCGACGCCCGAGAACACGATGCGGTCGCCCGGCACCCCGGCGGCACGGGCCCGGGCGTATTCGCCGCCCGACACGATATCCATGCCGGCGCCGGCGTCGCCCAGCAGCTTCAGCACCGCGATGTTGCCCAGCGCCTTGACCGCAAAGCAGACCAGGTGCGGCATCCCGTCCAACGCCTCGTCGAACAGCTTGAGATGGCGCAGAAGCGTCGCCGCCGAGTAGACGTAGACCGGCGTGCCGACCTCGGCGACGATCTCGGAAACCGGGACGTCCTCGGCCATCAGCTGGCCGTCGCGATACAGAAAATGATCCATCAGACCCCCGTCGGAAGCCGCGGCTTCCGCATCATCCTTGCGAAACGTGGTGCAGCCCGGCGCAGGTCAGACCAGCGGCCGGGTGCGGAGAAACAGGTAGAGCGGCAGGCCGCAGCTGACGCCGATCAGGAAGATCGCCGGGATCGCCAGCAGCGCCTCCCAATTGCGCCTGACGCGGACCTCGGAGAGGATCCAGATGGTCAGCGCGATCGCCGCGATGGTCAGGTCCCAGACCAGACCCGAGGTCGCGGCGTTGGCGTGCCAGGCGTCGACCATGCCCGACAGGCTGACGCCGTTCTCGGCGAACCAGGCGACGAACCAGGACATCGGGTGAACCGCGCCCCAGACCGCCAGCGCCGCCCAGAGCCACCTCACGGGCGCACCGCCGCGGTTCCGCCCAGCCGGGCGCCGATCGAGGTTTCGCCGTAGCCCAGCGCCGCGCCGTCCGGCACGAAGGGCGGCGACTCGGCGCCGCAGGCGCCGAGCGTGACCAGCAGCGCCAGCGCGGCGGCCCGGGTCACCCGAGCGCCGCCTTCCAGCGGGCGATCTGGTCGCGCACGTTGCTGGGCGCGGTGCCGCCATAGGCGGTGCGGCTGGCCACCGAGGCCTCGACGGTCAGCACGTCGAACACCGCTTCGGTGATGTCGGGATGCACCGCCTGCATGTCCTGCAGCGTCAGCTCGGGCAGGTCGCAGCCCTTGGCCTCGGCGCGGGCCACCAGCGACCCGGTGACGTGGTGCGCGTCGCGGAACGGCAGGCCCAGCGCCCGCACCAGCCAGTCGGCCAGGTCGGTCGCGGTCGAAAAGCCCGACGCGGCGGCGGCGCGCAGGCTGTCGCGGTTGGCGGTCATGTCGGTGACCATGCCCGACATCGCGGCCAGCGACAGCATCAGGTTGTCGGCGGCGTCGAACACCTGCTCCTTGTCCTCCTGCATGTCCTTGCCATAGGCCAGCGGCAGCCCCTTCATCACCAGCGTCAGCGCCACGTTGGCGCCGAAGATCCGGCCGATCTTGGCGCGGATCAGCTCGGCGGCGTCGGGGTTGCGCTTCTGCGGCATGATCGACGATCCGGTCGACCAGCGGTCCGACATGGTCACGAAGCGGAACTGCGCCGAGGACCAGATCACCAGCTCTTCGGCAAGCCGCGACAGGTGCACGGCGCAGATGCTCGAGGCCGACAGGAACTCCATCGCGAAATCGCGGTCCGACACCGCGTCGAGGCTGTTGGCCATCGGCCGGTCGAAGCCGAGCGTCCTGGCGGTCATCTCGCGGTCGATCGGGAACGAGGTGCCGGCCAGCGCCGCGGCGCCGAGCGGGCTTTCGTTCATCCGCGCCCGGGCGTCGGCAAAGCGCGACCGGTCGCGGGCGAACATCTCGACATAGGCCATCATGTGGTGGCCCCAGGTCACCGGCTGCGCGGTCTGCAGATGGGTAAAGCCGGGCATCACCCAGTCGGCGCCGGCCTCGGCCTGACCAAGCAGCGCCTGGATCAGCGCCGCCAGTGCGGCGTCGGCGGCGTCGCACTGGTCGCGCACCCAAAGCCGCAGGTCGGTGGCGACCTGGTCGTTGCGCGACCGCGCCCGCTTCGCCAATGCCC
>JBFGEI010000238.1:0-5271 GCA_041580155.1 Limimaricola sp.
CGACGATGAAGCCCGGCGCGGCGATCGTCGACGTGGCGATCGACCAGGGCGGCTGCTTCGAGACCTCGAAGGCGACCACGCATCAGGACCCGATCTACGAGGTCGACTGCATCATGCACTACTGCGTCGCCAACATGCCCGGCGCGGTCGCCCGCACCTCGACGCTGGCGCTTGGCAACGCGACGCTGCCCTTCGTGCTGGCGATCGCCGGCAAGGGCTGGCGCAAGGCCTGCGAGGACGATCCGCACCTGGCCGAGGGTCTGAACGTCCACGACGGCAAGATCACCAACATCGCCGTCGGCGAGGGCTTGGGCCGCGAGGCGATCTCGGCGCAGCAAGCGCTCGCCCGCTAGGCGCGCCACGACGTTGCACGTGAAAAAACGGCCGGCGCATGATGCGCCGGCCGTTGTCGTTTCGGGCCGCTGCGGCGTTCGGTCAGGCGGCGAGCCGGGTGATCGACGGCACCTGCTCGAGCGCGGCCTCGATTGCCACGTCGCGCGCCTCGGGCGACATCGCTACGCCCTCGACCCGCAGCACCGTCACGTCGGTGATGCCGATGAAGCCCAGCACCTGGCGCAGGTAGGGTTCGACGAAATCGGACGCCCCCCCGTGCATGCCGCCGCTCGAGTAGACCACGATGGCGCGGCGGCCGCCGGCCAGGCCCTGCGGCCCGGTCTCGGTGTAGCGGAAGGTCCGGCCGGCGACCGCGATGCTGTCGATCCAGGCCTTCAGCTGGTGCGGGATGCCGAAGTTGTACATCGGCGCGCCGATCACCAGCGTGTCGGCCGACATCAGCTGGTCGACCGGATCGCCGGTGAAGGCCGCCTCGGAGGCCAGATCGGCAAGATCGCGACGCAGCACGGTCTGGTCGCCGGAGGCAAGCAGCGACTCGACCACGGCGGCGGTGAGCTGGCGCGACACCGAATTCTCGCCGAGGATCGAGCTGTCGATATGCAGGATGGTCATGGGGGAAGCCTTTCATTGGGTTGCCCCACAGCTAGGTATTCCCGCCGCCGGTGGATACCGGCGGGCGCGCAGAGTGAGTCTGTCTTAAGACACAGCAGTTTTGCCTAGGGTTGCGCGCGGGCCTGCAACGCGTCGCGGATTTCGGTCAGCAGCTGCTCCTGGGTCGGCCCCTTCGGCGCCGCCGGCACCGGCTCGCCGCGATCCACCGCGGCGTCCTTGATCCGGTTCACCGCCTTGACCAGCAGGAACACCACCCAGGCGATGATCAGGAAGTTGATCACCGAGGTCAGGAAGGCGCCGTAGGCGAACACCGCGGCACCGCTTTCGCGCGCGATCTCGAGAGACGAGCCCGGCGGCACCTCGCCCGACAGCACCACGAACATCGAGGTGAAGTCGATACCGCCCAGCACAAGCCCGATCACCGGGTTGATCAAATCGTGCACCAGGCTTTGCACGATGGCGGTGAAGGCGGCGCCGATGATGATGCCGACCGCGAGGTCCATCACGTTGCCCTTGGCGATGAAATTGCGGAATTCTCTGATCATGTCCGATGCCCTGTTCCTGCGTCGCGCCGCGCGACCCTGCATTCGCGCACAGACCTAGCGCAGCCCCGCCACCCTGCGACACCCTTTTTCCGGGGCGATAAAGGGTTAGGTCTAGGTCATCCAATCCCATGAGGCGCTTGATGATCGAACTGTCCGACTTCCCGAAGACTCGCAATCTTAAGACCGAACTCTCTGACTTCCCCGTCACCCGCAGATGGCCCGCCGCCGACCCGACGGTGATCCAGCTCTACTCCTACCCGACGCCGAACGGCCAGAAGGTGTCGATCGCGCTGGAAGAGCTCGGGCTGGCCTATGAGGCGCATCTGGTGACGCTGAAGGACGCCGACGTCAAAAGCCCGGAGTTCCTGTCGCTGAACCCGAACAACAAAATCCCGGCGATGATCGACCCGAACGGGCCGGACGGCGTGCCGATGCCGCTGTTCGAAAGCGGCGCGATCCTGATCTACCTGGCGGAAAAGGCCGGCAAGCTGCTCGGCAGCACTCCGGCGCAGAAGTACCAGGTGATCCAGTGGCTGATGTTCCAGATGGGCGGCGTCGGGCCGCTGTTCGGCCAGCTCGGGTATTTCGTGAAATTCGCCGGCCGCGAGATCGACGACCCGCGCCCGCGCGAGCGTTACGTCGCCGAGGCCAAGCGGCTGTTGGCGGTGGTTGACCAGGCGCTCGAGGGCAAGGACTGGATCGCCGAGGAGTTCTCGATCGCCGACATCGCGCTGGCGCCCTGGCTCAACGCACTCGAGTTCTACGAATCGAAAGAGCTGGTCGGCTGGCACGATCTGAAGAACGTGCCCGGCTACGTCGATCGGTTCTACGCCCGGCCCGCCGCCGTCAAGGGCCGCCGGATTCCCGACCCCGATCAGTAAAACGACGAAGGGCGGGCCATTGGCCCGCCCTTTCCCGGCTCAAGCCACCGAGGCTCAGCCGCGCAGCACGCCGCCGGTGGCCTTGGCGACCTTGTCGACGATCTTGGCGCTCACCGCCTCGATATCGGCTTCGGTCAGCGTCGTGTCCTTGGGCTGCAGCCGCACCGTGATCGCCAGCGACTTGCGACCGTCGCCAAGGTTGCCGCCCTGGAACTGGTCGAACACCCGCACATCGGCGATCAGCGCCTTGTCGGCGCCCTGCGCCGCGTTGACCAGCGTCAGCGCCTCGACCTCGGCATCGACGACGAAGGCGAAATCGCGCTCGACCGGTTGCAGGTCGTTGGTGCTGAACGCCGGCCGGGCCGAGCCGTTGGCGCGCGGCAGCGGCACTTCTTCGGGGTAGATCACGAAGCCGACCACCGGCCCTTTCACCTCGAGCTCGCGCAGCACCTTGGGGTGCAACTCGCCGAACACGCCGATCACCTTCTTCGGCCCGAGGCAGATCTTGCCGTGCCGGCCCGGGTGCCACCAGGCCTCGGCGCCGCGCAGGATCTGCACCTTGGCCGGGGCGCCGATCGCCGCGAGCACCGCCTCGGCGTCGGCCTTGGCGTCGAACAGGTCGACGGGGCGCGCCGCACCATGCACGTCCTTGGGACCGCTGCGCCCGGTCAGTAAGCCGGCGATCGCCAGCCGCTGCTCGCCCGGCTCGCCGCCGGTGAAGATGTGGCCGGCTTCGAACAGCGCCAGGTCGGCGAAGCCGCGGGCCTGGTTGCGCGCCGCGGCGCGCAGCAGACCCGGCAGCAGATCGGGGCGCATGTGGCTGAGATCGGCCGAAATCGGGTTCTCCAGCCGGGTCGCGTCATCGCCGCCGCCGAACAGCGCCGCCGCGGCGCGGTCGACGAAGCTGTAGGTGACGCATTCGTCATACCCCAGCGCCGCCGTGGTCCGCCGCGCCGTGGCCAGCCGCGCCTGCATCGGGGTCAGCACAGGCTTGGCGACGCCCTCGGGGCGCGGCAGCGGCTTGCCCTCGAGCCTCGACAGCGACGCGACCCGCGCCACCTCCTCGACCAGGTCGGCCTCGCCCTGGATGTCCGAGCGCCAGGCCGGGACATGCGCAAGCTCGTCATCCAGCCGGAAGCCGAGCGCGTCCAGCGTGGCGCGCTGGGTCTTTTCCGGGATCTCCATGCCGACGATCCGCTTCACCCGCGACGGGTCGAAGCGGTAGGCCCGGCTGGTGTCCGGCGTGGTGCCGGCGATCACCGTCTCCGAGGCCTCGCCGCCGGCGTGATCGACGATCATCCGCACCGCGATCTGCAGGCCGGTGACGCTGAAATCGGTGTCGATGCCGCGCTCGAAGCGGTAGCGCGCATCGGAATGGATCCGCAGCGCCCGGCCGGTCAGCGCGATCTGCACCGGGTTCCACAGCGCGCTTTCGACGAAGACGTTGGTGGTCTCTTCGGTGACGCCGGTCTCGGCGCCGCCCATCACCCCGGCGAGGCTCTCGACCTTGCCGTCGGCCGAGATGGCGATCATCCCCTTGGCCAGCGTGTAGCTCCGTTCGTCGAGCGCGGCGAAGCTTTCGCCGCCCGCCGCCCGGTGGATCCGCAGGTTGCCCGACACCTTGTCGGCGTCGAACACGTGCAGCGGCCGGTTCAGGTCGAAGGTCATGTAGTTGGTGACGTCGACCAGGAAGCTGATCGGCCGCAGGCCGATGGCGCGCAGCCGGTCCTGCATCCACTGCGGCGACGGACCGTTCTTGACGCCGCGGATCACCCGCCCGGCGAAGATCGGGCAGCCGTCGCGGGTGTCGGGCGCGATCTCGACGCCGATCGGCGACGGGAAGCCGGCCGGCACCGTGTTGACGTTGAGCGGCTTCAGCCTGCCGATGCCGCGCGCCGACAGGTCGCGGGCGATGCCGCGAATCCCCAGCGCGTCGCCGCGGTTCGGGGTGATCGCGATCTCGATCACCGGGTCGACCTTCGACGGATCGTGTTCGGCCAGCCAGTCGGCATAGCTCTGACCGACCTCGCCCGAGGGCAGCTCGATGATGCCCTCATGCGCGTCGCCCAGCCCCAGCTCGCGCTCCGAGCACATCATGCCATGGCTCTCGACGCCGCGGATCTTGCCGACGCCGATGGTGAAGTCGGGGCCGGGCACGTAGGTGCCGGGCCGCGCCACGACCACGGTGATGCCGGCCCGCGCGTTCGGCGCGCCGCAGATGATCTGGTCCTCGCCGCCCGGCAGGTCGACGCGGCAGATCTGCAGCTTGTCGGCGTCGGGATGGCGCTCGGCCGCGACCACCTTGCCGAGCACGAAGTGCTTGAGCGCTTCGGCCGGGTTCTCGATGCCTTCGACCTCGAGTCCGAGATCGGTGAGCGCCTCGGCGATCTCGGCGACCGAGGCCGTCGTGTCGAGATGGTCCTTGAGCCAGGAGAGGGTGAATTTCATGTCAGGTCTCTCCGCTTACTGGTCGAGATCGGCGCAGGCGCCGCGATCGGTGAATGTCATCGCCATCAGCCCCTGAGCGTCGGCACGTCGAGCGCCGAAAACCCGTAGTGCCGCAGCCAGCGCAGGTCGGATTCGAAGAAGGCGCGGAGATCCGGGATGCCGTACTTCAGCATCGCCAACCGGTCGATGCCGAGACCGAAGGCGAAGCCCTGGTACTTGTCGGGGTCGATGCCGGCGTTCTTCAGCACCTTGGGGTGCACCATGCCGGACCCCAGCACCTCGAGCCAGTCGTCGCCCTCGCCCACCTTCACCGTGCCGTCCTGCCATGAACACTGGATGTCGACCTCGGCCGAGGGTTCGGTGAACGGGAAGTGCGAGGCGCGGAACCGGGTCTTCACCGCCGTGCCGAAGAAGGCCGAGAGGAATTCCTC
>JBFGEI010000239.1:0-5261 GCA_041580155.1 Limimaricola sp.
GTGCCGGGTGTGCCTCCTTGGTTGCTGGGTGGGTCAGTCGTTGCGGTCTTCAAGCCAGGCGCGGTGCAGATCCTCGATCCGCGACAGCAGCCAGTCGTCGAAACCTTGGGTGCCGCGCAGCGTCAGCACGGTACCGTCCTTGCGCCGCCGGATGTCACCAAGCGCAGCGCCGTCGGCGCCGGTCAGCGGTTCGGTCGTCGCGGCTGGCTTTGCCTCGGGCGCCGGGGCAGGGGCCTCGGCGAGACCGGCGAACAGCGCCTCGAAACGGGCGTCGGAGGTGTCTCCGCTGGCCAGCGCCAGCAACTCGGAGAGCGATCGCCCCTCGAGCCGGCGCGCCAGCAGCAGCCAGCGGTCGCGGCCGATCGCCGGCGCGGCGCCGATCGCGCGGATCAGCCGATCCGGGACCGCCTGCGCCACCTGCAGCATCCGGCTGATCACCGTCTTGTCGACATGCAGCGCGTCGCAAATCACTGCCCGGTCGTATCCACCGGCCTGCATCTGCGCCGCGAAATTGGCTTTCTCTATAAAAGTCAGGTCCTTACGAGCCGCGTTCTCTTGGCCCTGGGCGATCACAAGCTCGCGGTCGCTGAGCTCGCGGATCATCACCTTGACCGGCTGGCCAAGCCGTTTCAGCGCGGCGACGCGGCGCCGGCCGTAGACCACTTCGTAGCGGCCTTCGACGTTGGCGTGATGCCGCACCAGGACCGGGACCTGCTGGCCGTAGCTGCGGATCGACTCCATCAGCGCGGCGATGCCGTCGGGATCCTCGTCAAGCCGGTCGGTCAGGCCGGCGTCGTCGATCATATCGGCGGCGACCTCGGTGATCGACCGGCTTTTCAGATCGGCGATCGACTGGCTGACGGCGCCGATCGCGCCGCGCGATGGCCGTGGCGTCCGCGGAGTCGAAACGGCGTCGGACGGCGCCGGTGTGGCGCCGTCCGCTGGTGTTACCGCCTGCAACATCAGGTTCTTCAACAGATCCTTGCGGGCCATCATCGCGCCTCCTTGCGTCCCCAGGCGGCCTGGATCAGCCCCGAAATCTCGCCGTTGACGGAGTTCAGGCTTTCCATCGCGCGCTCGTAGGTGCTGCGGGTGAACTGGGTGCGCTCCACCTCGTAGAGCGTCTGTTTGGTGATCCCGGCATCCGAGATCGCCGTCGATTTCAGCGCCGGGTGGTTCAGCACGTGATCGCCGAACATCGACCGCATGAAGCTGACCATCTGGTTCTGCGGCCCGTCGCCTGGCTCGTAGCGGGTGACCAGGTAGCGCAGCCAGTCATAGGACATGTCGCCGCCGGCTTCCGACACCACGCCGAGAAGGTTCGAGGTCATCAGCAGGAACTGGCACATCGACATCACGTCGAGCATCTGCGGATGCACCGTCACCAGCACCGCGGTGGCCGCCGACAGCGCCGACATCGTCAAAAAGCCCAGCTGCGGCGGGCAGTCCATCACCACGATGTCGTAATCGGCCTCTACCTCGGCCAGCTTGTCGCCGACCCTGGTGAAGAACAGGTTGCCCGAACGCTCCGCCAGGACCCGCGGGGTCTCGTGCTCGAACTCCATCAGGTCGAGATTGCCGGGAATGATGTCGAGATTGGTGAAATAGGTCTTCTGGATTACGTCGCGCAGCGGCAGCGGGTCGTCGTAGCGGATCGCGTCGTACAGCGTGCCGCCATCGAGCAGGTCGAATTCGGGCTGAAAGCCGTGCAGCGCCGAAAAGCTGGCCTGCGGGTCGAGGTCGATCGCCAGCACCCGGTAGCCGTCCAGCGCCAGCTTCTGTGCCAGATGCGCCGAGGTCGTGGTCTTGCCCGAGCCGCCCTTGAAGTTGATCACCGAGATCACCTGCAGGTGGTCGCCGTCGCGGCGGCCGGGGAGATAGGTGCCGGGCGCCTTCGCGCCCTTCTCCAGCATCTCGCGCAGCGCCTGGATGTCATGCGGCGAATACCAGCGGCGGCCACCGGCGCGAATCTCGGGCTCGGGACCGCGACCGTCCAGATGCAGCTTGCGCAGGTAGGCGTCCTTGACGCCGAGCAGGTCCGCGACCTCGCCCGACGTGAACTTGCGCAGCTCTTTTCTTGCGTTTGGCGGGAAAAGCTGCTGCCTGTGGGCCTGCAGCTGCTCCGACAGCTTCGCGGCGTGATCGCCAACCAGAAGGTCGATCCGTTCCTGTCTCATCGTCCCGCCCTTCGGCCGGCGATCCGTTCGTTACGGTATCCGGCGTCTTATTCATTCATTTCCGTAAGTCATGCCGATGGCCGCCGCCGCTGTCCAGATTTTTCTCCCTGGGTGCCGGCGGGGCATGGGCGGGGGAGGGCGGCCCGGCCGCCGCAGACTCGCCCGCTAAATCCATGATGAGTCACGGAATCTTCTGAAACCGCGCAAGCCTCTCGCGGAGTTGGCTAATTTTGCCGCCCTGCCGCGATCCTTCTGCCGGCGCGCGGTTGCCGGGCCGCGGTCGCGGCCGGGTCGAATCACGCCGGAGTGATCTCGGGGGCGCGGCGACGTGGCGGAAGCCATGTAGACAGAGCGTGAACATTCAGGGAATAGGGCCTAGCAGCAGCCGCAGAACGCCACGCCAAGCAAGGGCCTCGATCATGATGGGACGCACGCATCTCGCGGTTGGCGCATTGGCCGGCGTGGCGACCGCCGCCAGCGTCGCGCAGCCCTGGTTGCCGCTGGTGATCGCGGCGCTGGCCGGGTCGATCCTGCCCGATGTCGACCATCCGCACAGCAAGCTGGGGCGTCGGCTGCGGCCGTTTTCCTACATCATCTTCTGGACCTTCGGGCATCGCGGCGGCACCCATTCGCTGCTGTTCGCGTTAGTCGTCGCGATGCTGGCCTCGGCGCTGTCGCCGGCTGTCGGAATCGGGCTTGGCGTCGGGATGCTGTCGCACCTGCTGGCCGACGCGATCAGCTACGGCAGCGGCCGCCGGTTCACCTTTCGCGGCGCCGGGATTCCGGCGGCCTGGCCGCTGACCGACCGCAAGGCCGGCTGGCGGCTGGTCAAGGTCAACGGCCCGCTCGAGAACCTGCTGGTCGCGCCGGTCTGCGTGCTGCTGGCGCTGCGGATCGGCGGCGTGCCGATCTAGCCCGTAAGCTCCGCGCGCCGCGCCTCGAGCCGGGCGCGCACCTCGACCGCGGCCTTCTCCTTGACCGGGCCATAGCCGCGGATCTCCATCGGACCGGCAAGGATCTCGCGGCACGCGTCCAGCGTGTCGGGCCGGGCCTTGGCGGCGCAATCGTCGATAAGCGTCTCGAACCAGCCGATCAGCGCGCGCTCCATCCGCCGTTCGGCGGTGTAGCCGAACGGGTCGAAGGCGGTGCCGCGCAGCCGCTTGAAACGCTTCAGCCCGGCGAAGGCGCGGCCCATCCACGGTCCGAAGGCGCGCTTGCGCGGCCGGCCGCGACCGTCCCGGCCCAGCGGCAGCAGCGGTGGCGCCAGATGGTAGTTGAGCGTGAAGTCGCCATCGAATTCAGACCGCAGCCGGGCGTGGAACGCCGGGTCGGCCTGCAGCCGCGCCACCTCGTATTCGTCCTTGTAGGACATCAGCTTGAACAGCGATTTCGCGGCGAGGATCGAAAGTTCGTCGGCGGCCTCGGGCAACAGTGCCAGCGCCCGGCGGAAGCCGTCGATCCGGTCGCGGTAGCGCCGGGCATATTCGGCATCCTGGTAGTCGGTGAGGAACCCGGCGCGGCGGTCGATCAGCTCGGCCAGCGTCGGGTCGGTGTCGTCGGTCTCGCCAAGCGCGCCGGCCAGCGCCTCTGGTTGCGCCGCCAGCACCCGGCCCAGCGAGAACGCCGCGCGGTTGCTGTCGATCGCCACGCCGTTCAGCTCGATCGCCTGCAGCAGCGCCGCCAGACCGACCGGGACCAGCCCGCTTTGCAAGGCGTGGCCCAGCATCATCACGTTCGAGAACACGGTGTCGCCAAGCAGCGTCTCGGCCAGCTTGTTGGCGTCGAAGGCGGTGACCTGTTCGGCGCCGACGGCGCCGGCGATCGCCGCCTCGCGGTCGTCGACCCGCAGGTCGGCGTCGCGCTTCAGCACCAGGTCGCCGGTCGGCATCTCGGCCCGGTTCAGCACCACCCGGGTGCCGCGGCGATAACAGGCGCTGGCCTTCGGCGACGACGAGGCGACGATATCGCAGGCGATCACCGCATCGGCGGCGCCGGTGTCGATCCGCACCTGGTGGATGTCGGCCGGGGTGCGGGCGATGCGGATATACGACAGCACGGTGCCGAACTTCTGCGCAAAGCCGGTGAAGTCGAGCACGCTCGACCCCTTGCCCTCGAGATGCGCCGCCATGGTGATCAGCGCGCCGACCGTCACCACGCCAGTGCCGCCGACGCCCGACACCATCAGGTCGTAGGGCCGATCGAGGCCGGGCAGGTCGGGCGTCGGCAGCCCGGCGATCAGCGCCGCAACATCAATGTCGGCGCCCGAGCGTTTCTTGCGGGTCGCGCCTTCGACGGTGACGAAGCTGGGGCAGAAGCCGTCGAGGCAGGAGAAGTCCTTGTTGCAGCTCGACAGGTTGATCTTCCGCTTGCGGCCGAACTCGGTCTCCTTCGGCTCGACGCTCAGGCAGTTCGACGCGACCGAACAATCGCCGCAGCCCTCGCAGACCAGATCGTTGATGAAAGCGAAGCGTTTCGGGTCTTCCAGTGTGCCACGTTTGCGCCGACGCCGCTTTTCGGTGGCGCAGGCCTGTTCGTAGATCAGCACCGAAACCCCCGGGACCTCGCGCAGGTCGCGCTGGATCCGGTCGAGATCGCGGCGATGGTCGAGCGTGGTGCCCTTCGGAAACTCGCGCATGTCGAATTTCTCGGGCTGGTCCGACACCAGCGCGATCCGCGCGACGCCTTCGGCGCGGCAGGACTGGGCGATGCCCTGCACGCTGACCGGGCCGTCGACCGGCTGGCCGCCGGTCATCGCCACCGCGTCGTTGTAGAGGATCTTGTAGGTGATGTGGGTGCCGGCCGCGACCGCCTGGCGGATCGCCAGCGACCCCGAATGATACCAGGTGCCTTCGCCGAGGTTCTGGAAGATGTGCCGGCCGCCGTTGAACTTCGAGGTCACCGCCCAGGGCACGCCTTCGCCGCCCATCTGCGCGTAGCCCAGCGTCTCGCGGTCCATCCAGGACGCCATCACATGGCAGCCGATGCCGGAATTGGCCTGGCTGCCCTCGGGCAGCTTGGTCGAGGTGTTGTGCGGGCAGCCCGAACAGAAATACGGCGTCCGGGTCGCGCCCGCCACGTTCAGCA
>JBFGEI010000240.1:0-5259 GCA_041580155.1 Limimaricola sp.
AAGTCGGTCTCGTAGGGGATCGCGAAGATGATCCGCCCGTCGGTGCCCTGGAAGAAGTAGCACTTGTCGTGATCGAACAGCCGCTCGGTGACGATATGGCTGCCGCGCACCAGCCGCACGCCTTCGCGGGCTTCGACGCCGATCCGCTCCTGCAGCAGCTTGCCGACCCAGGGACCGCCGGCGTTGACCAACATCCGGGCCCGATCGACCCGCTGGACGCCGGTCTCGGTGTCCTCGAGCGTGATCTCCCACAGGTCGTCGCTGCGCCGCGCCGAGATCACCTTGGTGCGGGTCATGATCCGCGCACCGCGCGCCTCGGCGTCGCGGGCGTTGAGCACCACCAGCCGGGAATCCTCGACCCAGCAGTCGGAGTATTCATAGGCCTGCGTGAACTTGTCGCGCAGCGGGCCGCCGGCCGGGTCGCGGGTCAGGTCGACGGTGCGGGTGGCGGGCAGGATCTTCCGGCCGCCGAGATGATCGTACATGAAAAGCCCCAACCGGATCAGCCAGGCCGGGCGACGGCCCTTCATCCAGGGCATCACCAGGTTCAGCAGCTTCGAGGTCGGGGTGTCGCCCTCGAAACGCATGCTTTCGTGATACGGCAGCACGAAGCGCATCGGCCAGGAGATGTGCGGCATCGCGCGCAGCAGCGTCTCGCGCTCGATCAGCGCCTCGCGGACCAGCCGGAACTCGAAATACTCGAGATAGCGCAGCCCACCGTGGAACAGCTTGGTCGAGGACGACGAGGTCGCCTGCGCGAGGTCGTTCATCTCGGCCAGCGCCACCGACAGCCCGCGGCCCGCGGCGTCGCGGGCGATGCCGCAGCCGTTGATGCCCCCGCCGATCACGAAAAGATCGACGACCTGGTCCTGTTGCTGCTGGCCCGCCACGAGACGCCCCCGTCCGAAGTTCGCTTGTGCCGAAACTCTGACCTCTCGGGCGCGGTCTGGCAAGATAGTATTTTCGTTTTCTTTCGATTCCCCGAGCCGCGGCTTCCGCGAGCGTCATTTGGACGAAACCGACCATTTACAGGGGCATTGACGCAGAAAAGGCGCTGCGCGCGGTGAAGTCCTGATCAGTTACGGGTGCGTATCGGCGCGACATTGTTGCTTTTCGTGAAAAACCGCGCCTAGACTTTCGCACCGCACGCCGTCAGGAGATCGCGATGTCCCAAAGCTTCAGACAGCCAGAGATCCTCGAGATCGTGCGCCGCGACGGCAAGGTCACCGTCGAGGGACTCGCCGAGCATTTCGGGGTCACGCTGCAGACCATCCGCCGCGACCTGACCGACATGGCAGAGGCCGGCCGACTCGAGCGGGTGCACGGCGGCGCGGTGCTGCCCTCGGGCACCACCAACATCGGCTACGAATACCGGCGCGGGCTTCATCCCGACGCCAAGGCCGCGATCGCCGCCGCCTGCGCCCGCGACATCCCCGAGGACGCGTCTATCTTTCTCAACATCGGCACCAGCACCGAGGCAGTGGCGCGCGAACTGCTGCGCCACCGCAACCTGATGGTGGTGACCAACAACATGAACGTGTCGCATATCCTGGCCGAGAACCCGGACTGCCAGGTGATCGTCACCGGCGGCGTGCTGCGCCGCTCGGACGGCGGGCTGGTCGGCAACCTGGCGACCCAGACGATCCAGCAGTTCAAGTTCGATCTGGCGGTGATCGGCTGCTCGGCGCTCGACGAGGAAGGCGACCTGCTCGACTTCGACATCCAGGAGGTCGGGGTCAGCCAGAGCATCATCCGCCAGTCGCGCCGCACCGTGCTGGTCGCCGACCATTCCAAGTTCCAGCGCTCGGCGCCGGCCCGGATCGCGTCGCTGCGCGAGATCGACGCGTTCTACACCGACAGGCCGCTGCCGACGGCGCTGGCCCGGCGCTGCGCCGACTGGGGCACCAGGGTGGTGCTGGGATCGACGCCGGAGATCGTCGCCGGTTGACCCGCCCGGGCTGGCGACCACGGCGGCAAGCGGCTACAGCAGCGCGGTGGATCATGGAGGCCCAGGTTTGATGCGACGGCTGCTGCCCAGATTGATCCGCTGGATCCTGGTGATCGGCCTGCTGGTGCTGGCCAACGTCATCCTTGGCGGCTGGCTGCGCGACTACACCGCCGAGCTGGTCGCGGACGGGCGCTCGAAGATGCTCGGCATCACCATGGCCGGGCTGCTCGGAGCCTACGCGCTGCTGCTGGCGATCCCCTTCGTGCCCGGCGCCGAGATCGGCATCTCGTTGCTGATGTCCTACGGCCGCGCCGCCGCGCCCTACGTCTACCTCGCGACCGTCATGGGGCTGTGCCTGAGCTACGCTGCCGGGTTGCTGTTTTCGGAACGGCTGGCCTGCGAACTGCTGCGCAAGGCCGGGATGCACCGCGCCTGCGCGGTGATCGAGGACCTGCGGCAGATGACCCACGAGGACCGGCTGCGCCGGCTCGAGGACATCGTGCCCGGCTGGGCCAGGCCCTGGGCGCTGCAGCGCCGCTACATCGGCTTGGCGCTGCTGCTGAACCTGCCGGGCAACAGCCTGATCGGCGGCGGCGGCGGCATCATGTTCGTCGCCGGGCTGAGCCGGGTGTTCCCGCCGCTGCCGATGCTGCTCACCGTGGCGCTGGCGACCGCGCCGGTGCCGGCGGCGGTCTACCTTTATGGCCCGGGGCTGATCGGCTAGCGCCTCGGCGGGCCTATCGCAGCGGCGCGTCGGCGGCGAACCACACGGCGTAGGGATCGTCGCGATAGCTCACGCGGTATCGCGGCGCCCAATCAAGCCCGGCCGAGCCGACTTGCGCCACGATCACACCGCGCGGATGCGCACGGCGCCAGGCGGCCAGCCCGTCCTCGCCCTTCGGCGTCGCCACCGGCTGCCGAAACCGGCCGGCGAAGTTGAACTCGGCGTGGTAGGTCCGGCCGATGAACGCAATGCCGTCGGCCTGATGCGGCGCCAGGACTTCGGCCAGCACATGGGTGTCGAAGCTCGACCGCGCCGCGGTCGACGCGACCAGCAGGTTGAACGACAGCATCGCCCCGAGCGACAGCACCACCCCGCCGGCCAGCCCGCGCAGCCGCAGCGCCACCCAACCCAGGCCCAGCGTCGCCATCCCCCAGCCCAGCAGCGACCCGCGCGGATCGATCAGCTCGGCGGCGTCGCCAAGCGCGATCAGCCCGGCCCCGGCGGCTGCCCCGGCCAGCCCCAGCAGCCAGACCGGCACCACCGCCCAGAGTAGGCCGAAGCGCGGCATGTCACGGCTGATCCGGGCCACCACCAGCGCCGCCGCCGGCAGTTCGGGCAGCAGGTAGTGGGTCTGCTTGCCGCTGATCAGGCTGAACAACACCAGCGCCGCGCCGGCCCAGACCGCGCAAAGCCGCAGCCCGGCGTCCCGGCTGTCGGCATCGCGCAGGCCGCGCCATAGCGCCGGCACGAAGATCCAGGGGAACAACAGCACCGGCAGGTGCCACGGCAGGAACCACCAGGGCTGGACATGCGCGAAGGAGTCCTTGATCCGGCCGGCGCTCTGGGTCCACAGGATCGCGTCGCGATATTCGGACCCGCCCAGCAGGATCGCCGGCCCGAGCCAAAGCCCGGCCACGGCAAGCCCGACGCCCAGCGCCAGACCGGTGCCGGCCAGCCCGCGGCGCAGCCCGGCGCCGGCTGCGGCGTCGGACGTCCGGGCCCAGAACGGCATCAGCAGCATCGCCGGCGCGAGGTGCAGCAGCACCACCGGCCCCTTCGACAGCACTCCTATTCCGATCGCGGCACCCAGCGCCGCCCACCAGCGCCAGGCGCCGGTCCGGACCGCCCGCAACAGCGCCAGCATCCCGGCCAGCACCGCCGCGGTCAGCATCGCGTCGAACATGGTCATGCCGCCGTAGACCGCCCAGAAGAGCATTCCCGACAGCGCGATGACGGCGCGCGATCCGACACCGCGATCCTCGGGCCAGATCTGCCGCGCCAGCGCCCCGGTCAGCCCGAGCGCCAGCAGCGCCGTTGCCGGCGCGACCAGCCGGCCGGCGGTTTCCGACACCCCGGTGACGCCCCAGACCAGGTTGATCAGCCAGAACAGCAGCGGCGGCTTGTCGGGATAGATCGCGAAGTTCTTGCTCGGCACCAGCCAGTCGCCGCTCAGCCACATCTCCCAGGCGACGGCGAGGTAGCGGGTCTCGTCGATCGGGGTCAGCGGCCGCAGCAACACGCCGGCGATGGCGACCAGCGCGAAGCCCAGCAGCGACAGCAGCGCCACCGCGCGAAAATTTGCGCCTTGGTCCGTGGCATGTGCGGCCGGCCGCGGCCGGCGGTCCGGGTCGGGGGTTTGCATCGGATCACTCCTCCGTTGCCGGAGGTCGCCCGGCGCTGCCTTGTCGGGACAGCCTTGCAGATCCCGGCCGGTGCGCCAAGATCCCAGGCGAAGGGTCCGGGAACCGGCGGTCCGGCGCCAGCAGCGTCAGAGGATGAAGTCGGAGGCGCCGATCATCGCGGTCTCGACCAGCCCGATCTGGAAATCGGAGATCCCGTCGCCGGTCACGTCGGCGTTGAGGATCAGGTGGCTGCCGGCCTTGGTGTACCAGACCGAATTCGCCTGCGCCGTGTCGCCGGAATACTCGAAGCTCTGGTTGCCGACCATGTCGTCGTTGGCGTCGATCCGCGACAGGTCGATCCGGTCGAGCCCCTGGGTGAAGTCGAAGATCTTGTCGCGGTTGCGACCGACCGCGCTGTCGGCCAGCGCGTGGAACACGAACAGATCCGCCATGCTGTCGGGTCCGCCCATCATCATGTCGCGGCCGCGACCGCCGATCAGCGTGTCCTCGCCGTCGCCGCCGACCAGGATATCGCGCCCGGCGCCGCCGAACAGGCGGTCGTCGCCGGCGCCGCCGCGCAGCATGTCGCCGCCGTTGACGCCCTTGAGGATGTTGGCGGCGCCGTCGCCCACCAGCTTGTCGTCGCCGCGGCCGCCGATGACGTTCTCGAAGTTCAGCACTTCGTTCCTGCCGAAGCCGTCGGCGTTTGCGGTGCCGCGGGTGAGGTTGACCACCGCGTCGATCGCGCCGCCGACCCGCAGCCAGTCCGAGCCGCGACCGCCGTTAAGAAGGTCGTTGCCGGCTTCCAGCACCGCGGTGTCGGTACCTGCGCCGCCGAACAGGTTGTCGTCGCCGGCACCGCCGCGCAGGTCGTCATGCCCGGCGCCGCCGAACAGATTGTCGTCGCCGGCGCCGCTTACCAGGGTCTCGCCCACCTCGGAGCCGATCAGCACCGCCTCGTCGAT
>JBFGEI010000241.1:0-5258 GCA_041580155.1 Limimaricola sp.
CAGCGCCGCGATCATCGCCCGGTCGGCTTCGCCGGCGCGGACCTGGATGCCGATCCGGGTCTTGCCGATTAGCAGAAACAACCCCAGCGCCACGGCAAGGCCGATGCCGATGATCGCCAGCCGGAACAGCGAATAGGTGATGCCGCCGGGCAGCACAACGCTGCCGGACAGCGCCGCGGGCACGCTGAGATACAGCGGGAACGACCCGTAGATCCAGCGCGTCGCCTCGGAGAAGATCATTATCAGCGCGAAGGTCGCCAGCACCTGGTCGAGATGGTCGCGGTCGTAAAGCCGGCGGATCACCGCGACCTCGACGATCGCGCCTGCGGCGGCGGCGGCGGCGATGCTGGCCGCCAGCCCGAGCCAGAACGACCCGGTGGCGGCGGCGACTCCGGCGCAGGCAAAGGCGCCGATCATGTAGAGCGAGCCATGCGCCAGGTTGATCAGCCCCATGACGCCGAACACCAGCGTCAGCCCGGCCGCCATCAGGAACAGCATGAGGCCGGACTGCAGCCCGTTCAGAAGCTGCTCGATCAGCAGGATCATCGACATCTGGTGGTATTCCCCGGGATTGGTCGGCGGGCGCGCGGGCGCCCGCCGGTAGGCGTCAGCGCCTCAGATCACATCTTGCACTGTTCGGCATAGGCGTCGCCGCGGTCTTCCATCGCGGTGGCGACGATTTTGTTGGTCAGCACCTCGCCCTCCTTCACCACCTCGCGGACGTAGATGTCCTGGATCGGGTGCTGGTTCGGACCGAAGGCGAAATCGCCGCGCACGCTGTCGAACTCGGCGGCGCGCAGCGCCTCGCGGAACGCATCCGGGTCGGAGATGTCGGCGCTGCCCATCACCGACAGCAGCAGCCGCGCAGTGTCGTAGCCCTGCGCCGCGTAAAGCGACGGCAGCCGGTCGTACTTCTCTTCGAAACCGGCGACGAATTCGGCGTTCGCGGCGTTGTCGATGTCCTTGGACCACTGCGCGGTGTTCTTCACACCCAGCGCCGCGTCGCCGATCGCCGGCAGGATGTCCTGGCTGAACGAGAACGCCGGACCGACCACCGGCATGTCGATGCCGGCCTCGGCCCACTGCTTCATGAACGAGATCCCCATGCCGCCCGGCAGGAAGAAGAACAGCGCGTCGGCGCCGCTGTCGCGGATCTGCGCGATCTCGGCGGCGTAGTCGGTCTGGCCAAGCTGGGTGTAGACCTCGCTTGCGACCTCGCCCTCGTAGAACCGTTTGAAGCCGGCGAGGCTGTCCTGGCCGGCCGGGTAGTTCGGCGCCATGATGAACGTGCGGCCGAAACCCTCGTTGGTGGCGTATTGCCCCGCCGCCTCGTGCAGGTTGTCGTACTGGTAGCTGACCGAGAAGTAGTTCTCGTGGCAGCCGGCCCCGGCCAGCTGCGACGGCGCCGCGTTGGTCGACAGGTAGAACTTGCCCTGGCGCACCGCGCCCGGCACCACCGCCATCGCCAGGTTCGACCAGACGATGCCGGTCAGCACGTCGACGTTCTCGCTCTGGATCATCTTGTCGGCCAGCTGGACCGCCACTTCCGGCTTCTGCTGGTCGTCTTCGATCACCACCTCGAGATCGGGGTTGCCGGCCATCTCGACCGCCAGCATGAAGCCGTCGCGGGTGTCGATGCCAAGGCTCGCACCGCCGCCCGACAGGGTGGTGATCATGCCGACCTTCAGCGGCTCGGCCGCCGCCGTGCCGGCCAGAAGCGCCAGCGAAACCGCGGTCGTCGTCAACAACTTGGACATTCTTCTCTCCCTGTGAACGCCGGTCTTATGCCAGCGATTATAGATTGGTACGCAAGTGCCAGAGTTCTGGGAAGAGCTCGACCTCGAGCATCCGCCGCAGGTAGCTGACGCCGCCGGTGCCGCCGGTGCCGCGCTTGAACCCGATCACCCTTTCGACCGTGGTGACGTGGTTGAAGCGCCAACGCCGGAAGTAGTCCTCGAAGTCGACCAGCTTCTCGGCCAGCTCGTAGAGCTGCCAATGCGTCTGCGGGTCGCGATACACCGTTTCCCAGGCCGCCTGCACCGCGGGATCGGGGTGCTGCGCCGTCTTTGGCACGTCGAAACCGGCGCGGGCCAGGCAGCCGATCGCCACGTCGTAGAGGCTGGGCCGGGCCAGCTCGGCTTCGAGCAGCGCGGTGATGTCGGGCCGGTGCGCGTGCGGCGCCAGCAGCGCCCGGCTGCGGTTGCCGACGGTGAATTCGATCAGCCGGTACTGCCAGGACTGGAACCCCGAGGACTGGCCCAGCGCGTCGCGGAAGGTGGTGTATTCGCTGGGCGTCATGGTGCGCAGCACGTCCCAGGCGCTGTTCATCTGCTCGAAGATCCGGGCGACACGCGTCAGCATCTTGAACGCCGGGCGCAGCTCGTCGGCGGCGATCGCCGCGCGCGCCGCGGCAAGCTCGTGCAGCGCCAGCCGCATCCACAGCTCGGTGGTCTGGTGCTGGATGATGAACAGCATCTCGTCGTGCTCGGCGGTGATCGGGTGCTGCGCGGTCAGGATCGCGTCGAGCCCGAGGTAGTCGCCATAGGACATCCGGCCCTCGAAATCGGTCTGCGGCTCATCGGTCATGGCGCGGCCTGGCGCAGACGGAACCGCTGTATCTTGCCGCTTTCGGTCTTCGGCAGCGCGGCGCAGAACACCACCGAGCGCGGGTATTTGAACGGCGCGATCTGCGCCTTCACGTGATCCTGCAGCAGCTTGGCGGTCAGGTCCGACGCATCGACGCCCGGCGACAGCACCACATGCGCCTGCACGATCTGGCCGCGCGCCTCGTCGGCGCAGCCGATCACCGCGCATTCCAGCACCGCGTCATGTGACAGCAGCGCCGCCTCGACCTCGGGAGCGGCGATGTTGTAGCCGGCCGAAACGATGATGTCGTCGCTGCGCGCGGCGAAGTGGAAGCGGCCCTCGGCGTCCTGCACGAAGGCGTCGCCGGTCAGGTTCCAGCCGTCGTGCACGTAGTCGCGCTGCCGGTCGTCGGCGAGGTAGCGGCAGCCGGTCGGCCCCTTGACCGCAAGCTGGCCGACGGTGCCGCGCGGCAGCTCGGTCATGGTGTCGTCGACGATCTTGGCGACATAGCCGGTGACCGGGCGCCCGGTGCAGCCCGGGTGGCTGTCGTCGAACCGGTTCGAGATGAAGATATGCAGCAGCTCGGTGGCGCCGATGCCGTCGAGCATCGGCTTGCCGGTCTTCGCCATCCATTCGTCGTAGACCGGCGCCGGCAGGGTTTCCCCGGCCGAGATCGCGGCGCGCAGGCTCGACAGGTCGGCGCCCTGGTCCATCGCCCGCAGCATGGCGCGGTAGGCGGTCGGCGCGGTCAGGCAGACCGTGGCGCGGTATTTCTCGATGATCTCGATCATGTTCGGCGGCGAGGCGGTTTCCAGCAGCGTCGCCGCGGCGCCGAAGCGCAGCGGGAAGATCGCCAGCCCGCCCAGACCGAAGGTGAAGGCCAGCGGCGGCGATCCGACGAAGACGTCGTCGGGGGTGACGCCCAGCACTTCGCGGGCGTAGCCGTCGGCAATGATCAGCAGATCGCGGTGGAAATGCATCGTCGCCTTCGGAACCCCCGTCGACCCCGAGGTGAAGCCCAGCAGCGCCACGTCGTCGCGCCCGGTCTGCACCGCCCGGAAGGTCACCGGCTTGTCGAGCGCGGCGCGGTCGAGTTCCGCGTCGTGGTTGGCCGTGCCGTCGAAGCCCACCACCTTGGTCAGGAACCGGCTCGACTTGGCGCAGGCGACCATCTCCTCCATCAGCCGGGTGTCGCAGAGCGCCAGGCTGACCTCGGCCTTGTCGACGATCTTGCCCAGCTCACCGGCGCGCAGCATCGGCATGGTGTTGACCACCACCGCGCCGGCCTTGGTGGCGGCCAGCCAGCAGGCGACCAGCGCCGGGTTGTTGGCCGACCTGATCAGCACCCGGTTGCCGGGCTGCACGCCGTAATCTTCGACCAGCACCCGGGCGATCCGGTTGGTCCAGTCCGACAGTTCCTTGTAGCTGCGACGCCGGCCGTTACCGATCAGCGCGGTGCGGTCGCCCATGCCGCGCTCGACGATGCGGTCGGTCAGCTCGACCGCGGCGTTGAGATGCTCGGGGTAGTCGAACCCCTGAAGCAGGAACTCCGGCCACTGGTCGACGGGCGGCAGGTTGTCGCGCGCGAAGCTGTCGAGATGTGCTGTCGGTCCCAGCATGGCGGTCTCCTTTCCCCGGTTCCGCTAGCGCGGCCGATGCGCGGCCATGGCCGCGCGCGCGATGATCACCTTCTGCACGTCGCTGGCGCCCTCGTAGATCCGCAAGGCGCGGATCTCGCGGTACAGCGTCTCGGGCACCGAGCCCGCGCGCACCCCGTCGCCGCCGAACAGCTGCACCGCGGCGTCGATCACCTTCTGCGCCTGGTCGGTCGAATAGAGCTTGGCCATCGCGGCCTCGCGGCTGACCCGAGGCGCGCCGCTGTCCTTCAGCCAGGCGGCGCGGTAGACCAGCAGCGCCGCGGCATCGACATCGAGCGCCATGTCGGCGATGTGGCCCTGCACCATCTGCATCTCGAACAGCGGCGCGCCGAACAGCTGGCGCTGCTGCACCCGGTCGAGGCTGGCATCGAGCGCCCGGCGCGCGAAGCCCAAGGCCGCCGCGGCGACGGTCGACCGGAACACGTCGAGCACCGACATCGCGATGCGGAAGCCCTGCCCCGGGTCGCCGATGATCGCGTCGGCCGGCAGCCGGGCGCCGTCGAAGGACAGCCGCGCCAGCGGGTGCGGCGCGATGGTCTCGAGCCGCTCGGCGATGCCGAGGCCGGGGGTGTCGGCCGGCACCAGGAAGCACGACAGCCCCTTGGCGCCGGGGGCTTCGCCGGTGCGGGCGAAGACGCAGTAGAGATCGGCGATGCCGCCGTTCGAGATCCAGGTCTTTTCGCCGTCGAGCACCCAGCCGTTGCCGTCGCGCCGGGCGGAAAGCTCGATGCTGGCGACGTCCGAGCCGGATTTCGGCTCGGTCAGTGCAAAGGCCGAGATCGCCTGCCCGGCCCGCACCTTCGGCAGCCATTCGCGCTTTTGCGCGTCGCTGCCGAACAGCGAGATCGCGCCGGTGCCAAGCCCCTGCATCGCGAAGGCGAAATCGGCGAGCCCGTTGTGTCGCGCCAGGGTCTCGCGGATCAGGCAGAGCGACCGCACGTCGAGCGGCGCGGTGCCGTCGGGATCGACCGCGGCATGGCGCAGCCAGCCGCCCTGGCCCAGCATCGCGACCAG
>JBFGEI010000242.1:0-5257 GCA_041580155.1 Limimaricola sp.
CCGCTGGTGTCGGTGGTGTAGACCGCCGAATTCAGCCGATCGAGCACGCGATCCGCCGCTTCGAGCGACGGCATGTCGCCGGTCCGCAACGTCGAGTGCTGATCCTGGTTCATGAAAATCACTCCAAGATTTTCACGATGATCCACCGTTGCGGCTATTCGAACAAGCCTGTCGTCGGCCCGGCCGCCGCCGCGCCGGGCCATGCCATTGTCGGCATTCACGAAATTGCCGCGGCCCGGCGTCCGGGTTTCGGCCCGAAGTTGTGCCGGCGCGCGTCGGCTCGGCCGAAGGTCGTCGCGCCGGGCTCAGCGCTCGACTTCGTCGAGGCCGCCGGCGACCAGTGTCGCGGCAAGGCACATCGCGGCGAACACCGCCAGCGTCACCTGCGGCCCAAGCAGCGAGGCGACGCCGCCAAAGCCCCCAGAGACCAGCAGGACGACCCCGATCACCGTGTTCGACACCGCGGTGTAGGCCGCGCGCTGGTCGGCCGGGGCCATGTCGACCAGGTAGGTCGACCGGCCCTGCCGCACCCCGTGGTAGGCGATCATCAGCACGAACAGCACCAGCGGCAGCGCCCAGGCGCTGTTGATGACCCCGGCGCGATCAAGCAGCACCGCCGCCGCCAGCGCCGCGGCCCCGACAAGGCCGGCAAGCCGCAGCACGTTGCGGCTGGAGCGGTCCGACAGCCGGCCCCAGAGGTAGGACGACAGCAGCGACGCCAGCGCCGAGGCCAGCACCAGCGCGCCAAGCTGCCGCACTCCGGTCTGGCCCTGCGATTGCGCCAGCAGCAGCAGGTAGGGCGGCGCCAGCGCGGTCGCCACCAGCAAGCCGCGGGTGGCGATGAAGCGGGTCAGCTGCGGCGTCGTGCGCAGCAGCGCCAGCTGCGCCAGCGGGCCGTCACCATCGCCCTGCGCCGGCGTCGAACCCGCCTCGCGCAGCGTCGAGAACAGCGCCCCCGCCGCCAGCCACAGCGCGGCGGCGAGGCACAGCGCGCCGATCACGAGCACCATGCGCTCGGCCAGCCCCGACAGCAGCGCCAGCGCGAACAGGATCACCCCGACCGAGGCGGCCGAGGCGGCAAGCCCTGTGGCGGCGCCGCGCCGCGATTTGCCGACGGTCTTGCCGAGGATGTCCTTGTAGCTGACCGAGCACAGGCTGCGGCACAGCGCCAGCACCGCCAGCAAGGCGCAGATCACCGCACCGGCGGCGGCGCCCTGCAGGGTCAGCCCGGCGGCGACGATACCGGCGACCGACAGGCCCTGTCCGACCGATCCCAGCGCCCAGACCCATTTGCGGTGCCGCAGCGCCTGCACCCGCCCGGCGACGAACAGCTGCGGCAGCAGCGCCCCGGCCTCGCGGATCGGCACCAGCAGCCCGACGAACACCGCCGACGCGCCGAGCGTGGTCAGCAGCCAGGACAGCACCAGCTTGGGGTCGATCAGCCCGTCGGCGATCTTGGTCATCGACAGCGACGCCGCGTGGCGCAGGAAGTTGCCCGGCTCGGCGGCGCGCGCCGCGTCATCCAGCCCGCCCGACGAGCCGCTGTCATCGGTCAGCGCCTCGAACAGGGTTTCCTCGAAACTGCTGCCGGCCTCGGACATCGTCGCTCCGTCGCGGGGTGGGGCGCCGGGCCGCGCGCGACCCAAAGCAGAGTCTAGCGCGGCGGGCGGCGTTGACACCGGCGGGCGGGGGGATGCGGGGGGATGCGCCCTGACGCGGCCAGGCCGCGATGACGGTTCCGGCGATCGGCGGCAGCCCGGGCTTCATCATCATGCACCCCCTTAACCCGGCGGGTGCAGGTGATCCTCGGCGCTTCGGGCCGCGGCACGGGTCACCGGCATCCGCCGCCGCGGCCGACCGGCCGCCGTTGCGTCAGAGGTCCCTCACCTCGCAGCCGGTCGCGTCGCGGATCATCTGCGCCACGATCCGGCGGTGGCAGCCCGAGGCGCAGTCCTCGTAGCACAGCAGCGCCGCGTGCTGGTCCCGGGCGATGGCGATCGCCAGCGCCAGCCCGGCCTGCGCCTCCGGGGTGTCCATATGCGCCGCGAAGATCGCCTCCATCTCGTCGATGCGCCCCTTGCGCGCCGCCTCGCGCCCCGGCTTCGGCGTGCCGAGCCGGCGCAGATGCTCGTAGCCGATGCCCTCGGCCTCCAGCGAATTGCGCAGGATGGTCTTCGAGAACCCGGCCCGGCGCGAGGCCGCCACCGCGCGGACATCCAGCACGATCCGGACGCCGGCGGCGTGCAGCTTGGCGATCACCTCGGGCAGCGTCGCGGATTGGTAACCGATGGTGGAAAGGATCATGATCATGCCCCCTTTTCGCGGCTTCGACCGCTGTCCGCCGACCGGCGACGTTCCGGCTGTTTCGAGGTATCGGCGTCGGCCGTCGGCTAGGCGACGATACCAAGGATGTCGCGCGCCCGGTCGCGGATCGCCAACCGCTTTTCACCGGGAATCGCAAAGTAGTTCTGGGTCCGGAACGGGTATTGATGGCAGTCGATGAACGCGCTCAGGCATAGCGGAGCGGCATCATGCGGCACCCGGTCCGGGGTGTAGATCCGGTATTGCAGCGCGTCGAACCATTCCCAGAGCTGCGTGGCGGAATACCCGAGGTCGTTGCGATCGGCCCGGGTGCTTTCGAACATCACCGTCGGCCGGCATCGGCGCAGCAGCTGTTCCGCGCCTTTCAGCGCGCCAAGCTCGGCGCCTTCGACATCGATCTTGATCATGTCGATGTCTTCCGACGGCAGAAGCCCGTCGATCTGGGCAATGCGGACCGCGATCCGCTGCAATCCGGCGGCGTCGCCGGAGACCAGGGAGTTGTAGCCAGAGGCCTTCGGATTGACGAAGAAATCCGCGGTGCCGTCACGCTCGCCGACGGCGACATCGAGAACCCTGCAATACGGAAACCGGCGCTTCAGCGCGGCGGCTTTCGCCGGATCGGCCTCGATCGCGATGATGTCGATGCTGCGGTCATGGCGGTGGACCGACGAGAACACCGATCCGATATGCGCACCGATGTCCAGAAACGTGCCGCCGGCGGGGCACAGCCGGGTAACCAGCTTGTCGGCCAGTATCGCGTTGGCGATCAGGCTCGCGGATTCGGGATTCCGCACCGGAACCGTGACCAGCGATCCCCAGTGCTTGAAATTCAGCAGCGCGAAACCGAGCCTGGTGCCGACAAGTCTGTCCTTCAATTCGAAGATCTCCGCGTTGAAATGGCGTGCCGGTCGCGACCGTTGGAGTTCCATCGATGCTAGGGCGCTTCGAGCAAATCCGGCAAGGCAAGAATTGCCAACGGCACCGGCACGGCAGGATGACGGCTTTCTAGAACCGCGCCGCAGGGTGGGCATGACACGCGCAATCGTCGCCGGCCGAAGCTTTGCCCACCGCGTCGTCTGGCGCCGCCGCGGCACGGAACGAAGCGGCCGTTTCGTAATTGGATCGCAAGGTCCGGTCCGGCGCTGCAGCCAGTGCGACCCGGATACGACCCTGGGCGATCAGGGTATCACCGTGCCACTGTCGATCCGCTTCCGCCGCGCACCCGCCAGGCCGCGCTGATTGACACGCCGGGGCATCGGCTTCGGCGACCACCGACTTGGCCTGCTGGCGCTGCGGGCGCCGCGGCTGATCCCGGCGCTGCTGATCCCCAACGTCCTGCCGCTGATGCTGACCGGAGCGTTGCTGCACCTGTGGGCCGCGGGCCAGCTGACACCGGCTGCGGCTCCGTTCGAGCGCGCCGATCCCGGCCTGGCAATGTCCGACATCACCTTCGAGCGCTAGCGCTGCGACCGCGGCATTGGCTGCCAACAAGGCATGACTGCGACCGTTTCTTGTCACCGCGGCCGGCCCGCGCGACCGGCTGCGGCAGATACATAATACCATTCAAGGACCTGGGCCTCGGCAGGCAAACACGCTGCCGCAGCCTGAACATTTTGCCTGTCGCCACGAACGGCCAATTTTTGGCGAATTGTCTTGGTAGGACTCGGTTGGGATGATCCGAAACAGCGGCATTGTCGAATGGGGGCACCATGAAAATTTCCTATCTGCTTACCGCAGCGCTACTGTTCGCCGGGACGGTCCAGGCCGAGACCAGCGACACCGGCAAGGCCAGTGACACCGTGCTGATGGTGCATCACGGCGCGGCAACCGAGGCCGGCCGCAGCGTCGCTTTCAGCATGGAGCAGCTGCGCGCGCTCCAGCAGACCACGATCGTCACCACCAACGAGTTCGTCGAGAAGGCGACCAGCTTCTCCGGCCCGCTGCTGCGCGACCTGGTGGCCGAGGTCGCCGAGGACGGCGACAGCACGCTGACGCTGACCGCGCTCAACGATTACCAGGTCGAGATGCCGATCGCCGACTCGCTGGATTACGACGTGATCGTCGCGCTGGAACGCGACGGCGCGCCGATGTCGGTGCGCGAGAACGGACCGCTGTGGATCATCTACCCGATGACCGATCACCCCGAGCTGAACGACGCGGTGTATTCGGGCCGGCTGGTCTGGCAGCTTGTGCAGATCGACGTGCAGCCATGACCCGGTTTGACAGGATACGCTGGCTGGTCTTCGCGGTGGTGATCGCCGGCATGGCGGCGTCGGTGGTGGCGCTGGTCGGGATGCGCGACGGGATGCGCGAGATCGGACTCGAGAATCCGAACGGGCCGATCTGGTTCACCACCGGGGTCGAATACGACGTGGCGCGGGTCGAAGGCACGCTGACCGATTTCGCCCGCGGCAGCGCCGATCAGGACGAGGTCGCGCTGCGCTTCGATATCCTGTGGAGCCGGCTGTCGCAGATCGGCAAGGGTGCGGCGGCGCAGAAGCTCGACGGCTACGACATCGACGTCACCGCCTACGACGATCTGCGGGCGCTGCTGACAAGGGTCGAGGGCCAGGTCGCGACTCTCGACGATGTGGCGCGGCGCGAGGCCTTCGCCTTGGCCGACGAATTCCGGGCATTCCTGCCCGGCCTGCGACAGATTTCGCTTGCGACGCTCGACGCCGCGGCGGCCGAGGCGACGGGCTGGCGCGACCGGCTGCTGTCGGTGTCCGACAACAGCCTTATCCTGAGCGGCGCGCTCGGGGTCGGGGTGCTTCTGCTGGCATTCGGGTTCGCGCTTGAATCGCAGCACACCCGCAGGGAGCTGCGGCTGAAGAAGGCGCTGCTCGAAGAGGCGCAGGTCGCCGATCTGGCGAAGACCCAGTTCATCGCCGTGGTCAATCACGAGCTGCGCGGCCCGCTGAGCACGCTCAACAGC
>JBFGEI010000243.1:0-5252 GCA_041580155.1 Limimaricola sp.
CGATGCGCTGGGACGAAGAGACCTACGGCCGGGAATACGATCTCGACCTGTTCAACATCGTCGCGGTCGATGACTTCAACATGGGCGCGATGGAGAACAAGGGGCTGAACATCTTCAACTCCTCGGCCGTTCTCGCGTCGCCCGCCACCGCCACCGACGCCGATTTCGAGCGGATCGAAGCGATCATCGCGCATGAGTATTTCCACAACTGGACCGGCAACCGGATCACCTGCCGCGACTGGTTCCAGCTGTGCCTTAAGGAAGGCCTCACGGTGTTCCGCGACCAGCAGTTCACCGGCGACATGCGCAGCCATGCGGTGAAGCGGATCGACGACGCGATGCTGCTGCGGTCGCGTCAGTTCCGCGAGGACAACGGCCCGCTGTCGCACCCGGTGCGGCCCGAGAGCTTCGTCGAGATCAACAACTTCTACACCGTCACCGTCTACGAGAAGGGCGCCGAGATCGTCGGCATGCTGAAGCGGCTGGTCGGCGAGGACGGCTACCGCAAGGCGCTCGACCTGTATTTCGACCGGCACGACGGCCAGGCGGTGACCATCGAGGACTGGCTGAAAGCGTTCGAGGATGCGACCGGCCGCGACCTTTCGCAGTTCGCCCTCTGGTACAGCCAGGCCGGCACGCCGCGGGTCACCGTGGCCGAAGAATATGCCGACGGCAGCTACACGCTGACGCTGTCGCAAGACACGCCCGCGACGCCGGGCCAGGCCGACAAGGCGCCGCAGGTGATCCCGGTGGCGGTCGGGCTGCTGAACCCGAACGGCGACGAGGTCGTGCCGACCCGGGTGCTGGAGCTGACCGAGGCGTCGCAGAGCTTCCGCTTCGACGGCCTGACCGCGCGGCCGGTGCCGTCGATCCTGCGCGGCTTCTCGGCGCCGGTGATACTGAAGCGCGACCAGACCAACCACGAGCGCGCCTTCCTGCTGGCGCATGACAGCGACCCGTTCAACAAGTGGGAGGCCGGCCGCGACCTGGCGCGCGACGGGCTGATCCGCATGGTGACCGAAGCCGCCGGCCCCGACGCCGAGTTTCTCGACGCGCTGGACCGCGGCATCGCCGAGGACAGCCTCGACCCGGCGTTCCGGGCGCTGCTGCTGGCGCTGCCCGGCGAGGATGAACTGGCGCAGGCGCTGCACGAAGCCGGTCATACCCCCGACCCCAGCGCGATCCACACCGCGCGCGAGGCGCTGCGCGGCGCCATCGCCGAACGCTCGGGCGACACGCTGCGCCGGCTGTACCACGCGCACCAGGTCACCGGCGGCTACAGCCCCGAGGCCGAAGACGCCGGCCGCCGGTCGCTGACCAACGCGGCGCTGGCGCTGTTGACGCTGCTCGACTCCGGCGACCTGGCGCGGGCGCAGTACCTTGCGGCGGACAACATGACGCAGCAGCTGGCGGCGCTGTCGGCGCTGCTGTCGATCGACGAGGGCGCGGCCGAGCTTGCCGCCTTCGAGCAGCAGTGGAGCCACGAGCGGCTGGTGATGAACAAGTGGTTCGGGCTGCAGGTCGCCCGCGCCCGCCCCGAGGCCGCGGCGTCGACCGCCGAGGCGCTGACCGGCCACCCGGCGTTCGACTGGAAGAACCCGAACCGGTTCCGGTCGGTGTTCGGCGCGCTGTCGGGCAACGAGGCCGGCTTTCATCACCCGTCGGGCGCCGGCTACCGGCTGCTTGCCGACTGGCTGATCAAGCTCGACCCGCTGAACCCGCAGACCACGGCGCGGATGACCCAGGCCTTCTCGACCTGGCGGCGCTACGACGACGCCCGGCAGGCGCTGGTCAGGACCGAGCTCGACCGGATCGCCGCGGTGCCGCAGCTGAGCCGCGACACCGCCGAGATGGTCGGGCGGATGCGCGCCGACTGACCCGGCGCGCGGATCCGGGGATGGTCCGGTGCCGGGCCATCCCGCCATGGTTGCAGCGCGACCGTCACGGCGGCGCGGCGGAGCGCCGCCGGTCCGGCGGCCCTGCAACGCGGGGCATTGCCAAACTGCGGCGGATTTCGCAAACCGAGCGGAACCGCCGAACAGCCATGGTCATTTAACCTACATGAAAGACCGCATCGATCCGCTGATTGCCGAACGCGCGCCCTGGCTATTTCGGCAATCGCCGATGGTGCGGCCGTTGCGTGGCCTGCTTCACATGGCGCTATCCTACGACCGGACCGTGGCGCTTGGCACCGAATTCCGCGACGCGCCGACGCCCGAGATCATGGGTGAACTGGGCCGGCTGCTGGCCCGCGAGGTCACGGTGGCCGGCCTGCGCAACATCCCGCGGCACGGCCCGGCGCTGATCGTCGCCAACCACCCGACCGGCATCGCCGACGGCATCATGCTGCACCACGTGCTGGCGCCGATCCGGCCCGACCTGTTCGTCTACGCCAACCATGATGTGCTGCGGGTGCTGCCGCAGATGGCAGACATGATCGCGCCGGTGGAATGGCGCAAGGAAAAGCGCAGCCACGCCAAGACCAAGCAGACCATGGATTACACCCGGCAGGCGGTTAAGGACGGCCGGATCGGCGTCATCTTCCCATCCGGCCGGCTGGCCAAGCGGCGCGGCCTGCGGCTGCACGAACGGCCATGGATGGCCTCGGCGGCGATGCTGGCGCGCAAGTTCGACCTGCCGGTGATCCCGGTGAACATCCGGGCCCGCAACTCGGTGCTGTTCTACCTGTTCGACATGATCCACCCGACGCTGCGCGACATCACCCTGTTCCACGAGATGCTGAACAAGGACCGCCAGCCCTACGAGATCACCATCGGCGAAGAAATCTCGCCGGCCTCGCTGCCCGCGACCTCCGAGGCCGGGATTGAGATGCTGCGTCGCGCCACCCTGGCGCTTGGTGGCCAGGATGAGCCGACCGTCAGCCTGGTGCGGGCCACCCGGCGGCCGCTGCTGCGGCTCTGACCGCTAGCTGGCGCTGCCGTCGGTCTCGGGCCAGGCCTCCGACAGCCCGGCGGGCCGCGCCGGCGGCCGCGGCGCCGAGACGACCGGGCCCTTCTGGCAATAGCTCTGCCGGCTGGTCCAGGCGGCCATCTCGTTGCGCATCGACGGCTTGGTCATCGGCCCCCAATCGGCAGCGATGCCGCGCCAGCGCCCGTCGTTGAGCGCCACGGCGCGGTCCCGGGTCACGGTCCGCGCCATGATCCGCGCGGCGCAGCTGAGATTGCCGACCGGGTCGCGCAGGCTGTCGCCCCCCTGGGCCAGGCAGCCATGGCCACGGGCGGTGCCGGGCAGGATCTGCAGCAAGCCGAAATACAGCCCGCCGCCGCCGACGGCGCCCGGCCGCTGCCGGCTTTCGTGCTGCGCCAGCGCCGACATCACCCCGACCCAGAACGCGCGGCGCAGCCGCGGCGGGTTGCTGGCATAGGCCGGGCACCAGGTGTCGATGTCGCGCGGCACCACCTCGGTCAGCCCGGCGGCCGGGCCGCGCAGCGCCGCCAGCAGGCCGCGGGTCCACAGCCCGGTGCCGCGCTGCCCGTCCCAGCGCGCTTTTGGCAGAAACGGATCGCGTGCCTTGGGCCGAAGTCGGTCCGGTCCCTTGGCGGCGACCGCCAGCACGGCGTCGGGCCGCGGCTGCGGCCGCAGATCAGGTGTTGATGTCAGGGTTTGCGGGCCAGGCAGCGCGCTGCGGTGCAGCGGTTCTGCAACGTGGATGGCAGCCGGGTCCGGCAGCGCGGCAGCGACGGCCAGACCCGGCATCACGGCGAGCGATCCCCCCAGGATCATCCGTGCCACGAGCATGACCACACTCCTGCACCGCCACCGCGACACGTTGCAACGCGAAAAGCGTTCGCTGCCGCCGGGTCCCGCCACGCGGCGGGCCGGATGTGTGAAGTTTGCGACAGCGCCGCGGTTGGCGCCGATCAGCTGGCGGTGGTGGCGGGCGCTGCCTTGCAGTAGCTCTGGCTGCTGGTCCATTGCGCCATCTCCGTCCGCTTGCGGGAACTGTGGAACGGGCCCCAGTCGGCGGCCAGGCCGCGCATCCCGGCGGCCACCACCCCGTCGCGGCGCACCGTGCGCGCCGCGATCCGCACCGCGCAGGCCAGGTTCGACGCGCCATCGGTCAAAGCCGAGCCGCTGCCCGCCGAGCAGCCGTAGCTGCGCGCCGTCGCCGGGGCGATCTGCACCAGGCCGAACCACCTGCCGCCGCCGCCGACCGCGTCGGGGTTCCAGGTGCTTTCGTACTTGGCCAGCGTCGACAGCATCCCGGCCCAGAACGCGGCGCGTTCCTCCTGGGTCGCCTCGGCGTAGCCCGGGCACCAGGTGCCGATATCGAGCGGAACTTCGGTCAGCAGCGGCGCGCCATGGCTGCGCAGCGCGGTCAGCGTGGCGTCGGTCCACTCCTTGCTTTCGGGGCGATGATCCCAAGCCATGACCGGCAGCGGTGCCGGTTCGACGATGGCGGCTTCGGGTGCCGGGATCGGCGCGCAGGCCGCGGCGAGGGCCAGAAGCGTCATCGGCACGAGGGTTTTGAGCCCGTTGCAAAGAATGGCGGACGGCAGCATTTGTGGTCTCGTTCGTGGTGGCAGCTGCCGAGGATGTGCCGTTGCGACGAATAACCTGTCCACCCCGGGTTCTCTGGCGTCGCGGTTTTGGGCGAAACATTGCCCATCCCCGCGGCAGCTTTCCGCCACTGGAACCGAGTTATCCACCGCCCGCCGCGAAATTGCCGCTTGGGGCCGCATCGCGCCGTCGCCCTTGAAGGCCCGCCCGTCTAGTTCTAACAAGCGCCGATGACGCTGACAGGAGAGGCTCCCATGCTGGATCTGACGTTCGAAGCCCCCGCCCCCAAGGTGATCCAGGGCGCGACTGGGGAATGGGAGCTGGTGATCGGCCTCGAAGTGCACGCCCAGGTCGCCACCGCCGCCAAGCTGTTTTCCGGCGCCTCGACCAAATTCGGCGCCGAGCCGAACTCCAACGTCGCCTTCGTCGACGCCGGGATGCCGGGGATGCTGCCGGTGATCAACGAGGGCTGCATCGCGCAGGCGGTGCGCACCGGGCTTGGCCTGAAGGCGCAGATCAACCTGAACTCGGCCTTCGACCGGAAGAACTACTTCTACCCGGACCTGCCGCAGGGCTACCAGATCAGCCAGCTCTACCACCCGATCGTTGGCGAAGGCGAAGTGCTGGTCGAGATGGGCGGCGGCATCGCCCGCCTGGTGCGGATCGAACGCATCCATCTCGAACAGGACGCCGGCAAGTCGATCCACGACATGGATCCGACCATGTCCTTC
>JBFGEI010000244.1:0-5245 GCA_041580155.1 Limimaricola sp.
CCGTCGGTCGACAGGTCACCGACGTGCTGATCACCGACATTGCCCGTCAGGACGCCTGAGCGCGGCGCGGCGCCGCGCAGCCCGGTCGGCCTCGAACAGCCGCCGCGCCGCCTCGCGGCGTCCGAACACCGGCTTCAGATCCTCGCGGGCCTGCGCGATCACTGTGCGGTGCCGCGCCATTTCGAGGTTCAACGCGGTCTGCCGCCCATCGACCCAGCGCTGCCACAGCAGATCGGCGCCGGCGCGACGCGCCGGGTCCAGCTCGGACTCGGACCGTGGCCCGCGGCGCCGGTCGGACTCCAGCGCGGCCATCATCTCGCGCAGCTCGGCCTCGCGCCGCCGCAGCCCGGCAAGGCGCGCCTGCGCCGCATCGAAGGCGGCGGCGGTCAGCCGGACCAGCCCGGCAAGATCGTCGCGCTGGGTCACCGGCGTCGCGCCTTGCGCCGGATCACCGTCAAGACGTGCTGCGCCGGAGTCACCGGCCAGATGTGCCGCGCCGGGGTCACCGGCTCAATGTGCTGCGCCGGGGTTACCGGCTCAATGTGCTGCGCCGGGGTCACCGGCGACGCGCCTTGCGTCGGATCTTCTCGGCAAAGCGGATCGCGGCGGCGACCGCACGGTAGTGTTCGGGCGCGATCTCGTCGCCGATGTCCATCGTGGCGTGCAGCGCCCGCGCGGTCGGCGGGTCGGATTGGATCGGCACCGCGGATTCGGCGGCGATCTCGCGGATCCGCGCGGCCATCTCGTCGACCCCCTTGGCCAGGCAATGCGGCGCCCGGCCCGACCCCTTGTCCCAGGCCAGCGCCACCGCGAAATGCGTCGGGTTGACGATCACCACGTCGGCCTTCGGCACATCCGACAGCATCTGGTTCATCGCGATCTCGATGCCGCGCTGACGCCGCTGCTGCTTGAGATGCGGATCGCCCTCGCTCTCCTTGGTCTCGTCGGTCAACTCCTTGCGGCTCATCCGGTTCTTGCGCAGGTGCTCGGCGCGCTGGAAGACCAGGTCGATCGCGCCGAGCGACAGCGCCACGACCAGCACGATCGCCATCAGCCCGAGGCAAAGCCGGCCCAGTTCGGCCGCGATCTGCCCCGGCGACAGCGCCATCAACCCGAGGATCCGCGGCATCTGTCGCAACAGGTAGACCCCGAGCACCACCGAGTAGAGCAGCAGCTTGGCGAAGCTCTTGCCGAACTCGAACAGCCCCGAGCGGCCGAACTTGTTGGCGATGCCGGAGATCGGCGAGATCCGGCTCAGCTTGGGCGCCAGCTTGGACGGCGCCACCACGAAGCCGCGCTGCGCCAGCACCGACAGCAGCGCCAGCGCCGCCGGCAGCACGAAGAACGGCCAGACCGCGCCGGTGATCGCCAAGATCAGACCGCCGGCGACCACCGTGCCGCTGCCCTCGAACACCAGGCCCGACAGCCCGGCGGCGCGATCCAGCGGCACCGACAGCGCCACGCCCAGCCCCTGCATCGCCCCTGGGCCGAGCGCCGCCCCGGCCAGCAGAACGCCGCCGTAGCCGGCCGCGGTGGTCAGGTCGACCGAGCGCGGCACCTCGCCGCGCTTGCGGGCCTCGTCCAGCTTCTTCTGGGTCGGCTCGTATTGCTTGTCGCCCTCGTCCTCCTGCGCCTTGCTCATGGCGGCGCTCCGAACGGTGCGGCCATGAAGCCGATCAGCGCCTGCACCCAGATCGGCAGCAGCAGCGGCGCCGAAAGCAGCAGCAGCATCAGCGCCCCGGCGGTGATCGCCGGGGCGCCGACGAAGGCCACCATCAGCTGCGGCATCGCCCGGTTGATGACGCCCAAAGTGACGTTGTAGATCAGCGACGCGACCACGAAGGGCGCGGCCAGGGTGAAGCCCAGCGCGAACACCCGCGCCACCTGCGCCAGCCCGACCTCGGCCACGGTGGCCGGCGCCGGCAGCGTCCCCGGCGGGATCAGCAGGTAGCCGTCGATGATCCAGGCGGCGACCCGGACGTGCAGCTTGGCCAGCGTGGCCAGCGCCAGCCCGCCGATCACCAGCACATGGCCGATCGCCGGGGCCGGATCGGCGCCGGCGCTGCCGCCGAAGATCTGCGACAGCGAGGTGGCCTGCGCCGCGATGGTACCGGCGACCTGCAGCCCGTTCACGAACAGCCGCAGCATCATCGCCATCAGCAGCCCGGCCAGCACCTCGGCACCGGCCTGCGCCAGCAACCGGCCCGGGGTCAGCGACATGCCCTGCATCAGCGGCGCGATCGCCGGCAGCACCACCGCGGTGAAGGCCAGCGTCAGCGCCAGCCGCACCCGCACCGGCACCGCCTGTTCGCCGAAGACCGGCAGCAGCGCCATCATCGCCCCGACCCGCAGGAACACCAGCACCGCGGCCCAGAAGCCGGCCTCGCTCAGCGCCAGCAGATCGGCCAGCCCGGCGACCAGCCCCGGGGTCATGCCGGAACCAGCCCGACGATCGCCGGCCGCGCGTCGAGACCGATTTCCTCGAACGACAGAACCGGGTTCGGGATGCCCTTGGCGGCCATCACCGTCCGCAGGAACCGGCGCCGGCGGCTGGTGGTCACCAGCGCCGCATGGGCGCCGAACTCGGCCGCCCGGGCCACCTTGTCGGCGATCGAGCTGGCCAGCCGGTTGAAATCCTCGGGCGGCAGCGCGACGTCCGGCGCGCCGCGGTCGCCGCCAAGCTGGTGCGCCGCGAAGGCGTCCTCCCATTCCGGGGCCAGCTGGATCAGCGGAATCGTCCCGTCGCTGCGGCGCATCTCTGCCACCAGCTGGAAGCCGAGCCGCTGGCGCACGTGTTCGGCGATGCCCTCGACGGTCTGGTGGATCTGCCGGCCCTCGGCCGCCGCCTCCATGATCAGCGGCAGGTTGCGGATCGACACCCGCTCCTCGAGCAGCAGCCGCAGCACCGACAGCAGGATGTCGGTCGGCAGGCGGTCGGGCATCAGCTCGTCGATCATCCGGCGGTTCGCCTCGCCGCGCGCCCCGTCGCTGAGATTGACCATCTCGTCGAGCAGCCGGCGCAGCGCCCGCAGCGTCAGCAGCCGCGGGAAGTTGCGCTTGATGATCTCCAGCAGATGCGTCGCCAGCACCTCGGCCGGCCAGACCGTGGTCAGCCCCGACAGCGCCGCCATCTCTTGGTCGTCCGGCGCGATCCAGCAGGCCGGGGCGCCGTAGACCGGCTCTTTCACGGCCTCGCCGGCAAGCCCCTCGGGCGCCGGTCCCGACAGCAGCGCCAGCACCTGGTCGGGGCGCAGGATGTCGCGATCCTGCTCCACCCCCTGCACCTTGACCACGTAGCACCCCGGCGGCAGCCCGGCGTCGTCGGTCAACCGGATCTCCGGCAGCAGCACGCCGAAGCTGGTCGCGACATGGCTGCGCATGTTGGCGATCCGGGCGTCGAGCCCGGTGCCGGGATCGAGCACCATCTCGACGAGGTCGGGGGCGAATTCGACGTGGATGTCGTCGAGGTCCAGCATGTCGCCGAGCGAGGCGCGCGCCGGCGCGGCGTCGGGCTCGGCCTCGGGCTTCGACGCCGCGCTGGCCCGCGCCTTGGCCCGGGCACCGGCCCAGGCGCAGCCGGCCAGCACCCCGGCCCCGAGGATGAACGGCACGAAGGGCAGCCCCGGCACCAGCGCGAACAGCGCCAGCAGCAGCGCCACCGTGGCCAGCGCCGCAGGGTGCCGCCCGAGCTGGCCGACAAGCGCCAGGTCGGTGGCGCCGATCGCGCCGCCGCGCGCCAGCAGCAGCGCCGAGGCGACCGAGATCACCACCGCCGGGATCTGGCTCACCAGCCCGTCGCCGACGGTGAGTATGGCATAGGTTTCGAAGGCCTGCCCCATCGGCATGCCGTGGATCATCGTGCCCATCACCAGCCCCATGATCAGGTTCAGCGCGGTGATCAGCAGCCCGGCGACAGCGTCGCCCTTGACGAATTTCGAGGCGCCGTCGAGCGATCCGAAGAAGGTGGTCTCGGCCTGCTCGGTGGCGCGCCGATCGCGGGCCTCGGCGTGGTCGATCGCGCCGGCGGACATGTCGGCGTCGATCGCCAGCTGCTTGCCCGGCATCGCGTCGAGCGCGAAGCGCGCGCCGACCTCGGCCATCCGCGTCGCGCCCTTGTTGATCACCACGAAGTTGACGATCAGCAGCACCCCGAAGACCACGAGGCCCAGCAGCACCGACCCGCCCATCACGAACATCGCGAAGCCTTCGATCACCTGCCCGGCCGCGCCGGTCCCGGTATGGCCCTGGCCGATGATCAGCTTGGTCGAGGATACGTTCAGCGACAGCCGCAGCATCAGCGACGCCAGCAGCACCGTCGGGAAGGCGGAGAAATCCAGCGGCCGCTCGATGAACAGCGTCACGGTGAACATCAGGATGGCGAGCGCGAAGCTCGCCGCCAGGCCGATGTCGAGCACCACCGAGGGCATCGGCAGGATCATCATCACGATGATCGCCATCAGGGCGAGCGCCAGCAGGATCGTCGGCTGGAACAGGGCGCGCAGCGACAGGGTCGGCATCCGCTACCCTCCCAATGGAACCAGCGAGCCGAGCGCCCGGCGGCCCTCGGTCTGGCGCAGCAGCGGGTAGGCGTTGGCCCGCCGCTCGGTGACCACGCCGGCCCGCGGCGCCGGGCGCGGCGGCGCGGCGGCCAGGCGCAACGGCGCGGCCCCGGTCTCGGCCCCCGGATCGGCGGCGATCAGCGCGCGGCGGTGGTCGTCGAACCGGGCCCGGTAGCGCGCCGCATGGCGCGGCGTGCGCGAATGATAGGCCCCCGCCGCCACCGACCAGTCGCCCATCTCGCGGTACAGCCGCGCCAGGAAACCCGCGGCGTAGCGCGCGTTGGTCAGCGGATCGAACATCGCGTCGATCGACGCGAAATGTTCGCCGTGCCAGCGGTAATTCAGCTGGAAGCAGCCGATGTCGAAGCTTCGCGCGCCCAGGCCGTGGCGGGTTTCGGCGAAGTGGCGCGCCGCGGCGCGGCCGTCGAACCAGCGCCCCTCGCCCTCCCTGTTCACGGTCCAGGGCCAGGGCCGCAGCCGACCATCGCGCCGCTTGCCGGTTTCGGTCAGGGTGATCGCCGACAGCACCGACAGCGGCACGCCGGTCTCGGCGCTGGCACGGCGCGCGGCGGCGTCGCACAGCGCGCCGGCATCGGCGGTCGCCGCGGCGGCGCCGGGCCACAGCAGGGCCGGCCACAGCCCAATCAGGCAAAACATCATCGATCGGCGGCGGGTCATCGGCTGCG
>JBFGEI010000245.1:0-5199 GCA_041580155.1 Limimaricola sp.
GCCCAGCCGTCGTCCAGCGTGACCTCGGGCTCGGCGATCTCGCCGCGCACCAGCGCCAGGAAGCGGGCATGCTGGTAGAAGGTCGACCCGTTGTGGTCGCCGGCCTCGAGCAGCTCGGGATCGACCGGGATCTCGCGGACCTCGGGACCTTTGGGATCGCGCGGGCTGATGATCAGCTGCGGCACCGGGGCGTCGCCCAGGTGGTCGGGCCAGAACCGGCCGGGGCCCGGAACCAGCGCGTCGATCCGCGCCTTGGACCCGACCGCGGTGACCTCTTCCTGGTAGCGCGCGCCCTCGGCGAACATGCACAGCTCGAGCATCGCGCGGGCGCCGTTGGCGAAGTCGACGATGACGTAGCCGCTGTCGAGCACGTCGGGCGCCACGTCCTCGTAGGGCTCGTCCATGTGGTTCACCGCCTGGCTGCCCGAGGCCATGATTCGCACCGGTTCGGACTTCAGGATCAGCCGCATCAGGTCGAAGAAATGGCAGCATTTCTCGACGAAGGTGCCGCCGGTGTAGCGGTTTTGGCGGTTCCAGCCGCCGACCTTGTGCAGGAACGGAAACCGGTGCTCGCGGATGGTCAGCATCTTGACGCCGCCGGTCACCAGCTGCGCTTCCTGGACCAGCGCCGCGATCGGCGGCATGTAGCGGTATTCCATCGCGACCCAGACCGGCGCCGGGTAGGCGTCGCGGAACGCCGCCAGCCGCGCCGCTTCGGCCTGGTTGGTGAACAGCGGCTTTTCGACCAGCACCGGCAGCGGCCGGGTCGCGGCGATCGCCTCGAGCTGCTCGAGATGGCGAAAGTTCGGGCTGGCGATCAGCAGGCAGTCGAGATCCGGCACCGCGAGCAGCGCCTCGACCGAATCGACCATCCGCGCCTCGGGCGCCAGCTCGGCTGCAGCGGCGCGCATAGCGGCGTCGGGTTCGAAGATCGCGGAAACCCGGGTGCCCGGCAGCAGCGCGATGTTGCGCAGGTGCTCTTGCCCCATCATGCCGCAGCCGATGATCCCGTAGCTGGTCGGAGAAGTCATTGTCGTTCCCTCAGATAAGTCGCTGCACGTAGACCGCGCGCGTCGTGTCGAACCATGTTCTCGAGTATTCCACGGCGGTCGGGGCCTGTGCCCAGCTCAGCCGTTCGATGTATCCGGTGGTCTCGCCGGGCCGCGGCCCGAAGATCTCCGGGGCCCAGCCCGGCACCGGGCCGATGCCGACCCGATCCTCGGCCCGGGTGATCCAGAAGCCGAGGCGGGACTTGTAGTAAAGATAGAGCGAGTCGCCGAGCGTCGCCGGGTCGACCTCGCCGGCGGCGCCGTCGAGCCAGATTTCCTCGACCGCGATGATCGTCTGGTTCAGCCGCCGCAGCCGGCGCACCCGGGTCGCGTCCTGCGCGCTGCCGAAGCCGGGCAGGTCGGCGGGCTTCGGCACCCGCGCGAGATCGAGCAGCTCGGCTCGGGGCAGGCCGCCGCCCTCGGGCAGCTCGAGCCGGAACATCGAATACACGCTTTCCGCCTGCAGGTTGCGGCGGACGTAGTTTCCCGAGCCCTGGATCCGGTCGAGCATGCCCTTGTCGGCCAGTTCGGTCAGCGCCTTGCGCAGCGTGCGCACCGTGGTGCCGAGGCTGGCGGCGAAGTCGCGTTCGGGCGGCAGGCGTTCGCCATCGACCAGCCGGCCGGACGCGATTTCGCGGATCAGCAACTCGCTGATCTGCTGGTGCAGCGGCAGCGCGTTCGGGTTGGCGTTGGGCGGGGCCATCGGATGAGAACCGTCACGGGGTGAATTGATACACCATTGATTTGCATTCGGACGGCTGCTACGCAAGTGAAAATCGATAGCGGATCACGAGGAAAATCAGCATGACCGTCGTCCCCATAACCTCGCCGGATCTCGACGCGGTGGAAGTTTCCTGGTTCTCCGCGCTGTGCTCGGACGACTACCGGCTGCTGGGGGTGCCCGAGGGCGATCTGCGGTCGTCCTGGGCGCATTGTTCGGAGATCGTGAAGACCGCCGAGGCGCAGGGCTTCGGCAACATCCTGTGCCCGTCGTCCTACCAGGTCGGCCAGGACACGCTGTCCTTCGTGGCGGGCTGCGCGCCGATCACCACCAAGATCAACCTGCTGGCGGCGATCCGCTGCGGCGAGATGCAGCCGATCATGCTGGCCCGCACCGTGGCGACGCTGGACCACATGCTGCAAGGCCGGCTGACGCTGAACATCATCAGCAGCGATTTTCCCGGCGAGAAGGCCGACAGTGCGTTCCGCTACCAGCGGTCGCGCGAGGTGGTCGAGATCCTCAAGCAGGCCTGGACCCGCGACCAGATCGACCATTCGGGCCAGGTCTACGACTTCAAGGGCGTGACCACCGACCCGGCAAAGCCGTACCAGACCGGCGGGCCGCTGCTGTACTTCGGCGGCTATTCGCCCGACGCGCTGGACCTGTGCGGCGAGCATTGCGACGTCTACCTGATGTGGCCGGAAACCCGCGAAGACCTGGCCGACCGGATGCGCGCGGCGCACGCCGCCGCCGAAAAGCACGACCGCACCCTGGACTACGGGCTGCGTGTGCATGTCATCGTCCGCGACACCGAAGCCGAGGCCCGCGAATACGCCCAGCACCTGGTGTCGCAGCTCGATGACGAGCAGGGCCGCGCGATCCGCGAGCGGGCGCTCGACGCGACCTCGCTCGGGGTGTCGCGGCAGGCCCGCAACCGCGAGCTGGCCGACATGGAAGGCTTCGTCGAACCCGGTCTGTGGACCGGCGTCGGCCGGGCCCGGTCGGGCTGCGGCGCGGCGCTGGTCGGGTCGACCGACCAGGTGTTCTCGAAGCTCGAGGACTACCGGAACATGGGGATGCGGGCCTTCATCCTGTCGGGCTACCCGCATCTCGAGGAAGCAAAGCATTTCGGCGCCAAGGTGCTGCCGCAGATGAAGACCTGTTCGCTGCCCGAGGCCTATGGCCGGGTGCCGGCGACCACACCGAAGACGCCTCTGGGCGCAGGAGACCGCGTATGATGGACCGCATCGAGATCGCCACCGGGTTGGAATTCAGCCGGCTGGTCTACGGCATGTGGCGGCTGGCCGACGACTCTGACACCAGCCCCGACCACGTGCGCGCCAAGATCGACGCCTGCCTGGCGCAGGGCATCACCACGCTGGACCAGGCCGACATCTACGGCGGCTATGCCGCCGAAGAAGTGCTTGGCGGCGCCTTCAGGGCCGACCCTTCGCTGCGCGACCGGGTCGAGATCGTCAGCAAGTGCGGCATCGTCGCGCCGATGGGCCGGCATGCCGCTGCGCGGGTCAAGCATTACGACACCTCGCGGCGCTACATCGAGACCGCGGTCGAACAGTCGCTGCGCGATCTGAACACCGACCGGATCGACCTGCTGCTGATCCACCGCCCCGACCCGATGATGGACCACCGCGACACCGGCGCGGCGCTCGACGCGCTGGTCGCCTCGGGCAAGGTCCGCGCCGTCGGCGTCTCGAACTTCCGGCCCTGGGACTTCGAACTGCTGCAGGCCGCGATGGAGACGCCGCTGGCGACCAACCAGATCGAGATCAGCCTCAAGGAGCTGCGGCCCTTCACCAACGGCGACTTGGCGTTCCACCAGCGCCACGACACGCCGGTGATGGCCTGGTCGCCGCTGGGCGGCGGCGAGCTGATGACCGGGCAGGGCGGGCTGGGCAAGGCGCTCGACGCGGTTGCCGCCGAGGCCGGGGTCGATCGCGCCGCCGTCGCGATTGCCTGGCTGCTGGCGCATCCGGCGCGGATCCTGCCGGTGCTGGGCACCAACAACCTCGCGCGGATCGGCACGATTTCCGACGCGCTGAAGCTCGATCTCGACCGGCAGGACTGGTTCACGCTCTACGAAGCCGCGCTGGGCGCGGAAGTGCCGTGACCACGGCGCTGGTTCAGAACGCCGGCTTCGTGCCGGATGCCGGCAACACCCGGGCGCTGCGCGATGCCTTCGGCCGCTTTGCCACCGGGGTGACCATCGTCACGGTGCCGGGGCCGGACGGGCCGGTCGCGATCACCGCCAACAGCTTCTCGAGCCTGTCGCTCGATCCGCCGCTGGTGTTGTGGTCGCCCGACAAGGCGTCGCGCCGCTTCGGCCATTTCGTCGACGCCGAGCATTACGCGATCCACGTGCTTGCCGCCGAGCAGATCGACGTCTGCTTTGCGGTGTCGAAGGACGCCGGCGGGCTGGCCGGGCTGCCGCTGGGCCGCAACGCCGCCGGGGTGCCGGTGATCGAGAACTGCCTGGCGCGGTTCGATTGCAGCCGGTTCGCCTGCCACGACGGCGGCGATCACGTCATCCTGGTCGGCCGGGTCGACCGGGCCGAGATGCGCGACGATGGCGAGCCTTTGGCATTCTTTGCCGGAAAGACAGGTCGGTTCCTGAAGGACTGACCGGCCCGTCGCCTTGGGGAGAGGCGACCAATCAACAGAAAGTGGGGACGACATGGGAGGAGCACTGGCCGCGCTTGCGCCGCTTGGACAGCTCAACGAGCTGTTGCTGAGGATCGGGCGGGCGCTGGGCGTCGCCGCGATCGCGGTGATGGTCGCGGTGACGCTGCTGCAGGTCGCGATGCGCTATCTGCTCAACAACGCGCTGCCCTGGCCGGACGAGGCGGCACGGTTCTGCATGTTGTGGATGACCGGGCTGATGGCGCCGACCGCGTTCCGCCACGGCGGCTTCGTGGCGATCGATTCGCTACTGCAGGCGCTGCCGGTGCGGCTGTCGTCGCTGCTGTCGCTGGTGCTGCTGTCGATCTCGATCGTGGTGCTGTGGTTCGGCCTGATGATCGGCTGGGCCGAGGTCACCGGGCTTGGCGGCAAGTTCGCCTCGGCCTCGCTCTACCTGCCGACCTCGCTGGCCTTCGACAGCTGGTTCCGGATGCCGCGCAGCTGGATGATGATGTCGCTGGTCGTCGGAATCGTGATGCTGCTCTTGGTCAACGTCGAGCTGATCCTGCGCGCTCTCGTCGGGCTGCTGGGCGGCGAACAGCGGCTGCCGATGCTGCGCAACCCTGAACTCGGGGGCGCCGAATAATGCTGGCCCTGTTCCTTCCGGTCTTCCTTTTCTTCCTGATGGTCGGCCTGCCGGTGTTCTTCGGCCTGCTGTTCGCGCCCGGCATCCTGCTGTGGCTGAACGGCCAGGAGCGCGACATCACGCTGCTCTACCGCAACCTCTACAAC
>JBFGEI010000246.1:0-5185 GCA_041580155.1 Limimaricola sp.
ACCGTGGTGCACGAAGCGCAGGAACCACACCAATTGCCACTGGTCCTGCTGGTCGCCGCCCGGCGTGCCGAACACGATCCGGGCGCCGTCCTTTTCGGCGAGGCTCGGGGTCAGCGTGGTGCGCGGCCGGCGGCCCGGCGCCAGCGAGGTCGGCAGGCCCTCTTCCAGCCAGAACATCTGGGCCCGCGAGTTCAGCGGAAACCCGAGCCCCGGGATCACCGGCGAGCTTTGCAGCCAGCCGCCCGAGGGCGTCGCCGCCACCATGTTGCCCCAGCGGTCGATCACGTCGATATGCACGGTGTCGCCGCGCTTTTCCGACAGATGCGCCATGGTCGGCTCTTGCGGCGCGGCGTCGGGGTTGACGTCGAACTCGCGCGCGGCGCGGGCGATGGCGGCGTCGGCCCAGGCTTCGAAGCCCGCGATCCGACCCGGCCGCTGCTCGGTCGAAGCCTCGGCGCCGATCAGCTTGGCGCGCTCGGCGCCGTAAGCGTCCGACAGCAGCTCGGCCATCGGGATCTCGGTCTGCGCCGGGTCGCCGTAATAGGCCTCGCGGTCGGCATAGGCGAGCTTCATCGCCTCGATGACGGTGTGCACGAACTCCGGCCCGTTCGGGTCCATCGCGGCGATGTCGACATTCTTGAGGATCGACAGCGCCTGCAGCAGCACCGGCCCCTGCCCCCAGGGCCCGGTCTTGTGCACCGTCCAGCCGTGGTAGTCGATCGATACCGGCGCCTCGTAGCTCGCGCGCCAGCCGGCCATGTCGGCCCGGGTCAGCACGCCGCGGTTCTTCTTGCCCGAGACGTCATGCACCTCGGCGTCCTCCAGGTAGTCGGCCACCGCATCGGCGACGAAGCCCTCGGCCCAGGCGGTCCGCGCCGCGTCGATCCGCGCCTCGCGGGTATCGCCGGTGCTGTCGGCCAGCCGCTGGTAGGTCGCGGCCAGGTCCGGGTTGCGGAACAGTTCGTTGGCCTCGGGGGCGCGGCCGCCCGGCGCCCAGACCGCGGCCGAGGTCGGCCATTCGGTCTCGAAATACTCGACCAGCCCCTGCATCGTCGCCGCCACGCGCGGCAGCACCGGGTGGCCGTCGCGGGCGTAGGAAATCGCGGCCTGCATCACCTCCGCGATCTCCATCGACCCGTGGTCCCGCAGCAGCAGCATCCAGCCATCGAAGGCGCCGGGGATCACCGTGGCCAGCAGACCGGTGCCGGGGATCAGGTCGAGCCCCTGCGCCTTGTAGTGGTCGATGGTGGCGCCCGCCGGCGCCGGCCCCTGGGCGCAGAGCACCTCGACCTTGCCGGTGGTCTCGGAGCGGAACACCACCGGCAGGTCGCCGGCCGGGCCGTTCAGATGCGGCTCGACGATCTGCAGCACCAGCCCGGTCGCCACCGCCGCGTCGAAGGCGTTGCCGCCGCGCTCGAGAATGCCCATGCCGACGGCCGAGGCGATCCAGTGGGTCGAGGCGACGGCGCCGAAGGTGCCGCGGATTTCGGGGCGGGTGGTGAAGCCAGTCATGCGGGTCTCTCTTTCAAACGGTCGATATGTTTCGCGGTCAGCCTGGCTGACGATCAATGTTCGCGCGGGTCGAGCGCATCGCGCAGCCCGTCGCCCAGCAGGTTGAAGCCCAGCACCACCAGGAAGATCGCGATGCCCGGCCACAGCGCCATCCAGGGCGCCTGGCTGAGGAAGTTCTTGGCGGTATTCAGCATCGAGCCCCAGCTTGGCGCCGGCGGCTGCTGGCCAAGGCCGAGGAAGCTCAGCGACGCCTCGGCGATGATCGCGGTGGCGATGGTCAGCGTCGCCTGCACCAGCACCGGCGGCAGGATGTTCGGGAAGATGTAGCGGCTCAGGATCTTGCGGGTCGGCAGGCCGATCGCATGGGCGCTTTCGACGTAATCCTCGGCCTTGACCGACAGCACCTGGCCGCGGGTCAGCCGAATGAAGATCGGCGTCGCCGACAGGCCGATGGCGATCATCGCATTGGTCAGCGACGGCCCGAGAAACGCCGCGAGCGCGATCGCCAGGATCAGGAACGGCGCCGCCAGCAGCGCCTCGGTGCAGCGCGAGATCACCGCGTCGATCCAGCCGCCGAAATAGCCGGCGAAGATCCCCAGCGGCACCCCGGCCAGCACCGCGATGCCGACCGACACCACGCCGGCCAGCAGCGACGCGCGGGCGCCCCAGATCAGCCGGGACAGCACGTCGCGGCCGATCTCGTCGGTGCCCAGCCAATGCGCCGCCGACGGCGCCTGCCGCACCGCGCCCCAGTCGGTCGCGACCGGATCGGGGATCGGCAGCAGCGGCGCGAACACCGCCAGCAGCACGAAGACCCCGACCAGGATGCCGCCCAGCACCGCCGAGTTGTGGCTGCGGAACTTGCGCCAGACCCGGTTTTCGGGGCGGGCGGTCAGGATCGGTTCGGCGGTGGCCGGGTCGCTGATATGGGCCATCACTGCTTCCTCAGGCGGGGGTTCAACACGAAGTAGGCGGCGTCGGCGAGGATGTTCATCGCGATGAAGCCCAGCGCGGTGATCAGCACGATGCCCTGCACCACCGCGTAGTCGCGGTTGAACACCGCATCGACCACCAGCTTGCCGAAGCCCGGGATGGTGAAGATCTGTTCGGTCAGCACCGCGCCGGCAACGAGTTCGCCGAACAGCAGCGCGGTCAGCGTCACGATCGGGGTCAGCGCGTTGCGGAAGGCGTGTTTCAGGATCACCCGGCGTTCGTGCAGCCCCTTGGCGCGGGCGGTGCGCACGTAGTCCGATTTCAGCACGCCGAGCATCGCCGACCTGGTGTGCCGCATCAGCGTCGCCGCCAGCGAGGTGCCCAGCACGAAGGCCGGCATCAGCATGGTCTTGATCGACAGCACCGGGTCTTCGGACAGCGGCACATAGCCCGAGGCCGGCAGCAGCTGCCATTTCACCGCGACCAGCAGGATCAGCATGATGCCAAGCCAGAAGTTCGGGATCGACAGCCCCGACAGCGCCACGATGTTGGCGATGTAATCGGTGACGGTGCCCTTTTTCACCGCCGACAGGATGCCGGCCGGAATCCCGATCAGCAGCGCGAAGAACAGCGCCATGACCGCCAGCTGGATCGTCACGGGAAGCTTCTGGGCGATCAACTCGGTCACCGGCTGGTTGGTGCGCAGCGAGACGCCCAGGTCGCCGGTCGCGACGCCCTTGATCCAGGTGGCGTATTGCACCGGGATCGGGTCGTTCATGCGGTACTTCTCGCGCAGGAACTCGATCACCGCCGGGTCACGCTCTTCGCCCGCCATGGCGAGGATAGGGTCGCCGGGCAGCAGCTTCTGCAGCCCGAACACGAAGATCGAGATCAGGATGACGGTCGGGATCGCGATCACGATCCGGCGCAGGATGAAGTTCAGCATCAACGGCCCCAGTCAGGGATTGGGGCCGCGCCGCCACGGGCGGCGGCGCGGCCTGTCAGGTCATTCGGACTTCGACACGCCCTCAAGACGGAACATCCCGTCGGGATAGGGCTTGAACCCGGTGATCTCGTCGGCCAGCGCCCAGATCCAGGTCTCGTGGTAGAGGTAGACGATCGGCTTTTCCTCGTTGAGGATCTTGGCCGCGGCGTCGTAGCTCTCCTTGCGGGCCGACACGTCGGTGGTCACCCGCGCCGCATTGAGCAGCTGGTCGACCTCCGCGTTGGAATACTTGGAGTCGTTGAGACCGGCGTCGGTGGTCACGAACTGGTGGATGTTGCCGTCCGGATCGACCCGGCCCGACCAGCCGACCTGGCTCGCGGTGAAGTCGCCCGCGGTCTGGTCGGACAGCATGGTGGCGAATTCCTTCGAGGTGATCGAGATCCGGATCCCGGCCTCGGCGGCCATCGACTGGATCACCTGCATCAGCTGCAGGTTCACCGGCGTGTTCGGCGCCTGCACCTCGAGATCGATGCCGTCGGCATAACCGGCCTCGGCCAGCAGCGCCTTGGCGGCCTCGATGTCCCGCTCCGGCAGCGGCAGGCTGGCGTCGTACCAGGGCGAGTTCGGCGGGACCGCCTGGTTGCCCGAGGGCGCGGTGCCGTCAAACACCACCTGGTTGATCGCGTCGCGGTCGAGCGTCAGCTCGAACGCCTTGCGCAGCCGCGCGTCGTTGCCCCAGGGGTTGTCGCCCTTCTCGCCGTTGCCCAAGTTGAAGGTGATGCCCTGGTAGCCCAGCGACACCGCCTCTTCGACCTGCAGCGTGGCGTCGCCCGAGACCTGCGCCACGTCGGTCGCGGCCAGCCGGTTGATCGCATCGACGTCGCCCGATTGCAGGTTGGCCAGCCGAACCGTGCTGTCGGGGATCGGCAGATAGGTCACCGTGTCGAAGCTGTAGGCGTCGGCGTTCCAGTGATCGGCGAATTTCGACAGCACGATCTTGTCCTGCGACACCCGCTCTTCGAACTTGTAGGGGCCCGAACAGACCGGAGCGAGACCGAAGTCGACGCCGGCGGCCTCGGCGGCGGTCGGCGAGACCATCATCCCGGCGCGGTCGGCGAACTGCGACAGCAGCGTCGCATCGGGCTGGCTCAGGTCGATGCGGATCTCGAGCGGCCCCAGCACCTCGGTGCCCGAGATCGACGCGATCTCGGACTTGCGGCGGCTTTCCTCGAGGGTCTGCGACCGCGTGATGTTGGCGGCCACGGCCTCGGCGTCAAACGGGGTGCCGTCGTGGAAGGTGACCCCCTCGCGCAGCTTCATCGTCAGCTGGGTGCCCTCGTCGTTCCAGCTCCACTCGGTGGCCAGTTGCGGCACGATCTCGAGCTCGGGGGTGATGTCGACCAGCTTGTCGCACAGCGCGGTGTAGACGATCCGGCCGACAAAGGTGCGCGACTGGTCGGGGTCGAGGATGTCGGGATCGCTTTCCAGCGCGAAGCGGAAATCGGCGGCCTGCGCGGACAGCGCGGTGGCGCCGAGCAGCGCGGCAAGCAACGTGGTCTTTGTAAGGTTCATGGTCGTTCCTCTTGCTGTCGGGATCAGGATGCGTCGGCCCCGGCGTTGATCGCCGGTTCGGCTCGGGTTTTTGATGTCTTGTCGGCGATGGCCGCCTCGTAGAGCGCGAAGCGGCGCGCCGCGGCGGCGCTGCGCGGCAGCGCCGCCGCGATCACGCTGTCGGGGCGCGCGGCGGCGATCTCCTCGGCGTAATGGCAGGCGAGCTCGTGGCCGTCGCCGGCG
>JBFGEI010000247.1:0-5167 GCA_041580155.1 Limimaricola sp.
GATGGAGGGCAAGTCGGTGCTGTTCAAGCGCTTCGCCGACGTGAACTCGATCGACATCGAGTTGGATACCGAGGACCCCGACGCGTTCTGCAACGCGGTGCGGCTGATGGGGCCGAGCTTCGGCGGCATCAACCTCGAGGACATCAAGGCGCCTGAGTGCTTCATCATCGAGCAGCGGCTGAAGGAAGAAATGGACATTCCGGTGTTCCATGACGACCAGCACGGCACCGCGGTGATCTGCGCCGCCGGTCTGCTGAACGCGCTGCACATCTCGGGCAAGAAGATCGAGGAGGTCCGCATCGTGCTGAACGGCGCCGGCGCCGCCGGCATCGCCTGTCTGGAACTGCTGAAGGCGATGGGCGCGCGGCACGACAACTGCATCATGTGCGACACCAAGGGGGTGATCTGGCAGGGCCGCACCGAGGGCATGAACCAGTGGAAGTCGGCGCATGCCGTCAAGACCTCGCGGCGCACGCTGGAAGAGGCGATGGACGGGGCCGACGTGTTCCTCGGGGTTTCGGCCAAGGGCGCGGTGACCCAGGCGATGGTCAGGAGCATGGCGCCGAACCCGGTGATCTTCGCGATGGCCAACCCGGATCCGGAAATCACCCCCGAAGAGGCGCATGAGGTGCGCGAGGACGCGATCGTCGCCACCGGCCGGTCGGACTACCCCAATCAGGTCAACAACGTGCTGGGCTTTCCCTACCTGTTCCGCGGCGCGCTCGACATCCACGCCCGCGCCATCAACGACGCGATGAAGATCGCCTGCGCCGAGGCGCTGGCGGCGCTGGCCCGCGAGGAGGTGCCCGACGAGGTCGCGGTGGCCTACGGCCGCAAGCTGAGCTTCGGCCGCGACTACATCATCCCGACGCCGTTCGACCCGCGGCTGATCTACCGGATTCCGCCGGCGGTGGCGCAGGCCGGGATGGACACCCACGTGGCGCGCCGGTCGATCGAGGACATGGACGGCTACATTCACGTGCTGAAGGGCCGGATGGACCCGACCGCGAACGTGCTGCGCGGCATCAACGCCCGGGCCCGGGCGGCGCAGGCGACGATGATCTTCGCCGAGGGCGACGACCCGCGGGTGCTGCGCGCCGCGGTGCAATACCAGCGCGCCGGCTTCGGCAAGGCGATCGTCGTCGGCCGCGAGAACGACGTCGCCGAGAAACTCACCGCCGAGGGCATGGCCGACGCGGTCGGCGAACTCGAGGTGGTGAACGCCGCCAACACCCGCCATCTCGAGACCTACAAGGCGTTTCTCTACGACCGGCTGCAGCGCAAGGGCCACGACCGGCACGACATCCACCGACTTGCCGGGCGCGACCGCCACGTCTTCGCGTCCCTGATGCTGGCGCATGGTCATGGCGACGGCATGATCACCGGCGCGACGCGCAAGTCGGCGCATGTGATGGAGCTGGTGAACCACGTGTTCGACGCCGGGCCGCACGACGGCGCGGTCGGCGTGTCCGTTGTGATGCACAAGGGCCGGATCGTGCTGGTCGCCGACACGCTGGTGCATGAATGGCCCGACGAGGAGGATCTCGCCGACATCGCCGAACAGGGCGCCGAGGTCGCGCGCGAACTCGGGCTCGAACCGCGGGTCGCCTTCGTCAGCTTCTCGACCTTCGGCTACCCGGTGTCGGAGCGCGCCACCAAGATGCACCGCGCCGCCGAGGTGCTCGACGGCCGCGGCGTCGATTTCGAATACGAGGGCGAGATGGCGGTCGACGTGGCGCTGAACCCGCGCGGCCAGGACAACTACCCGTTCTCACGGCTGACCGGACCGGCCAACGTTCTGGTGGTGCCGGCGCGGCATTCGGCCTCGATCAGCGTCAAGCTGATGCAGGAGATGGCCGGGGCGACCGTGATCGGTCCGATCCTGTCGGGCGTCGACAAGCCGATCCAGGTCTGCTCGACGGTCTCGACCGTCAGCGACATCCTCAACATGGCGGTGATGGCCGCCTGCAAGGCAGGCAAATGACGATCTGGAACCTCGGCTCGATCAACGCCGATCATGTCTACGCGGTGCCGCATATCCCAGCGCCCGGCGAAACCCTTGCCGCCACCACGCTCAGCCGCGGTCTCGGCGGCAAGGGCGCCAACATGTCGGTCGCCGCGGCGCGAGCCGGGGCCGTGGTACACCACCTCGGCGCGGTCGGGCCGGATGGCGGCTGGATGACCGAAAGACTGGCCGGCTACGGCGTCGGCATCGACCATGTGGCGCGCCTCGACACGCCCAGCGGCCACGCGATCATAACCGTCGATGCCGCGGCCGAAAACGCCATCGTGATCTTTCCCGGCGCCAATCGCGAGATCCCCGAAGCCACCGTCAGACAGGCTCTGAACAAGGCGAAACCCGGCGATATCTTCCTGGCGCAGAACGAAACCGGGCTGCAGGTCGAAGCCGCGACACTGGCCCGCGACGCCGGTCTGCGGGTCGCCTACGCCGCCGCGCCTTTCGACGCCGAGGCGGTGCGCGCGGTGCTGCCGCATCTCGATTTCCTGATCCTGAACGAGGTCGAGGCGCGGCAGCTGCGCGACGCCGCCGGCCAGCCGCCGGAGGCGCTGCCGGTGTCCGACCTTGTGGTGACGCTGGGCGCCCGCGGCTGCGACTGGTACGACGCCGCCGGGCACTGCCGCCACTTCGACGCGCCGAAGGTGACGCCGGTCGACACCACCGGCGCCGGCGACACCTTCACCGGCTACCTGCTCGCCGGGCTCGACCAGGGTCTCGACATGGCGGCGGCGATCACCCGCGCCGGCCGCGCCGCGGCGCTCAAGGTCACCCGCGCCGGCGCCGCTGATGCGATACCGACGCTGCAGGAGCTCGATGGCGTACCGAAGCCCTGAGACCTGGCTCAGCGCAGGAACGGCGCCTCGCTGCCCCAAAGCTGCGCGACGCGCGCATCGCGGCCGCAGCCCTCGCGGTAACGCTTGTAGGCTTCCGATTTCGGCACGAACAGGCCGACGCTGCTGACCGCCAGCCGTTCGCTGCTCTTGTAGTAATCCTGGTGGTAGTCGCTGGCCGGGTAGAACGGCGCGCCCTCCAGGATCGGCGTGACGATCGGCTGCGACAGCGACGCCTGCGCCCTGGCCCTGGCGGCCTCGGCGGCGGCGCCCAACTCGGGCGTGTCGGCGAAGATCGCGGTGCGGTAGCTGTCGCCACGGTCGCAGAACTGGCCACCGGCGTCGGTCGGATCGATCGACCGGAAGAACATGTCGTAGATCGTGGCGGCGCTGATCCGGTCGGCGTCGTAGCTGATCCGTACCGCCTCGTAATGCCCGGTGCCGCCGGCCGTCACCTGTTCGTAGGTCGGGTTGGCGGTGGTGCCGCCGGCAAAGCCAGACACCGCCTCGACCACGCCGGGCACGCTTTCGAAATCGGCTTCGACGCACCAGAAGCAGCCGCCGGCGACGGTCAGGCTTTGCAGGTTTTGCGCCAGCGCCGGCGCCGCCGGCAACAGGGCAGACAGCGACATCGCGGCGGACAGCGCGATCGACTTGAAAAAGCGGGGCATCACGGGTTCCTTTCGGCGAGACCCCGAGTCTGTCGCCAGACGCCGGCCCCGCAACACAATCCTGCGTGAACCGCCCGTGTGCGGCGCGCCGAACACCGGTCGCCCTGGCCCGACACCCGTTACTTTGTCCCGAAAATACGCCCGCGACCGATCGGCCGCGGGCGCATCGTCCGGTCCTTGCGGATCAGCCATTCACGCGCCGGTTGCGCGCCGCAATCAGCTTCAACCTAAGCGCGTTAAGCTGGATGAAGCCCTTGGCGTCGACCTGGTCGTAGGCGCCGGCGTCCTCCTCGAAGGTCACATGCGCTTCGGAATAGAGGCTGTGATCGCTCCAGCGGGCGATGGTGCGCGCCGAGCCCTTGTAGAGCTTCAGCCGGACGGTGCCGGTGACGTGCTCCTGGCTCTTGTCGATCAGCGCCTGCAGCATCTCGCGCTCGGGGCTGAACCAGAAGCCGTTGTAGATCAGCTCGGCGTAGCGCGGCATGATCGAATCCTTGAGATGCCCGGCGCCGCTGTCCAGGGTGATCTGCTCGATGCCGCGATGCGCTTCCAGCAGGATCGTGCCGCCGGGGGTCTCGTAGACGCCGCGCGACTTCATGCCGACGAAACGGTTCTCCACCAGGTCGAGCCGGCCGACGCCGTGCTTGCCGCCGATCTCGTTCAGCCTGGTCAGGATCGTCGCCGGCGACATCGCCTCGCCGTTGATGCTGACCGCGTCGCCCTTCTCGAAACCGATCTCGACGATCTCGGCCTGGTCCGGCGCCTCCTCCGGCGACACGGTGCGCTGGTAGACGTAGTCCGGCGCCTCGTCGGCCGGGTTTTCCAGCACCTTGCCCTCGGACGAGGTGTGCAGCAGGTTCGCGTCGACCGAGAACGGCGCCTCGCCGCGCTTGTCCTTGGCGATCGGGATCTGGTTGGCCTCGGCGAATTCCAGCAGCTTGGTGCGCGAGGTCAGGTCCCATTCGCGCCACGGCGCGATCACCTTGATTTCCGGGTTCAGCGCGTAGCAAGCCAGTTCGAACCGCACCTGGTCGTTGCCCTTGCCGGTCGCGCCATGCGCCACGGCGTCGGCGCCTTCGGCGGCGGCGATCTCGACCAGCCGCTTGGAGATCAGCGGCCGGGCGATCGAGGTGCCCAGCAGGTAGAGCCCCTCGTAAAGCGCGTTGGCGCGAAACATCGGGAACACGAAGTCCCGCACGAATTCCTCGCGCAGATCCTCGATGTGGATGCTGGACGCCCCCATCATCTCGGCTTTCTTGCGCGCCGGCTCCAGCTCCTCGCCCTGGCCAAGATCGGCGGTGAAGGTCACTACCTCGCAGCCGTATTCGGTCTGCAGCCATTTCAGGATGATCGAGGTGTCGAGGCCGCCGGAATAGGCGAGGACAACCTTCTTCGGGGCGGGCTGGGCGGCCATGGGCATTCTCCGTGTGGGCGTTCAGGGCAGGGCGTTAAAGGGTTTCCGACCTTGGGGCAAGCTGGCGTCACCGCAAGACCCGGGCAGGGCGGCGGCGGCGCCTTGCCAGCAGCCCGGGCAGACGGCCTAGGGCACCGCCAGCGGATAGCGGCTCTGGCCGGCATAGGACCGCGCGAAGGCCCGGTCGCCGGCGTTGCCAAGCCGGTCCGCCGCGAAGTGCGCCGGCAGCAGC
>JBFGEI010000248.1:0-5167 GCA_041580155.1 Limimaricola sp.
GTGCGGCGCCGCCTTGCCGGCATCCTTGCTGTTAAAATAGTGGCGGATGGTAACCCCCATGAGGAAAACCAGACTGGCGATGATCCAGTTGAAGTCCGTCGCGAAAGCGAGCGGGTAGTGGTTCGACAGCATCAGGAAGATCACAGGCAGCGTCAGGTAGTTGTTATGGGTGCTGCGCTGCTTGGCGATCTTGCCGTATTTCGCGTCCGGCTTGCGCCCCGCCTTGAGGTCGGCGACCACGATGCGCTGGTTCGGCATGATGATCAGGAACACGTTGGCCGACATGATCGTCGCGGTGAAGGCCCCCAGATGCAGCAGCGCCGCCCGGCCCGAGAACACCGAGGCGTAGAAATACGCCATGCCGACCAGGATCACGAACAGCCCGAGCATCAGCCGGGTCGGTTCGTTGCCGAACCGGCTCTTGCAGATCAGGTCGTAGACCAGCCAGCCGAAGCCCAGCGAGGCGACGGAGATCAGCACCCCCTGCCAGACCGCGATGTCGAGCACCGAAGGGTCGATCAGGAAGATCTCGCCGCCGAGGTAGTAGACCAGCGCCAGCAGCGCGAAGCCCGACAGCCAGGTCGAATAGCTTTCCCATTTGAACCAGACCAGGTCGTCGGGCATCCGCTCGGGCGCGACCAGGTATTTCTGCACGTGGTAGAAGCCGCCGCCGTGCACCTGCCACTCCTCGCCATCGGCGCCGGTGGCGAGGTTGCGGTCGCGGTGCAACCCGAGGTCGAGCGCGATGAAGTAGAAGGACGAACCGATCCACGCCACCGCGGTGATCACGTGCAACCAGCGCACGGCGAATTCGAGCCACTCCATCAGAATCGCGAAATCGTACATCTGTCAGCTGCCCCGGTAGGTCGAATAGCCGTAGGGCGAAAGCAGCAGCGGCACGTGGTAGTGGCTGTCCTCGGACATGCCGAAGCGGATCGGGATCTGGTCGAGGAACGGCGGCTCGGCCATCACCAGCCCTTCGTGCCGCAGCCAGTCGCCGGCGTGGAACAGCAGCTCGTAGCTGCCGGTGGCAAAGCCCTGCGCCGGCATCATCGGCGTGTCGGTGCGACCGTCGGCATTGGTCACCATTTCCGCCAGCCGTCCGCCGGCAAGATCGAACAGCTCGATCCGCATCCCGGCGGCCGGACGGCCGCGCGCGGTATCGAGTACATGTGTCGTGAGAAAGCCCGAAGCCATCTTGTCCCTTTCGTTTTGACCCGACTGTCGGCCGCGGCGCGGTGTCTTGCAAGCCCCCGCGACCCCGGCCTAACGTCACGCCCGAAGGAGACGACCCCATGGCAGACCGCTACCCCCGCGACATGATCGGCTACGGGCCCGACGCCCCGGACGCCGCCTGGCCGGGCGGCGCCAGCGTCGCCGTCAGCCTGGTGCTGAACTACGAGGAGGGCGGCGAGAACAGCCTGCTGCACGGCGACGCCGGCTCCGAGGCGTTCCTGTCCGACATCGCCGGCGCCCAGCCTTGGCCGGGCCAGCGGCACTGGAACATGGAGTCGATCTACGACTACGGCGCCCGCGCCGGGTTCTGGCGGCTGCACCGCGAATTCACCGGCCGCGGCATCCCGGTCACCGTCTACGGCGTCGCCAGCGCGCTGGCGCGCAGCCCCGAGCAGGTCGCCGCGATGCGCGCCGCCGATTGGGAGATCGCGTCGCACGGGCTGAAATGGGTCGAACACAAGAACATGCCCGAAGCCGAGGAGCGCGCCGCCATCGCCGAGGCGATCCGGCTGCACACCGAGGTCACCGGCGCCCGGCCGACCGGCTGGTACACCGGCCGCTGTTCGATCAACACGCTGCGGCTGACCGCCGAGGCCGGCTTCGACTGGATCTCGGACACCTATGACGACGACCTGCCGCATTGGATCGAAGCAGGCGACCGCGACCAGCTGGTGATTCCCTACACGCTCGAAGCCAACGACATGCGCTTTGCCACCGCGCCCGGCTACATCACCGGCGAGCAGTTCTTCAGCTATCTCAAGGACAGCCTCGACGTGCTGCGCGCCGAAGGCCAGTCGGGCCATGCCAAGATGATGTCGATCGGGCTGCACAACCGGCTGATCGGCCGTCCCGGCAAGATCGCCGGGCTGCAGCGGTTCCTCGACTATGCGCAACGGTTCGACGACGTCTGGTTCCCGCGCCGGATCGACATCGCCCGGCACTGGGCGGCGACCCACCCGCCGCGGCGCCGGCTGCGGCCCTCGGCGATGCAGCGCGACGATTTCGTCGGCCGCTTCGGCGGCATCTACGAACATTCGCCCTGGGTCGCCGATCGTGCCTGGGCGCTGGAGCTTGGCCCGGCGCATGACCGTCCCGCCGGGCTGGCCAACGCGCTGGCGCGGGCGTTCCGCAGCGCCACCCCGGCCGAGCGGCTGGTGGTGCTGCAATCGCACCCCGACCTTGCCGGCAAGCTGGCGCAGGCGCGGCGGCTCACCGACGACAGCAGCGCCGAGCAGGCCAGCGCCGGGCTCGATGCGCTTACCGACGCCGAGCGGGACCGGTTCGAGGCGCTGAACACCGAATACGTGGCGCGGCACGGCTTCCCGTTCATCATCGCGGTGCGCGACCACGACAAGGACGGCATCCTGCGCGCCTTCGAGACCCGGATCGGCCACGACCGCGACACCGAATTCGCCACCGCCTGCGCCCAGGTCGAACGCATCGCCGAGCTGCGGCTGCGCGAGGCGCTGAAATGAGCGCCGCGATCCTCTTCCCTTCCGACGCAGGAGCGCGGCCATGAGTTTCTACGCGTTTCCGCCGGGCGGGCTGCCGCCGCTCGACGACGATCCGGACGCGGCCGGCGCGGTGTTCACCCCTGCCTATGCCTTCATCCCGGCCGGCACGATGCGCGACATCACCGCCAGCCTGCTGCCGGGCTGGGACGCCAGCCGAGCCTGGATCATCGCGCGGCCGCTGACCGGTTTCGCGGAAACCTTCGCGCAATACGCGGTCGAGGTGGCGCCTGGCGGCGGCTCGGACAGCCCGGAACCGGACCGGGGCGCCGAGGCCGGGATCTTCGTGGCCCAGGGCACCGGCCGGCTGACGCTCGACGGCGTGGCGCATGATCTGCAGCCCGGCAGCTATGCCTATGTTCCGCCCGGCCGCGACTGGGCGCTGCGCGCCACCGGCGACGCCGCGCTGCGGCTGCACTGGATCCGCAAGCGCTGGCAGCCGGCCAATGGCCTGACCCCGCCGGATCCGATACTGACCAGCGACGCCGACACCGCGCCGGTGTTCATGCCCGGCACCGACGCCTGGGCCACGAGCCGCTTTGCCGACCCGGCCGACCTGCGCCACGACATGCATGTCAACATCGTGACCTTCAAACCCGGCGGCCGGATTCCCTTCGCCGAGACCCATGTGATGGAGCACGGGCTCTACGTGCTGGAGGGCACGGCGCGCTACTTGCTGAACCGCGACTGGGTCGAGGTCGGACCCGGCGATTTCATGTGGTTGCGGGCGTTCTGCCCGCAAGCCTGCGTCGCCACCGGAGACCGGCCGTTCCGCTACCTGCTGTACAAGGACGTCAACCGGCACCCGGAGCTGATTCTCCCCTGAGGCGCGAATATCGACCCGCGGGGCGGGCAATTGCAGCCGCGGAAACCGGCGCGGCGCAAGGGTTCCGTCGCGAGACTCTATGCAGAGCGTCACGATCTGCTAGACATTCCGGCAGTATTCAACGGCCGGAGCTTGCCCGATGACCACAGCCGCGCTGCCCGATCCGCAGTCGAGCCTTGCGAACCACGCCCGCAACCCGGGGATTCCGCTCGACGCGTCGATGTTCGAGGGGCACGCGGTCAACCGCGCCGCCGCCGAACGACGCGCCGGGACCCTGACCACGCGCCGCAGCGTGAAGAAGGCCTACCAGGCCGCCTGGCTGATCAACGCGATCCGCTGCATCGACCTGACCACGCTGGCCGGTGACGACACCGAAGGCCGGGTGTCTCGGCTCTGCGCCAAGGCGCGGCAGCCGATCGCGCCGCAGATCCTCGACGGGCTCGGCCTGTCGGAGATGCCGCTGACCACCGGCGCGGTCTGCGTCTACCCGACCATGGTGCCGCACGCGGTGCGCGCGCTGCGCGGCACCGGCGTTCCGGTCGCCTCGGTCGCCACCGGCTTTCCGGCCGGCCTGATGCCGCTGCACCTGCGGCTCGAGGAAATCCGCTGGACCGTGGATCAGGGCGCCGACGAGATCGACATCGTGATCACCCGCGAGCACGTGCTGAAGCGCGAGTGGAACGCGCTTTACGACGAGGTCGCGGCGATGCGCGAGGCCTGCGGCGCGGCACATCTGAAGGCGATCCTCGCCACCGGCGACATCGCGACGCTGCGCAACGTGCATTCCGCCTCGATGGTGGCGATGCAGGCCGGCGCCGACTTCATCAAGACCTCGACCGGCAAGGAAGGCGTCAACGCCACGCTGCCTGTGTCGCTGACCATGGTGCGGGCGCTGCGCGACTACGGCGAGATCACCGGCCACAAGGTCGGCTTCAAGCCGGCCGGCGGCATGAAGACCGCCAAGGACGCGATCGCCTGGCAGGTGCTGATGAAGGAAGAGCTGGGCCGCGACTGGCTCGAGCCGGACCTGTTCCGGCTGGGCGCGTCGTCGATGCTCGGCGACATCGAACGCCAGCTCGAACACCATGTCACCGGCCGCTACGCCGCAGCCCACCGCCATTCGCTTGCCTGAGGGAGGGCGCGCCATGAACGACATCACGGATATCCTGAACAGCATGGATTACGGACCCGCCCCCGAGGACAGCAAGATCGTCCGCGCCTGGTTGAAGCGGCATGAGGCGGGCTTCGGCCACTTCATCGACGGCGCCTTCACCGCGCCGGGCGACACCTTCGAGGTCGCCGCCCCGGCCAGCGCCGAGCATCTTGCCCGGGTCACCCAAGGCAGCGACGACGACGTCGACGCCGCCGTGAAGGCGGCCCGCAAGGCGCAGCCCGGCTGGGCCGCCCTGCCCGGCCACGAGCGCGCGAAATACCTCTACGCGCTGGCCCGGCACGTGCAGCAGCACGCCCGGTTCCTGTCGGTGCTCGAGAGCCTCGACAACGGCAAGCCGATCCGCGAAAGCCGCGACATCGACATCCCGCTGGTCGCCCGGCACCTGTACCACCACGCCGGCTGGGCCGAGCTGATGGAGGA
>JBFGEI010000249.1:0-5164 GCA_041580155.1 Limimaricola sp.
CCGCCGGGCCTGAAGCGTCGGTGACTCGAGCAGCGCCTGGCGTTCCTCGCTGTCGAACGGGCACAGCATCGACAGCGAGTTGATCAGCAATTCGTCCTCGGCCTCGCGCAGCCCGTCCCAGTCGGTCGACAGGCCACGGTCTTCGAAGAACCGGCTGAGCAGCGTCATGAACCGGTCGCGAGAGAACCCCGGGTCGGATTCGACCGGTCCCATGTCGCGGGCGAAGCCGTCCCAGCGGACCTCGCAGCGGCGGTATGGGGTGAACCCCTCGACCTCGCCGCGCAGCCGGAACCGCGACACTCCCGAGAGGGTGACCATGTAGCGCCCGTCCTCGGTTTCCGAGAACGCGGTCAGCCGCCCGGCGCAGCCGATCGAATGCAGCCGGGTTTCGCCCGACGGGGTCTCGTAGGGCTGGATCATTCCGATCAACCGGTCCGGCGTTTTCAGCACGTCGTCCAGCATCGCCAGGTAGCGCGGCTCGAAGATGTGCAGCGGCAGCCGCGAGCGCGGCAGCAGCAACGCGCCCGGAAGCGGGAAGATCGGGATGGTATCCGGCAGGTCTGCGACTGAAATCATGCTACTGCACCTAGCCCTCCGCGGACGTCAGGCAAATATCATCGACGACAGCCGGCGCCGACCGGCCAGTGCGATCGGATCCTTGCCCGGCAGCGCCTCGAAAATGGTGAAAAGCTGGGCTTTCGCTGCGCCGTCGTTCCACTCGCGATCGCGGCGGAACAGCTCCAGCAGCTCCGACACCGCCGCCTCGACCTCGCCATGCGCGTGCAGCGCCGTCGCCAAGTCGAACCGGGCCTGCAGATCGGCCGGGTCGGCCTCGACCCGGGCGCGCAGATCGGCGACCGGACCGGCGCCGGCGGCCTGCCGCGCCAGGTTCAGCTGGGCATGCGCCGCGTCCAGCTCGGGGCTGCGGGCGATCGCGGCGGGGGCGCCGTTCAGCACGGCCTCGGCCTGGTCGAGCTGCCCCAGCGCCAGGTGCGCCCGCGCCAGACCGGCGTAGGCCGCGGCGTTGTCGCCGTCTTCCTGAAGGATCGCGCCGAACACCTCGGCGGCACCGGCGGCATCGCCCTCGGCAAGCATCGTCTCGGCCGCCTCGATCGCCTCGGCGAGACCGCCGTCGTCGTCGGCACCGCCGCCCAGCGCGACCAGCTTGTTCACGAAGGCCTCGATTTCGGAGCCGGGCAGCGCGCCCTGGAAGCCGTCGACCGGCTGCCCCTGCCAGAAGGCATAGACCGTCGGGATCGACTGGACCTGCAGCTGGCCGGCGTAGGCCTGGTTCTTGTCGACGTCGATCTTGACCATCCGGACCTTGCCGCCGGCCTTGGTCACCGCCGCCTCGAGCGCCGGGCCGAGGGTCTTGCACGGGCCGCACCACGTCGCCCAGAAATCGACGATCACCGGCACCGTCTTCGAGGTCTCGATGACGTCCTTCATGAAGCCGGCATCGCTGCCGTCGATGATCAGATCCTTGGCGGCGGCGGCGGTCGGGCTGTCCTGCAAACCGAGCATGGCGGGCTCCTTCTGGCAAATCTGGTCGGGTCCGACGCCGGACCCGGGGCTTGAGCGACTATATGTGCCCCCGCGACCGCAACGCCAAGGGCAAAGGCCGCGCGGTCCGGCTTTACCGGGTCCGGCGTCGGGCGGCGGCGGCACGACGATGCGCCGGGGGCCGCGGGACCCGGCTGACCGCTAGAGATCGAAGCTGGCGAACACCGGCGCGTGGTCGCTGGGCTGCTCCCAGCCGCGGGCCGCCTTCAGCACCCGGCTCGAATGGCCTGCCGCGGCGATGTCCGAGGTGGCCCAGACATGATCGAGCCGGCGGCCGCGATCCGCCGTCTCCCAATCCTTGGCGCGATACGACCACCAGGAATACAGCTGGCCGTCGGGAATGTCCTGCCGGGTCACGTCGACCCAATCGCCGGCCGCCTGCACCTGCGCCAGGTGATCGGTCTCGACCGGGGTGTGGCTGACGATCTTCAGCAGCTGCTTGTGGTTCCAGACGTCGTCCTCGCGCGGGGCGATGTTGAGGTCGCCGACCAGGATCGACCGCGCCGGGCGGTTCAGGTGGAACTCGTCGCGCATCTGGGTCAGGTAATCGAGCTTCTGGCCGAACTTCTCGTTCACCTCGCGGTCCGGCAGGTCGCCGCCGGCCGGGACGTAGAAGTTGTGGATCGTCACCCCGTTCTCGAGCTGGCCGGCGATGTGCCGCGCGTGGCCGAGTTGCGCGTGGTCATGCGCCGACACCTCGGCGATCGGCGTCTTGGACAGGATCGCCACGCCGTTGTAGCCCTTCTGGCCGCGCGCGATCATGTGCCGGTAGCCCAGCGCCGCGAAGGCGTCGAACGGGATCTTCTCGACCGGGCTCTTGCACTCCTGGAGGCACAGCACGTCGGGCGCCTCGTCGACCAGCAGGCGCGTCACCAGCGGCTCGCGCAGGCGGACCGAATTGATGTTCCAGGTGGCGAGGGTAAAGGCCATGCGGTTCTCCGTTGCAGCGCCGCGCAAGCTAACGCCCGGCACCGGCAGGCGCCACCCCTGCCCCGGCCTCAGGGCTTGATGGTATAGGTCTCGGTGTTGCAGACGTCGACGACCTCGGTCAGCACGTCGCCGTCGTCGAACACCATCAGCATGTCGTAGTTGCACTGGGTCACGTTGCGGATGGTGATCGAAGCATGCCGCCCCGATGGCACGACGAAATCGCCCAGCACGTCGTCGCCCCAGTATTCGTCGGTCACCGGCGACGCGAACATCTGCACCAGCGTGAAGCCCGACCGGTTGTTGACCCGAAGCGTTTCGACCGCCCCGGCGGCTTCGGCCGACGCCGGGCCGGCGCAGGCCAGCGCGGCGGCGATCGCGGCGGCGCCAAGGGCGGATCTGGTGTCGAACACTGGGCAACTCCTCGCTTCGCGCGCCACGTACGGGCCGCCTCCCCAGCCTAGCCCCCGGCCCCGGCAAGGTCCAAGGCAATCGCGGCCCGGCCGTGCCAGGGGGGCTTGTCCCGCCCCGCCGACGGCTTATGTCTGGCCGCAGCGCGAGGACGACCTCCCCCCGATGTCGGGCATCAGTTCGGGACGACCCGAGAACCGGAGAGACCGTCATGCGCACCACCCTGGACCGGATCCGCCACGCGCTCAGCTTCGAGATCATCGGGCTGCTGATCGTCGCGCCGCTCGTCGGCTGGGCCTTCGACATGCCGGTGCACGACATCGGCGCCGTCGCGGTGGTCAGCGCCACCGTCGCCACCGTCTGGAACTACGGCTACAACCTGATGTTCGACCGGATCCGGCTGCGGATCGCCGGGCATACCCGCAAGACCCCGGCGCTTCGGGTGATTCACGCGGTGCTGTTCGAGGCCGGGCTGCTGGTCGTGCTGATGCCCTTCGTGGCCCTGTACCTCGGCGTCAGCCTGGCGCAGGCCTTCCTGATCGACCTGTCGTTCGCCGGCTTCTACCTGGTCTACGCCTTCGCGTTCAACTGGGCCTATGACCTGGTGTTTCCGATCCCCGAAGCGCCAGCCGCCGCGGGCTGACCGCACCCCGCACGTGCCGATTGCGGGCAAAAAGAAGCCGGGCACGAGGCCCGGCCTTGAGTCCAACAGGGAGGTGGTGGCGTGACCCCGCCACCGAGGGCTTCGAAGGGTGAACACCGCTGTCGCGATCCGGTTCCCGAAGATGTCGGAGACCGGAAACCCGGGCTCAGGACACCAGACGGTAGCCGCCGGTTTCGGTCACCAGCAGGCGGGCATTCGACGGATCCGGTTCGATCTTCTGCCGCAGCCGGTAGATATGGGTCTCGAGCGTGTGGGTGGTCACGCCCGCGTTGTAGCCCCAGACCTCGTGCAGCAGCACGTCGCGCGGCACCACGCCTTCCGAGGCGCGGTACAGGAACTTGAGGATGTTGGTTTCCTTTTCGGTCAACCGCACTTTCCGGTCGTCCTCGGTCACCAGCATCTTCTGCGCCGGGCGGAAGCTGTACGGCCCAAGCTGGAACACCGCGTCCTCGGATTGCTCGTGGGTGCGCAGCTGGGCCCGGATCCGGGCCAGCAGCACCGGGAACTTGAACGGCTTGGTGATGTAGTCGTTGGCCCCGGCATCGAGGCCGAGGATGGTGTCGCTGTCGGTCTGGTGCCCGGTCAGCATCACGATCGGACATTTGACGCCCTGCTTGCGCATCAGCCGGCAAAGCTCGCGGCCATCGGTATCGGGCAGGCCGACATCGAGGATCACCAGGTCGAACAGACCGGCCTTGACCTGCGCCATCGCATCGTGGCCGTTGCCGGCCTCGAACACGTCGAAATCCTCGGTCATCACCAGCTGCTCGCTCAGCGCTTCGCGCAGGTCATCCTCGTCGTCGACCAGCAGGATCTTCCTAAGTTGTGCCATGGGTCCCTCCGTGCCTCTGGAAATGCACATGTATAACCGTTACCTGTGCCGCAAGTTTCCTGCAGCGGTGTCACGTCGAGTTGTCGGAAATCGGGCGTTTGTTTCACCCCGCACGTGTCGCATCACCAGTATAGCGCGCATGCCGCATGACCGCGACAGAGGATCAGCGATGCAGTTCAGCCCCGATCCCACCGAACGCCGCGCCCGGGCGCTTGCCGATCTGCGCATGGGCGTGCCGGTGGTGCTGTCGGGCGCCGAAGGCGGCGCGCTGATGCTGGCGGCCGAAACCGCGGTGCCGGCGCGGCTGGCGGCGCTTCGGGGCCTTGGTGGCACCCCGGTGCTGGCGATCACCGGGCGCCGGGCGCAGACGCTGCGGGCCAGGGCCTACGACGGCGATCTGGCACGCGTGATCCTGCCGCCGGACGCCGATTGCGGTTGGATCCGCGCCGTCGCCGACCCGTCGGGCGATCTCAACGCCCCGATGAAGGGCCCGCTGCGCAGCGCCCGCGACGGCGACGCCGTGCTGCACCGGGCGGCGATCGCGCTGGTCAAGGCGGCGCGGCTGCTGCCGGCGGCGCTGGTGCTCGATCTCGACGACGCGCCGGGCTTTGCCGCGACGCAGGACCTGACCCGGATCGACCTGCCGCTGCCGCCCGCCGTAACCCCGGCCTACGCCCCGGTCGCCGCGGCGCGACTGCCGATGGCGGCGGCCGACATGGGCCGGCTGCACGTGTTCCGCCCCGAGGATGGCGGCGAAGAACATTACG
>JBFGEI010000250.1:0-5160 GCA_041580155.1 Limimaricola sp.
AGCAGCTCGCCGAGCTGCAGGCCAAGCTGTCGAAGCTGGGCCAGTAAAGCGCCGACCGGCGGCCGGCGCGTTACTGGCCGAGCTTCGACAGCTTGGCCTGCAGCTCGGCGAGCTGCTTCTTGATGTCCTTGAGATTCTGATCCTTGTCGCCGTTCTCGGGCGTCGGACCGGTGCTGCCGATCATGCCGCCGGTCATCGCCTTGAAGAAGGCCTGCTGCTGGGCACGCATCGCGTCGAACCACGGCATCTGCCCCATCGGCGACACCTTAGTCATGTTCTCCATCATCTTCGACTGGCCGTTGCGCAGCATCTCGAAGCTGGCGGCAAGGAATTGTGGCACCACCGAGCTGGCCTGGGTGGTGTAGCTGCGCACCAGGTCGGTCAGCACGTCGACCGGCAGCACGCTCTCGCCGCGGCTTTCGTGTTCGGCGATGATCTGCAGCAGGTATTGCCGGGTCAGGTCGTCGCCGGACTTGAGATCGACGATCTGGACCTCGCGGCCCTCGCGGATGAACGAGGCGATGTCTTCCAGCGTCACGTAGTCGCTGGTCTCGGTGTTGTAGAGACGGCGGCTGGCATAGCGCTTGATCAGTAGTGGCTTTGCGGTCTCGGCCATCGCGGGTCCCCCTCGGATTGATGCGCTGCAGCAAAGCCTAGGGCGGTGTTTCGCAAAAAGAAAGGGCGAGCTGCGCATGGCAGCCCGCCCTCCGGGTCTCTCGGACCGTGCCGCAGCGCGGCTTACTTCGCCGGAGTGTTCGTCGCGGCTTTCTTCGAGGCGGCGGTCAGGTCGGCGCCGGCCTTCTTGGCGGCGGCGGTCATGTCGTCGCTCATGTCCTTGCCGGCCGAGAGCATCAGCTCGAGGGTCTCGGTCTGCAGCTTCTTGGCGATCTCGGCGAAGGCGGCCATGTGCTCGGAGGCGGCTTCGGCGGAGGCCGAGGCGAAGTCGCTCATCGACTTGGCGTAGTCGGCGGGCTCGGACTTGGCGCGGGTCACTTCACCGAACTTGGCGAGGGTGTCCTGGGTCCATTTGGCCGACAGCTGGGTCGACTTCTGGGCGGCTTCGAGGGTCGCGGCGGACATCTTCTCGGCCAGCGTCGACTGGTTCTTGAAGACCTCTTCCATGTTCTTGGTGTCGACGGGGAACGAACCCATCATGTCTTTGAAAACAGCGGTGAAATCCTGGGCGTTTGCCATGTCGTGGGTCCTTCCTAGATGGTGCGGAAGCACTTGGCCCCGCTTTGAACTCGTGAGCTGAATATGCATGCTGCATCGCAGCATTTCAAGTTTTTTCTGCGCTGCAGCATGATTTTTCTTCCGCAGCGTCAGGCGGAGCGGCCGAAGCCGCTCCAAGCCCCTCATCCGGCGTCTTTTTCTTCCAGGCGCCCGTCGACGACATAGCGGCCCGGCGCCGGCGCGAGCGGCGGATGCTTGGGTCCGCCGGGGGCGCGGGCCTCGATCTTCTTGCCCGAACGACCGGCCAGCCAGTCGGCCCAGAGCGGCCACCACGATCCCTCGTGCTTCTGCGCCGCGGCGCGCCAGGCCTCGGGGCTGTCGGCGGCGCCGTCATTGGTCCAGTGTCCGTATTTCTTGCGGCTCGGCGGGTTGACGATGCCGGCAATGTGACCCGACCCCGACAGCACGAAGGTCTTGTCCTTCGATCCCATCTTGTCGACGCCGCGCCAGCTCGACGGCCAGGCCGCGATGTGGTCGCTTTCGCAGGCCACCGCGAACAGCGGCACGGTGACATCGGCCAGCTTGGCGCGGATCCCGGCGACCTCGAAGCCGCTGGTCGCCAGAAGGTCCTTCTGGCACAGCCCGCGCAGATACTCGACCACCATGGTCGCCGGCAGATTGGTGCCGTCGCCGTTCCAGTACAGCAGGTCGAAGGCCGGCGGCGGCTGGCCCATCATGTAGCTGCGGATCGCCGGCTGGTAGATCAGGTCGTTGGCCCGCAGATACGAGAAGGTCCGCGACATGAAGAAGCTGTCGAGCACGCCAGAGGCCTTGGCCTCGGCCTCGATGCCGTCGACGAAGTCGTCGTCGAGAAACACCCCGACCTCGCCCTGGTCGGAAAAGTCGGTCAGCGTGGTGAAGAAGGTCGCCGAATTCACCGACTTGTCGCCGCGCGCCTTCAGCACCGCCAATGTCAGCGCCAGCGTGGTGCCGGCGATGCAGTAGCCGATCGCGTTGACCTTCGGCACGTCGCAGATCGCCTTCACCTCCTCGATCGCGCGCAGGTAGCCGTCCTCGACGTAGTCGGTCATCGAGATGTCGGCGTAGCTGGCGTCGGGGTTGGCCCAGCTGACCACGAACAGCGTGTAGCCCTGGTCGACGATCCACTTGATCAGGCTGTTCTGCGGCTTGAGATCAAGCACGTAGAATCGGTTGATCCAGGGCGGGAACAGCACCAGCGGAGTCGCGTGCACCTGGTCGGTGCTGGGCGCGTATTGAATAAGTTCGAACATGTGGTTTCGATACACCACCTCGCCCGGCGTCGTCGCCAGGTTGCCGCCGACCTCGAAGGCGCTGCTGTCCGACAGGGTGACCACGAGATCGCCCTTGTTGGCCTCGAGGTCGCGCACCAGGTTCTCGAGCCCGGAGATCAGGCTCTGGCCCTCGGTCTCGACCGCGCGCTGCAGCGCCTCGGGGTTGGTGGCAAGAAAGTTGGCCGGGCTGAACATGTCGATGATCTGGCCGCTGAAGTAATCCAGCCGGCGCCGTTCGCGCGGGTCGAGCCCCTCGATCCCGGCGACCGCGTCGCGCACCGCCTCGGCGTTCATCAGATACTGCTGCTTGATGTAATTGAACCAAGGGTTTGTCGACCACAGCGGGTTGGCGAAGCGGCGGTCGGCCGGGGCGACCTGCTCGGGCGAGTTGGCCTTGCCCTGCACGATCTGCTGCTGTGCCTCGGCGTAATGCTTGAGCGTCTTGCCCCAATAGCCCACCTGGTGCTCGATCAGCTTGGCGGGGTTCTGCACCATCTCGGCCCAGTAGGCGCCGGCGGCCTTCAGGTAGAGGTCGTGGCTGGGCCCCTGCAACGCGGGGCGCACCTGACGGCCCTGCGCCATCGCCGCAACCAGGCGTTGGGTCAGGGTCTCGATCCGGCCAAGATTCTGCTCGAGGCGCGCCGCCGCGGATTGCTCCGCCGCGTCGTCCGTCGTGTTACCTGTCGTCTCTTTAGTTGTCATTCGACCTCCCACGCCCTAGTTTGCAAGCGCAGCATGTGGCCTGTCGGGGAGGGCATCCCGCGTGTCATCCGGGGTCGGCGGGATCCCGGCGGATCCCTGAAACCAGCCCGGAGCAATCCAATGAAGTATACGCTGACCTACGACCTGATGGAAAGTGCGCGGAACACCCACCAGTGGTTGGGTGCGACCGCGCGCGCCTTCGGGTCCTACCCCGCGATGGCGATGACCGCCAACCCGGCGGTGCAGATCCTCGCCGCCTGGGGCGAGGTGACCGAGCGCACCTACGCCCGCATGGTCGTCAAGCCAGACTGGGGAATCCCCTCGGTCACCGGCAGCGACGGCAAGGACCACCCGATCAAGATCGAGACCCTGGTCAAGCGGCCGTTCGGCGACCTGATCCGCTTCACAACCCCCGGCAGAAAACCGCCGAAACGTCGCGTCCTGCTGGTTGCTCCGATGTCCGGCCACTACGCCACGCTGCTGCGCAAGACGGTGATCAGCCTGCTGCCCGATTGCGACGTGCATGTCACCGATTGGCACAACGCCCGCGACATCCCGGCCAGCGAGGGCAAGTTCGACGTCGAGGACTACACCAGCTACTTGGTCGACTTCATGCGCCACCTCGGCCCCGACCTGCACGTCATCGCGGTGTGCCAGCCGGCGCCGCTGACGCTGGCCGCGACCGCGCTGCTGGCCGAGGATTCGCCCGCGGCGCAGCCGCGCAGCCTGACGCTGATCGGCGGGCCGATCGATCCCGATGCCGCGGCGACCGACGTGACCGACTTCGGCCGCCGGATCACCATGGGCCAGCTCGAGCATTCGATGATCCAGCGGGTCGGATTCAAGTACAAGGGCGTTGGCCGGCAGGTCTACCCCGGGCTGCTGCAGCTCGCGTCGTTCATCGCGATGAACGGCTCGTCGCACGCGCAGGCCTTCACCGACCAGATCTTCCGGGTCGCGCAGGGCGACGCCGCCGATCAGGACAAGCACAACCAGTTCTACGACGAATACCTCGCGGTGATGGACATGACCGCCGAGTTCTACCTCTCGACGGTCGACCGGGTGTTCAAGAACCGCGAGATCGCCCGCAACGCGTTCACCGTCGACGGCCGCCGGATCGACATCGGCAAGATCACTTCGGTGGCGGTGAAGGTGGTCGAGGGCGAGAACGACGACATCTCGGCCCCGGGCCAGTGCCTCGCGGCGCTCGACCTGCTGACCGGCCTGCCCGAGAGCAAGAAGGCGGCGCATCTGGAGCCGGGCGCCGGGCATTACGGCATCTTCGCCGGCGGCAGCTGGCGCAACAACATCCGGCCGCTGGTGCTGGCGTTCATCGACGCCAACTCCGACGCGCCGACCACCCCGTCGAAGCCGGCGACCAAGGCCGAAGCGCAGCCCGTCGCCAAGGTCGCGGCCAAGCCGGCCGCGAAAGCCGCGCCCAAGCCCGCCAAGGTCAAGGCCGCCAAGACCACGACGGCGCCGGCCGCCAAATCGGCAGCGGAACCGGCCGCCAAGCAGGACCCGAAGCCGGCAGCCGATGCCGCCGAGGCCGACGCCAAGCCGAACGCGGCGTCGACCGAGACCAAGCCGGAGGCTCCCAAGGCCGCCGCACCGGCCGCCAAGGTCGATGCCAAGCCCGAGACCGCCAAGGCCGACGCCAAGCCGGCCGCGGCGCCGCAACCGGCCGCCAAGACCGAGACCGCGGACGCTGCGCCGACCCCGGCCGCAAAGACCGCGGACGCGAAACCGGCGGACGCCAAGGCGGTCCCGGCCACCGCGCCGCAGGCCGCCACGGCGACCGACAAGACTGCAGACAAGGCTCCGGCCAAGACCGCGTCGACCCCCTTCGCGGTCCTGGCCAACAAGGCCCCGGCGGCGCAGTTCAACGGCAAGCCTTCGGACGCCGCCGCGGCGAAACCCGCGACGACCCCGACTTCCGGCAAGTCCTGATTTCAGGCGTCGCGCCGGCCCC
>JBFGEI010000251.1:0-5138 GCA_041580155.1 Limimaricola sp.
GCATCCTCGGACTCCGACGCCTCGGCGAAGCCCGCGGCCCATGCCGGTTGCCTCGGGGCGCGCCGGACCGGTTCGGCCAGCCAGTCGTCGGTCACCTCGTCGGCGTCTTGCGGAATCCGCAGGCCGATCGACTCGTCTATGTTGGCCGGCGCGGCCTGCGCCGCCACGGCGCCCAGCGTTTCGGCCAGCTCGTCCTCGGTGAAATCGGCGCGGTCGGCGACGTGGCGCACGCCCTTTTCGCGCAGCATCTTCTGCACGCCCTTGATGGTCATGCCCTCGTCGTGCAGCAGCACCTTGATGCCGCCGAGCAGCGCCAGGTCCTCGGGCCGGTAATAGCGCCGCCCGCCGGCGCGCTTGACCGGCCGGATCTGCGGGAACTTGCTTTCCCAGAACCGCAAGACATGGGCCGGGGTGTCGAGCGCGGTCGACACTTCGCTGATGGTGCGAAACGCGTGGGCAGACTTGGCCATCCGGGCGCTCAGCTCCGGTTGCCGGCGGCCACGCGGTCCTTCATCAGATGCGAGGACCGGAAGGTCAGGACCCGGCGCGGCAGAATCGGCACCTCTTCCCCGGTCTTGGGGTTGCGGCCGACCCGGGCCGCCTTGTCGCGCACCGAAAACGTGCCGAACGAGCTGATCTTGACCTGTTCGCCGGCGACCAGCGAATCCGAGATGTGCCGCAGCACCGACTCGACCAGCTCGGCGCTGTCGTTGCGCGACAGCCCGACCTCTTCGTGCACGGCCTCGGCCAGATCCATCCGCGTCAATGTCTTGTCCGCCATCACGACCCCCATGCTTTGCGCAACCATAGTGCCTGCGGTATTTTCAAGTCAATGTCAGGGGCATGGGTCATGCAGCTCGGCCGGGGCCGGCGGCGTCACCAGCGCAGAACCACCGAGCCCCAGGCCAGCCCGCCGCCGATCGCCTCGGTGACCACCAGGTCGCCGGGCCGGATCTGGCCGCGCGCCTTGCCGACCGACAGCGCCAGCGGAATCGAGGCCGCCGAGGTGTTGCCGTGGTCCTGCACCGTCACCACCACCTTGTCCATCGACAGGCCCAGCTTCTTGGCGGTGGCCTGGATGATCCGGATGTTGGCCTGATGCGGCACCACCCAATCGACGTCGGCGGCGCCGAGGCCGATCTTGTCGAGCGCCAGATGCGCGGTCTGCGCCAGCTTCTCGACGGCGTGGCGGAACACTTCCTTGCCTTCCATCTTCAGCACCCCGGTGGCGCCGGTCGACACGCCGCCGTCGACATAGAGAATGTCGCGGTGCCGGCCGTCGGAATTCAGGTCGGTCGACAGGATGCCACGATCCGCCGCGGTGCCGTCGCCTTCGACCGCCTCGAGCAGCAGCGCGCCGGCGCCGTCGCCGAACAGCACCGCGGTCGAGCGGTCGGTCCAGTCGATGATCCGGCTGAAGGTCTCGGCGCCGATCACCAGCACCCGGCGGGCCTGGCCGGTGAGGATCAGCGCGTTGGCGGTGGTCAGCGCGTAGACGAAGCCGGCGCAGACCGCCTGGACGTCGAAGGCGAAGCCATGCGTCATGCCCAGCTCGTGCTGCACCATGGTCGCGGCCGAGGGGAAGGTGAGATCCGGGGTCGAGGTCGCCAGCACGATGGCGTCGACGTCGTCGGCGGTCAGGCCGGCGTCGGCCAGCGCCGCGCGGGCGGCGCGGGTCGCCAGGTCCGACGTGCCCTGTCCGGGGGCGGCGATGTGGCGCCGTTCGATCCCCGAACGCGACCGGATCCATTCGTCGGTGGTGTCGAGGATGCTTTCGAATTCGGCGTTCTGCATCACCCGCTCGGGCAGGTAATGGCCGACGCCGCGAATGGTGGCGCGCAGGGTCATGCCCGGGCCTCCGCCGCGGCGGCACTGTCCTGCGACAGCGTCGCGACGCCCGCCATCCGGTTGGCCAGCCGCTCGGAGAAGTCCGACCGGGCCAGCCGCGCCGACAGGCTCAGCGCCGCGGCGACGCCGGTGGCGTCCGCCGAGCCGTGGCTCTTGACCACGATGCCATTCAGCCCGAGGAACACGCCGCCGTTGACCTGGCGCGGGTCGATACGGGTCTTCAGCAGCCCGAGCGACGATTTGGCGAGCAGCGCGCCGATGCGCGACATGGGAGTCTTCATGAACGCCTCGCGCAGCAGACCGGAAATCAGGGTGGCGGTGCCTTCGCCGGTTTTCAACGCGACGTTGCCGGTGAAGCCGTCGGTGACGATCACGTCGACCCGGTTCGATGGCAGATCGCCGCCCTCGACGAAGCCGACGTAGTCGAAATCGCCTTTTTCGGCCGCACGCGCGATCAGGTCGGACGCGACTTTCAGTTCGGCGCGGCCCTTGTGATCCTCGGTTCCGACGTTCAGCAGACCGACCCGCGGCCGGGCCAGCCCAAGACCGTTGCGGGCGTAGGAGGTGCCCATCATCGCATAGGCCAGAAGGTCGTCCTGGTCGGCGCGGATATCGGCGCCGGCATCGAGCATCACGTTGAAGCCCTGCGGGTTGCGCGACGGCCACAGGCAGGCGATCGCCGGACGGTTGACGCCCTCGGCCTTGCGCAGCCGCAGCATCGCCACCGCCATCAGCGCGCCGGTGTTGCCGCAGCTGACGCAGGCGCTGGCCGCGCCGGAACGCAGCGCATCGACCGCCGACCACATCGAGGTCGACTTGCCATTGCGCATCACATGGCTCGGCTTGTCGGTCATCGCGACGGTGTCGGGGGCGTGGACCAGCCGCAGCCGGCCACCCTGGTCGTTCTTGGCGACCAGCGGCTCGAGAATCTCGCGCGGGCCGTGCAGCAACAGCTGCGCCGCGGGATCTTCGGCCAGAAAGCGCTGCGCCCCGGCCGCGACGGCGGCGGGGCCCTGGTCGCCGCCCATGGCGTCGACCGACAACACTATTGATCTTTGGTTGGACGTGCCCGTCATCTCGGCCCCGATGCTTTGGGCATGGCAAGCGGCCACGCCGGTGTCGCTGCGCCAGACGGTCGGGCGATGGCCGCACCGGCCTGGCCGACCGATGCTGCCGTAAGGGCAACAAAGGTCATGGCCGGGTCGCCCGGACCGGGCTTACGCCGCGTCTTCGTCCAGATCGGTCTGGGCAGCCTGCGCGATCACTTCGCGATCGGCGTAGTTGCCGCAGGACGGGCAGACGTGGTGCGGGCGCTTGAGCTCTCCGCAGCTGGGGCATTCATTGGGGTTCGCGCCGGTCAGGCCATCGTGGGCCCGACGCATGTTGCGGCGCGACTTGGAAATCTTGTTCTGCGGAACGGCCATGTCACAACCTCGAAGTAAGCTGGCTCTAGTAGGTAGGCCCGGAGATCCGGACCCGATTTGCGGGTGGGCGCAAGGCCCCGGTAACGGGTCAATCTTGCGACGTTCGGCGGGTCTTAGGCGATAAGACCCGGAGTGTCGAGCCGCGATCTTGGCGAGGCGGCGAAAATACTGCGGCCGCTCGAAAAGACAAGGGGCCGGTGATCAGTCTTCGGTGTCCTCGTCGCTTTCTTTGCCGCCGATCCGGTCGCGCAGCGCGGCAAGACCGGCAAACGGGCGCAGCGCCTCGTCGGTGAGCGGCTCGACCCCCGGCTCGGACACCGACATCTCGGCGCTGCCGGCGCCCTCGGCGCGCGGGTAGTCGGGCAGCGCCAGGGCCAGCGCCTCGATCATCACCGCCGCGATATCGAGCGCGGCGGGCAGCGCCTCGATGGTGTCGTCCTCGGGCATCTCGACCTCGGAGGCCTCGGGCGTCTCGAGATCGGCGAGGTAGCGCCGGGTCACGCCTTCGTCGATCCGGGTGGTCACCGGCTCCAGCGTGGCGACGCAGCTTTGCACCACGGTGGCGCCCAGCATCGCGTCGAGCCGCCAGCCGCGCCGGTCCTCGGGCGTCAGCCGCGCCGAGAACCGCAGCTTGCGCAGCCCGAGAATCCGCAGCTCGGCGGCGATCGCGGCGCGCTCCGGCTCGGTCGGGGTCAGCAGGAATTCGGTGTCGCGGCGCTGCGACAGGTCCGACAGGCGGACGATGTGGCGGGGCAGGTTGGCGGTGTCGGACATGCGGCTGCATCCTTCCTTGCTTGAAAGCGGCGGGGTGCTTGATGTAAGCGCTTTAGAAGCCGCAAGGGCATGAAGCAAGAGCATGAGGCAAGCGCAGATGGGCAGACTGACCGGCCGGAACCGTATCGGCAGCGGGATCCGCCGCGGCGCGGCCGTTCTGGCGTTGGCGGCGTTGACCGCCTGCGCGCCGACCCTGGAATACCACGGCTACACGCCCTCCGACGAGGTGCTGTCGCAGATCGCGGTCGGCCGCGACACCCGCGAAAGCGTGCTGGCGGCGGTCGGGCGCCCCACCGCGGGCGGGGTGCTGGACCAGACCAGCTATTACTACGTGAAAAGCACCTTCCGGCAGTCCGGCTTTCTTGCGCCCGAAGAGATCCAGCGCGAAGTGCTGGCGATCAGCTTCGCGCCGCAGGGCACGGTGTCGAACATCGAGCGCTTCGGGCTCGAGGACGGCCGCGCCGTCGCGCTGTCGCGCAGGGTCACCGATTCCACCGTCGAGGGTGGCACCTTCCTGCGTCAGCTGATCGGCGCGGCCGGCAACTTCGATGCCGCCGGCGTGCTGGGCGGCGACGAGTGACGGCTCAGGCGGCGCTGTCTCCGGCAGCGTCGTCGGTCGCGTCGTCGGCGGCCTTGAATTCGAGCGTCACACCATTGATGCAGTAGCGCAGTCCGGTCGGGGCCGGCCCGTCGGGGAACACGTGACCCAGATGCGATTCGCAGCGCGCGCAATGCACCTCGGTGCGCTTCATGAAGAAGCTGCGGTCGGTGTGCTCGCCCACCGCTTCGGGTTCGATCGGCGCGTAGAAGCTGGGCCAGCCGGTGCCGCTGTCGAACTTGGTCCGGCTCTCGAACACCGGCAGGCCGCAGCCGACGCAGGCGAACACGCCGGGATCCTTCGGGAAGTCATCATGGCTGAAGGCGCGTTCGGTGCCGTGCTTGCGCGCGACCTTGTAGGCCAGGTCGGACAGCTGTTCGCGCCATTCCGCATCGGTCTTGGTGATCTTTTCCATAGGGTTTCCCTCCTGCGTCGGATTTGCCTCTTATCTAGGAGCGCCGCGCCGATGTGCCAGAGCCCGCTTCGATGAGCCC
>JBFGEI010000252.1:0-5131 GCA_041580155.1 Limimaricola sp.
CACACGGGGCGGACGCGCAAGCGCCCGCCCCTTATCATTGCCGCCCCGAGGCGCTGACCGGATCAGGCGCCGTTGGCGCGCAGGAACCCGACGAGCTGCGCCGTCGAGCCGTCCTTGCCGGCGGCGCTTTCGCTGCCGTCGACCACCGGCTGCAGCGCTGTCGCCAGCTCCTTGCCGAGCTCGACGCCCCACTGGTCGTAGGAGTTGATCCCGAGCACCACCCCCTCGACGAACACCCGATGCTCGTAGAGCGCGATGATCTGGCCGAGCCTCTCGGGCGTCAGTTGCGGATAGGCCAGCGTGGTGCTTGGCCGGTTGCCCGGGAACACCCGGTGCCGCGCCTGGCGGTCGAGCTCGGCGCCCGTCAGCCCCTTGGCCGCCATGATCGCCCGCGCCTCGTCGAGGCTGCGGCCCTTCATCAGCGCTTCGGACTGCGCCAGGCAGTTGGCGATCAGCAGCCGGTGCTGGTGCTCGAGCCCTTCCTCGTGGCCCTGCGCCGCGACCATGAATTCGCACGGCACCACCCGCGTGCCCTGGTGGATCAGCTGGTAGAAGGCGTGCTGGCCGTTGGTGCCGGGCTCGCCCCAGACCACCGGGCCGCTGTCGATCGCGAGCTCCTTGCCATCCATCGACACCCGCTTGCCGTTGCTCTCCATCTCGAGCTGCTGCAGATAGGCCGGCAGCCGCGCCAGCCGGTTGTCATAGGGCAGCACCGCCCGGGTCGCGTGACCCTGCACCTGGTTGTGCCAGATCCCGACCAGCGCCAGCAGCGCCGGCATGTTCTCGTGCCAGGCGGCGTCGCGGAAGTGCCGGTCCATCGCCTGGCCGCCGCGCAGGAAGGCGCGGAACGCGGCACCGCCGATCGCGATCATCAGCGACAGCCCGATCGGCCCCCACATCGAATAGCGGCCGCCGACCCAGTCCTCGAAGCCGAACACCCGGTCGAGCGTGATGCCGAAAGTGGCGGTCTTTTCGTCCGAGGTCGACAGCGCCGCGAACTGCGCCGCCGGATCCGACACCGCCTGCCCCATCCAGGCCTTGGCGGTACGGGCGTTGGTCATCGTCTCGATCGTGGTGAAGGTCTTCGAGGCGACGATCACCAGCGTCGTCGCCGGATCGCAGGCCGATAGCACGTCGGCGATATCGGCCGGATCGACGTTCGACACGAAGTGGCAGCGCGGCCCGTCGTGATACGGCGCCAGCGCCTTCGCCGCCATCGCCGGCCCGAGATCCGAGCCGCCGATGCCGATGTTGACCACGTCGGTGATCGCGCCGCCCTGCCCGGTGAAACCGCCGGAACGCACCCGTTCGGCGAAGCGCTCCATCCGGTCGAGCGTGTCCAGCACGCCGGGCATCACATCCGCCCCGTCGACCACGACCGGGCCGCCGTCGAGATTGCGCAGCGCGGTGTGCAGCACCGCCCGGCCCTCGGTCTCGTTGATCGTTGCGCCGTCGAACATCGCGGCGCGGCGCCCGGCAAGATCGCTGGCGTCGAGCAGCGCGATCAGCGCGTCGCGGGTCGCGCCGTCGATGTTGGTCTTGGAGTAGTCGAACAGCATGCCATCGACGCTGAGCGAGAATTCACGCGCCCGCAGCGGGCCGGCGTCGCCGTCGAACAGGGTTTCGATGCGCCGGTCGGCGACCTTGGTCGCCTTGGCCTTGAGGTCGTTCCACATTGTCAGCTCTCCGCCCAATGCACGGTGGCGTCGCGCAGGATCGCCGCGACCGGCGCCTGTTCGGGCGGCAACTCGCGCGCTTTTTCCAATGCGGCGCGCTTTTCCGCGCCGATGATCACGATATGGCAACGCATCGCGTCGCGCAGCACCTTGGCCGACAGGGTGATCCGCGGCTCGGGCGCGCCCGGCGCCCGCATCGGCACCAGGATCGCGCTGCCGTTCAGCGCCTCGTCAAGCCGGTCGGCGCCCGGGAAGATCGACGCGGTGTGCATGTCCGCCCCCATCCCGAGCAACACCACCGACAGCGGCAGATGCGGCGCCAGGCTCTGCTCGAGCTCGGCGAGCCTGGCTTCCGGCGCCTCGGCCTCGGCGTAAAGCGGCAGGTAATGCGCCGCCGCGGCATGACCGGTCAACAGCCGGCGCTTGACCAGCCCGGTATTCGACCGCTCGGAGGTTTCCGGCACCCAGCGCTCGTCGCTGAGCAGCACATGCACCTTGTCCCAGTCCAGTTCGACCGCCGAGAGCGTGTCGAAGATCGGCCCCGGCGTGGTGCCGCCGGGCACCGCGAGGCTGGCGCGCCCCTCGGACGAGATCGCCGAGCGCAGCTCGCTCGCGATCTGGTCGGCGAGGTCGATCATCATCATCTCGGCATCGGCGTACTCGACGAATTCCATGCCGTGTCTCCTGTTATTGGCAACGCGACCGCGTCGCATCGGACTGTTTCAAACCCGGCTCAGGCCTTGATTTCGCGCCATTTCCGTCCGTCGCGATGCAGCAGCATCATCGCGTCCTCGGGCCCGGCGGTGCCGGCGTCGTAAAGCTTGGGCACGTCGTTGCGGCCTTCCCAGCCGTTGATGATCGGGTCGGTCCAGGCCCAGGCGGCCTCGACCTCGTCGCCGCGCATGAACAGCGTCTGGTTGCCGCGGATCACGTCCATGATCAGCCGCTCGTAGGCGTCGGGCGTCTCCTGGTCCGGCCCCAGCGCGTCGGCGAAGCTCATGTCGAGCGGCACGTCGATCAGCCGCATGCCGCCGGGACCCGGCTCCTTGATGGTGACCTGAAGATCCATGCCCTCGTTCGGCTGCAGACGGATCACCAGGATGTTGCGGTGCCGCGCGGTGTCGCCTTCGAAGATCGTGTGGCCGAGATCCTTGAACACCACCGCGATTTCCGAGGTCCGGGCCTTCATCCGCTTGCCGGTGCGGATGTAGAACGGCACCTTGGCCCACCGCCAGTTGGCGATGTGGCACTTCAACGCCACGAAGCTTTCGGTGAAGCTGCGCGGGTTCTCGGCATCCTCGCGGTAGCTCGGGCCGTCCCGCGATGCATCATACTGCCCGCGGACGATCTGGTGCGGCTCGACCGGCTGCAGCGCCCGGATCACCTTGAGCTTCTCGTCGCGCACGGTGTCGGCGTCATAGATCGAAGGCGGCTCCATCGCGATCAGGCACAAGAGCTGCATCAGGTGGTTCTGCACCATGTCGCGCATCGCGCCGGACTTGTCGTAGTAGCTGCCGCGGCCGGTGACACCGACGGTCTCGGCCACGGTGATCTGGATGTGGTCGATGTAATGCGAATTCCACAGCGGCTCGAACAGCACGTTGCCGAAGCGCACCGCCATCAGGTTCTGCACCGTCTCCTTGCCGAGATAATGGTCGATCCGGTAGATCTGGCTCTCGTCGAAATGCTCGGCCAGCGTGGCGTTGAGCGCTTTCGCGGTCTCGAGATCGCGACCGAACGGCTTTTCGACCACGATCCGGCTCGCTCCGTCGGCGATGCCGTGGTTGTGCAGCCGCTCGGCCAGCGCGCCGAACAGCGACGGCGCCACCGAAAAGTAAAAGGCGCGGACCACGTTGGGCCGCATCAGCCCGGCCAGCTTGTCCCAGCCGCCCTCGCCGGTGGCGTCGATCGCCACGTAATGCAGCCGCTCCAGAAACGCCGCGATGCCCTCCTCGTCGGATTTCTCGTCGCTGCCGAACTCGGCGATCGCCTCGGCGATCATCGCGCGGTAGTCGGCGTCTTCCATGTCCGAGCGCGCGGCGCCGATGATCCGGGAATTCTCCGGCATCTGCCCCGAACGGAACCGCCGGAACAGTCCCGGCAGGATCTTGCGACGGGCGAGATCGCCGGTGCCGCCAAAGATGACAAGATCGAAATTATCGACCGGAATGACGCGCGAAACCATGGCTGTCTCCGTCTGGATCTGCAGGTGCGCCACATCAGGTTAGCGCTAACGGGGCCGTCATAGCGCCGCGTTTCGCCGCAGTCTAGGGAAGCCGCCAAAGACCGCAAGCCGAAGCGCACCGCTGCGAGCAAATGCCCAATTACCGGGCATTCATGCCTCCAGTTCGGCGTCCCAATACAGGAAATCGACCCAACTCGCGTGCAGGTGGTTCGGCGGAAACCTGCGGCCGGTGTTGCGCAGCTCTTCGGCGCCGGGTCGGCGCGGCGCGCGGCGCAGGTGCAGCCCGGACTGGCGCAGGCTTTTCGACCCCTTGCGCAGGTTGCAGCGCGAACAGGCGGCGACGACGTTTTCCCACGACGTCACCCCGCCGCGGGCCCGCGGCACCACGTGATCGAATGTCAGATCGCCGCGGGTGCCGCAGTACTGGCAGCGGAACTCGTCGCGCAGAAAAAGATTGAAGCGCGTGAATGCCACGCGCTTCTGGGGTCTTACGTAATCTCTGAGCACCACCACCGACGGTATCCGTATCACCGTCGACGGGCTGTGCACCACCGCGTCGTATTCGGCGACGATGTCGACCCGGTCGAGAAACACCGCCTTGATCGCCTCCTGCCAGGGCCAGAGCGACAGCGGGTAGTAGGACAAGGGTTGGTAATCGGCGTTCAGGACCAAGGCCGGATGTTGCCGCAACGCGGCGGGGTCACGCACGAAATCCGATCTGAAGTCGCCGTCCATCTGAGTCCGTCCTCGCTCTGCTGCCCGGTGCGGACGACCAGAGCGGGAGCCCCGCTCCTGCCGTTACTCAACTATATCTGGCATCGGAAAGCTGGCAAGTGCCAACACAGTGTCCTGCGCCAAGCGTGAACCTGGCGCAGCATTGCGACGTCGTGATGACGGTTTTCGCGGCAGTTGTCGGCGCGGATCAGCCGATGCCGAGCCGGTCGCTCATGAAGGCCAGCGCCACCTCGAGCCCGTCGGGCGCGATGCCGTGGCCGGTGCCCTTCATGATATGGGCGTAAACCTCGGTCCAGCCGGCCTGCTGCAGCGTTTCGGCGGCGTCGGGCAGCGCCTGCGGCGGCACGACCTCGTCCAGGTCGCCGTGGATCAGCAGGATCGGCAGCCGGTTCACCACATCGTCGACCAGCGATTCCGGCTCCAGCAGCCTGCCCGAACAGGCCACCAGGCCGGCGATCGGGTCCTCGCGGCGCGGCAGCACGTGCAGCGCCATCATCGTGCCCTGCGAAAAGCCGAACACCATCACCTGTTCCGG
>JBFGEI010000253.1:0-5129 GCA_041580155.1 Limimaricola sp.
GACGCGGAGCCGCGGGCAATCAGCCCACATTGGATGATCGCGGCTATCCCTGTTCTGGAAACTCGTCAGCCTTGCGATACCTCGCCCAGACCGGTGGGCCGACAGTCGCCAGGCTTCGCACGGCCGGTGGCACGGGCGCGCGCCGTCACGGGGTCCGTCGACCCGGGAGACCCCGAACCAGCGACCTCCGAACCACCGCAGACCCACGCCCCGACCAGATTACCACGGATCGGTCACGCCAGATCTGTCACCCTTACCTCGTCGACCAACCGCCGCGCCAGCGCGCCGTCGCAAAGCTGCGTCGCGGGCGTGGTCACGGCGGCCGCCGCCGCGGCGGTGCCGGCGCGAACGCTGGTCCGGAAGCTCTGGCCCCGCGCCAGCGCCAGCGCCACGGCGCCCAGCAGGCTGTCGCCGGCCCCGACCGTGCTGACCACGTCGACCGGCGGCGCCTGGCAGAAAACGGCCTCGGTCGTGGTCACCCCCACCGTGCCCCGCGATCCAAGCGCCAGCACCAGCCGTCGCGCCCTGCCCGACCCGATCAGCCGCCGACCGAAGGCCGCCAGATCGTCGGGGCCGTCGAAATCATGCCCGGCCAGCTGCGCCGCCTCGTCGCCATCCATCCGGAGCAGGTCGAACGGCGCCGCATCTGTCGGCTGCAAGGCGGCGGACAGCGCCGCGCCCGAGGTATCGAGCAGGATCTCCGCGCCGCACCGGCGGCACAGCTCGGCCAGCCGGTTCAACACTGCCGCCGGCAGACCCGGCGGCAGGCTACCCGACACCACGAGAAGATGCCCGGCGCCGATCCGCGCCGAAAGATCCGTGAACAGCCGCTCGGTCGCCTGTGGCGGCCAGTCCGGTCCGGGCATCACCAGGCGGTATTGGGCGCGCGTGTCCCGCGCGGTGACGGCGACCGACTGGCGACTGAGCCCCGGCAGCGGCAGCGCCGCGATCTCGATGCCCTCGGTGGCAAGCAGCGCCGCGATGGTGTCACCGGTGGCGCCGCCCAGCGCCACCATGGCCGTCGAGACCCCGCCAAGCCGGGCGATCGCGCGCGAGACGTTGACCCCGCCGCCGCCCGGGTCGAGCCGCGGTTCGCTGCAACGCAGCTTGACGCCGGGCACCAGTGCATCGGTCTCGGTCGCAAGATCGAGCGCGGGGTTCAGGGTAAGCGTCAGGATCGGGCGCATCGGCGGCTCCAGCGGCCGGCAGCCTTGGCACGCAAAGCTGCCGCCTTCATCCTAGCACCCTGCGCCGCGCGGATCAGCCGCCAAGCGTGCAGCCCGGCGCGCCGAGACGCTGCCGGGCCGGTCGATGCCGCGCCGCACGACCTTACGACGACTTGATCGAGACGCGCTTCTCGTGCCGCATCGCATCCTTGGTCTTCGGCAGGTGCACCGTCAGCACGCCCTTGTCGAAGCGGGCTTCGACCTTGTCCTCGTCGATGCCGTTTGGCAGGCCGAAGCTGCGCATGAAGGCGCCGTAGCTGCGCTCGCTCAGGTGGAACTCGTCGGTCTTCTCGTCCCGGCTGGTGCTCTTCTCGCCGCGGATCGTCACCTTGCCGTCCGACAGCTTCACCTCGACATCCTCGGCCGACAGCCCCGGCAGCTCGGCCTGCATCTCGAAGGCGTCCTCGCGCTCGACGAAATCGACGGCGGGGCTGACCTGCCAATGGCCGCGCATCTCGTGGATCGGCCCAAAAGCGTGCCGGGCCAGCGGCATCCGCCAGAACGACGGGCTGAACTCGTCGAACAGCCGGTCCATTTCCTCGCGCAAGGACGCGAAGGGCTCCCAGGATTCCGAGGGCTTGGTCTGCAGCATCTTGCCCGGCTCCACCGCCTGCCTCACCGGATCCTTGCTGACTTCGACCTTCCGATTTTTCGTAGCCATGTCCTTTCTCCCATCTCATTGGCGCCAATCGGTGGCGCGCAGGCGAAAATGATAGCGCCGCACCGCCGCGATCGCCTTGATCTGCCGCAAGGGACAGGCGATCCGGCCTCGCCTATCCTGACCGTGCCGCCGGTATCGGCGGCGACGTTCAGGGATGCCGGTCGCGATGATCTCAACCAGCCCGCATAGCGCCGAGACCAGCCCTGCGCCCTGGCACGCGCTGCCGCCGGCACAGGCGATGGAGCGGCTCGGGGTCGGGCCAAAGGGGCTGCCCGGGGTCGAGGCGGCGGCGCGGCTGCGCCGGCACGGTCCGAACCGGCTGCCCGCGCCGCCGAAGAGCGGCCTGCTCGGCCGGCTGAAGCGGCAGTTCGAGAACCTGCTGATTCTGGTGCTGATCGCGGCGGGCGCGGTCACCGCGCTGCTCGGCCACTGGACCGACTCGGCCGTGATCCTCGCCGTGGTGGTGTTGAACGCGGCGATCGGCTTCTGGCAGGAGGGCCGCGCCGAGACCGCGCTGGCCGGGGTGCGACGGCTGCTGTCGGACACCGCCTCGGTTCGCCGCGACGGCCAGCGCGGTCGCGTCGCCAGCGCCGAGCTGGTACCGGGGGACATCGTGCTGCTGGACCCCGGCGACCGGGTGCCCGCCGACCTGCGGCTTGTCGAGGCGCGCGGGTTGCGAACCCAGGAGGCCGCGCTGACCGGCGAGTCGGCCGCCGTCGACAAGGACGTCGCGCCGGTCCCGCAGGACGCCTCTCTGGGTGACCGCGCGTCGATGGTGTTTTCGGGCACGCTGGTCGCCGCCGGGCGCGGCACCGGCGTGGTCACGGCCACCGGTTCTCGCAGCGAGATCGGCCGGATCGGCGCGCTTCTCGGCCAGGTCGAACCGCCGGCGACTCCGCTGCTGCGCCAGATCGATCGCTTCGCGCGACGACTGACGGCGGTGATCCTGGCGGTCTGCCTGCTGGTCTTCGGCTACGCGGTCGGACCCGGCGGATACCGTTGGGACGACGCCTTCCTCGCGATGGTCGGCATGGCCGTGGCCGCAATCCCGGAGGGGCTGCCGGCGGTGATCACCATCGCCCTGGCGCTCGGGGTTCAGCGCATGGCGGCGCGCCGCGCGATCCTGAGGCGGCTGCCGGCCGTCGAAACGCTGGGCGCGGTGACCGTGATCTGCACCGACAAGACCGGCACGCTGACGCTGAACGAGATGGTGGTGCGGCAGGTCGTGACCGATCCGGACCAGGCGCCGGCGCAGGTCGGCGGCGACGGCTACGCGCCGCAGGGCACGATCGAGGGCGACGAGCGGGCCGTCGCGGCGCTCGCACTGACCGGCCTGCTGTGCAGCGACGCGCGTCTACGCCGCGACGACACCGGCTGGCGGGTCGAGGGCGACCCGATGGAGGGCGCGCTGCTGGCGCTTGCCGGCAAGGCCGGGCTCGACCCCGAGGTCGAGCACGGCGCGCATCCCCGCCACCACGAAATCCCGTTCGACGCCGCCTGGAGCTACATGGCCGTGCTGACCGGCGGCGCCGGCCAGGCGATGATCCATGTCAAGGGCGCCCCGGACCGGCTGCTGCCGCAGTGCAGCCATCAGACCGGACCGGGGCGCCCGGTGCCGATCGACCGCGTCGGCTGGGCGGCGCGGATCGAGGCGCTCGCCGCCAGCGGTCACCGCGTGCTGGCCTTCGCCGCCAGGCCCGCCGAGGCGATGCGGCAGATCGACCATGCCGACATCGGCGGGCTGACGCTGCTCGGGATCGCCGGGTTCATCGATCCGGCCCGCCCCAAGGCGATCGCGGCGGCCGCGGATTGCCGTCGTGCCGGCATCCAGGTGAAGATGATCACCGGCGACCACGCCCTGACCGCGCTGGCGGTTGCGGACGAGCTTGGTCTCGACACCCGCGGCGGCGCCCTGACCGGCCGCGAGATCGAGGCCGCCGACGATGCCACCCTGCGGCGCATGGCGCAGCGGACCAGCGTCTTCGCCCGCGCGACCCCCGCACACAAGCTGCGGCTGGTCGAGGCGCTGCAGGCCGACGGGCATGTGGTTGCGATGACCGGCGACGGGGTCAACGACGCGCCGGCGCTGAAGCGCGCCGACGTCGGCATTGCCATGGGGATCAAGGGGACCGATGCCGCCAAGCAGGCGGCGCGGGTGGTGCTGGCCGACGACAACTTCGCCTCGATCGTCGCCGCCGTGCGCGAGGGCCGGACGATCCACGACAACATCCGCAAGGTGATCGCCTGGAACCTGCCGACCAATGGCGGCGAGGCGCTGGTGATCATCCTCGCGATCCTGATCGGGCTGCCGCTGCCGATCACGCCGATCCAGATCCTCTGGGTCAACATGGTGACCGCGGTGGCGCTGGGGCTGACGCTGGCGTTCGAGCCGCCGGAACCGGGCATGATGCAGCGGCCGCCGCGGCGCCCCGGCGCGGCGCTGCTCGACGGCGAGATGATCTGGCGCGTGGCGCTGGTGTCGGGGCTGTTCGGGCTGGCGGTGTTCGGCCTGTCGGCCTGGGTCTCCGGGCGCGGCGAAAGCCTCGCCTATGCGCGAACGCTGGCCGTCGACCTGCTGGTGGCAATGGAGATCTTCTACCTGTTCTCGGTGCGTTACCTGCACATGACCTCGGTGTCACGCAGCGGCCTTCTGGGAACCCGTGCGGTCTGGCTCGGCCTGGCGTTGGCGGTCGCGGCGCAGTTGCTCTTCACCTTCGCCCCGCCGCTGCAGACGCTGTTCGACACCCGCCCGGTGACGCTGGCGGATCTGGCCGTCGTGTTCGGGATCGGACTGGCCCTTCTGGTCGTGCTCGAGACCGAGAAGCTCCTGCGCCGCGGCTGGCGCGGCAAGCGCCAAGGCCATGACCGTCGGGCCGGGCCCGCAGATGGGCATGGGTCACCGCCGGCTCCGTCGGATCCTTGATCCAGGTTCGGGCTGCGCTGAAATGGCCGGATCCAGCGTCCAGCCGGCGTAGCTCGCCCCACGCTCCTCTGCGTGATCCCGGCTTGGCGCACCGCATCGTCAACCTGCATGCCTTGACCGTGCAGCACCTCGATCTGCCGCAGCTTCGGCACGATGTCATCGGGCTTCCCGCGCTTTCCACCCATCGCCGGCTCTGTTGCGCAAACGGACTGACGGGATTCATCTCCGGACTCCAGCATGATAGCCAGAGCGCATTGTCTCCCGTCAGCGCCTCTGGGACATCTGAGTTGATTTTGTAACGGAGTGTTTCTGGCTCATC
>JBFGEI010000254.1:0-5013 GCA_041580155.1 Limimaricola sp.
CGCGGCGACCGGCGAGGCCGCCGGTTCTTCGGCCGGCAGCGGCGTCGCGGCCGAGGGCGGCGGCGGCGTCGGGCTGCCGGCGCCGGGGGCGGTGATCGGGGCCGCGACCGGCTGCGCCGCGCCGCCCGGCGGGATCAGCAGGAACTGGCCTTCGCGGATCGCGAGGTCCGAGCCGAGGCCGTTCCATTCGGCGACGCTGCCGACCGGCACGTTGTAGAGCCGCGCCACCGAATAGGCGGTTTCGCCGCGGCGCACCTGGTGGCGCACCGGTTCGACCCCGGTGGTCGCCGGGGCGGCGGGCGCCGAGTTGGCGGTCAACGTGCTGGGCTGGGTGACCGGCGCCGGGCGCGGCGCGGCGACCGGCGCCGTGGTCTGCGGACCGGCCCGGTCGATCGCGGCGCCGGCCAGCGTGGTGACGTCGATCCGGTTGGTGGTGATCGGCGCCCCGGCGGCGCTTGCCGGTTGGATCGGCCCGGTGGCCAGCGCGCCGGTCGCCGGCGACGGCTCCGCGACCCGGCCGGGCAGGGCGACGACTTCGTTGCGGCGCAGCCGCGCGTCGGGCTGCACGCCGTTGTAGCGGGCTAGCGCGCCGGCCTCGATGCCGAGCCGGTTGGCGATGTCGGTGACGCTGTCGCCGTCGCGGGCCACCGCAACCTGGTAGTTCGGGTAGGAGATCACGCCGCGGTCGTCGGGCTGCGGCCGGGCCGGCGGGTTCAGCGCCGCCGAGGTGGTGTCGAAGCCGTTGCCCATGTCGCGGAAATCGGCGTCGAACGGCTCGGCGCAGGCGCTGAGCAGCGCGAGAGCGGTGCCGCCGGTCAACAGGCGGAAGGCGGGCCGGGAAAATCTCTGCATCGATCGTTGTCCTCGGTTCCATCGTCCCCCGTGTGGTCCGAGGGTTCGGTGAGGCGGGCGCGAGCCCGCAGTTCAGTCCTGCCCCAGTCCTTCGACCAGCGGCACGAAGCGCACGGCGCGCATTTCCTCGTAGTCGAACCCGGTCTCGCTGCGGGTCACCCGGATCAGGCTTTGCACCGCGTCGGACTGGCCGACCGGCAGCACCATGATACCGCCCACCCGCAGCTGCGCCAAGAGCGGACCCGGCGGGTCTTCGGCGGCGGCGGTCACCAGGATCCGGTCGAACGGCGCCTGTTCCGGCAGGCCGAAGCTGCCGTCGACGGTCATCGCGGTGATGTTCGACAGGTCGAGCCTGTCGAAGATCAGCCGGGCCTCGGTGACCAGGCTGCGGAACCGGTCGACGGTGTAGATCCGGCGCCCGAGCTGCGACAGGATCGCCGCCTGGTAGCCCGAGCCGGTGCCGACCTCGAGCACCTTGTCGCGCGGCTGGATCTGCAGCGCCTGGGTCATCAGCCCGACCACCGAGGGCTGGCTGATGGTCTGGCCGCAGGCGATCGGCAGCGGCATGTCGTCATAGGCGCGCTCGGCGAAGATGCCCTTCACGAACAGCGCCCGGTCGATCTTCTCCATCGCCTCGAGCACCCGCGCGTCGGTGACGCCGCGCGACCGCAGCGCGTAGAGGAACTGCATCTTGGAATCGGCGTCGAAGCTCATGCTCCGGCGCCCGCGAGCGCCCGTGTCACCGCGTCCAGCGCGTCATGCGCCGTCAGGTCGGCGCGCATCGGGGTGACCGAAATGTAGCCGTCGAGGTTGTCCTGCGCGTCGGTCCCCGGCCCGGTGCCGACGTCCTGTCGGCCGCCGCGGACCCACAGGAACCGGCGCCCCGACGGCGAGACATGCGGCTCCACGCCGAACGAGGTCTCGCGCCGGAAGCCCTGGCGGCCGACCTTCAGGCCACGCACCTGCGATCCCGGCAGCGGCGGGAAGTTCACGTTGTAGAACAGCCGGTAATCGGCGTCGCCGTCCCAGATCGCGTGGTCGAGCAGGCGCCGGACCGTCGCCGCGCCATGCACCACCGCCGCGTCGAACGGATCGTCGAGCGACGCGTTGGCGGGGCCGTAGAACTGCGACAGCGCGATCGCCGGCAGACCGTGCAACGCCGCCTCCATCGCGCCGCCGACGGTGCCGGAATACATCGCGTTCTCGGCCGCGTTGTTGCCGCGGTTGACGCCCGACAGCACCAGGTCCGGAGCGCCGCCCGCCATCACGTCGTGCAGCCCGGCCAGCACGCAATCCGCGGGCGAGCCTTCGGCGGCGAAGCGGCGCGGCCCGAGCTCGGCGATCATCGTCGGGTGGGTGTAGCTGATGCAATGCGCGACGCCGGATTGCTCGAAGGCCGGGGCGACGGTCCAGACCTCGCCGCCGGGGCCGGCGATCTCGGCGGCGATCGCCTCGAGAACCCGCAGCCCCGGCGCGTTGATGCCGTCGTCATTGGTGATCAGAATGCGCATGAAGCCCCCGGTGTTGCACCCTTGTTATGGCAGGGGCGGCAGGGCGGCAAGCGTTCCGGCACCGACCGCGGCCGATGCTGGCCGGCGGCGCTCAGCGCGCCCGCCTAGCGCTGGATTTCGGGCAGCAGCCGGGCCGCTTCGGCGCGGATGTCGGCAAGGCTGGCGCGGTCTTCGCCAGGGTGGAACCGGGCCCGGGTGGCGGTCGGCATCGGCTTCGGCGCGACGATGCGGACCCGCGGCCCGGTCTTCACGGTCTCGGCCTGCCAGCTGCGCGCCAGCGCGATCTGCGCCGCCTTGGTGGTGCCGTAGTGGCCGAAGAACTTGTCGCCGCCGCGCGGGTCGTCGAAGAACACCGCCGTCGCGTCGGGGCCGAGCAGCGGCGCGACATAGGCGATCAGCCGGGCGGTCGCGCGCAGGTTCACCGCGATCGACTTGTCGAGATCCTTGTCGGCGAGATGCGGCGCCGGCGCCAGCGGCCCCGCGTGCACCGCGGCGTGGACCCACAGGTCGAGCCCGCCCCAACGATCGTGGATGCCGCGGCACAGCTGCTGCATCGCCTCCGGCACGGTGATGTCCATCGGCGCCAGGGTCGCCTCGCCGCCAAGCGCCCGAATCCGGTCGTCGAGCTCTTCCAGCGCGCCGACGGTGCGGCCGACGGCGATGATGTGGTGGGTCGGCGCCAGCGCCTCGGCGAGGGCGGCGCCGAGGCCGCGCGAGGCGCCGGTGATCAGGGCGGGCTTGCGGGTGTCGGTCATGCCGGGCGGTTTCCTTCGGTCGGGGTTGCGTTGTGGCGCTGCGCCAGCTCGGCGCGGGCGGCGGCCAGATCGCCGGTGGCGCCGATCCAGTCGGCGAAGCGGTCGAAATCGCTGTCGATGGTCTCCAGCCGCATCGCCATCACGTGGCGCCTGTGGCGCAGGAAGCCGGCGATGTTGGCGGTGACGGTGTCGACGTAGTCGCGGCACTGGTCGATCAGCGGCGTGTCCGCGGCGCGGCGCGGCGCGCCCATCAGGATGTCGGTGCGGTAAGCCCGCAGGATGCCTTGGTTGGCGCGGCCGGCAAAGCTGCGCGCCACCGCCTCGGCGTCGCGGGTCAGGTGGACATAGCCGGCGCGGTCGCCCCAGTCGCGCTCGAGCCGGCCGAGAAACCAGCTCAGCCGGTTGTCGATCTCGATATGGCGCGGCGGGAACTCCAGCCGGGCGTCGCCGGTCAGATGGGTCCGGCTTTCCTGCGCGCTGCTCCAGTTGTCGAAATGGCCGCAGGCCCGCGCCAGCGTGGTCGAGCCGCAGCGGCCGGTGCACAGCACGAAGATCGTCTCGGGTCGGTCGCTTTGCGGGGCCAGGCTCATGGCACAGCATCTGAAGCATTCCGCGCTGCCAGACAAGGGTGGCGGGGGCCGGGGTGCGTTCGCCTCGTGGTGGATTTTTCAGAGCTTTGCTGCTAGGCAGGGCGAACTGGGCCGCTTGACTTCCGGGCAGGCCGACCCGACACAGGCCTGCAAAGCTGGCATAAACTTTCGAGGATCTCCGAATGCAGCGCGACATGACACTTTCCAAGGCTCTGTTCGGGGCCGAGACGACGATCAAGAAACTGCTGATGGTGCTTGGCGGTTCGGCGCTGATCGCCATCGCGGCGCAGGTTTCCGTGCCGATGCTGCCGGTGCCGATGACGCTGCAGACGCTGGCGGTGCTGATCGTCGGGCTGAGCTTCGGCGCCCGTCTCGGCGGCGTGACGCTGCTGGCCTATCTCGCCGAGGGCGCGATGGGGCTTCCGGTGTTCGCCAACGGCATGAACGGCGTCGCGCTGGTCGGCCCGACCGCGGGCTTCCTGTTCGGCTTCGTCGGCATGGCCTATCTGGCCGGTCTGGTCGCCGACCGCGGGCCGCGCCACATCGTGCCGATGACCGGCGCGCTGCTGGTGATCTCGGCGCTGCTCTACGTCCCGGGCCTGGCCTGGCCGGCGCTCACCATGGGCATTCCGGCCGACGCGCTGCTGTCGCAGTGGATGGCGCCGTTCCTGATCGGCGACGCGATCAAGGCGGTTCTGGCGGCGCTGGTGGTGACCGGTGGTCTCGCGGCGCTGGGCCGTTCGAACGGCTGATACCGGTGGCGACCGACTTCTACGGGGCCGTCCTTCGGGGCGGCCCTTTTCGTGAGAGCCGTCAGGTCGCGGGGTCTTGCCGGTGCAGCCGCCGCAGCGCCGCTTCGCACAGCCCGAGCGACAGCCATTGGCAACCGGCGCAGAGCGCCGAGAGATCGCCGGGCCGCACATGCGCCCGCACCCGGTCCAGCGCCTCGCCCCAGCTCAGCCTGTCGCCGGGCGCGATCCGCAGCGCCACGCCATGCGCCACGTCGAGCGCGAGGATCTTGTCGTTCTTTTCACAGCCGGTGCCGCGCCGCGCCGGGCAGGGGCCGCAGATCGCGTCGGCGCCCTCGGTGATCGCCAGCGGCACCTCGGCGCCGCCTTCGGCGCGCAGCCGGCCTTCGACGATCCGCGCCATGTTGGCGGTGAACAGGTCGGAATAGCCATGGCCCTGAAAGCCCAGCGCGCACAGCACGTGGTGCCGCCGCAGCGGCAGCGGCGCCTCGGTGACGCCGGGCGGCGTCACCGGCGCCTCGGTCATTCGGCCGCGGTCTTGAGCTGGAAGCCCTTC
>JBFGEI010000255.1:0-4978 GCA_041580155.1 Limimaricola sp.
CCACCGCCGTATCGACTTCCAGCCAGTAGCGGCTGGGGCGCTCCTGCAGGGTGCGGAACCAGTCCACCACCAGGGTCAGGCGGCCGGCGACTATTTCCATCCCGACCGGGTCGGCCAGAGCTGGCACACCAACCACGGCAAGGCCTCCGAGGAGATGGGCGCGCTGATCGACGAATACGGCGAGACCACCGACGCGGCCCGCCGGAGCGAGATCCTGGCCGAGCTGATGACCTATACCGGCGAGACCATGCCCTTCATCCCGCTGTTCTCGAACCCGACCTGGTACCAGTACAACAGCAGTCGGATCGGCGGCTGGCCGACGGCCGAGAACCCGACCGTGCAACCGGTCTTCTACTCGTCCGGTCGCAAGCTGATGGTCTTCGAGAACCTCTACCAGAAGTGAGCCGATGGGCCGGCGGCATCGCCGGCCCGCACACCAGCGACGCGCGGACCGCCCCTTGATCCGCGCGTCGCCGGACCGGACCCGGCGTTGCCGCCAGCGGCCCGGCTGCGTGCGCCCGCACGTCCCCATGCTCGGAGGAGCTCCCGAATGGCCTTTATCCTCAGACGACTGGTGTTCTACTGCGTGGCGATCTTCGTCGCGATCAGCTTCAATTTCGTGATGCCGCGGCTGATGCCCGGCGACCCGGTCGCCGCCATGTTCGCTGCCGCCGGTGGCAAGATGCCGCCCGAGACGATCGCCGCCTACAAGGAGATGCTCGGCTTCGTCGACGCGCCGCTGTGGCAGCAGTATCTGCAGTACCTCCAAAGCGTCGTCACCTTCGATCTCGGTCCGTCGATCATGATGTTCCCGACGCCGGTGACCGAGGTCCTGTCGAACACCCTCCCCTGGACCGCGTTCCTGGCGGGGATCGCGACGATCCTGTCGATCCTGATCGGCTGCTTCATCGGGCTCTACGCCTCCTACAACCGCGGCGGCTTCGTCGACCGGTTCATGCCGGTGTTCTGGCAGTTCATCGCCTCGATGCCGCAGGCGGTGACGGCGCTGATGATCTTCTTCGTCTTCGCGCTGACCCTGAGCTGGTTTCCGCTGGGCTTCGGTTTCGATCCGGACCTCGAGCCGAGCCTGCGACCCGGCTTCCTGGCCAATGTCGCCTACCACGCAGTGCTGCCGCTGGTGACGCTGATGCTGTCGATGATCGCCACCTGGGTCTTCACCATGCGCAACGCGATGGTGAACGTTCTGGGCGAGGATTACATCGCGATGGCCAAGGCCAAGGGCCTGTCGTCGCGCCGGATCATGACCCATTACGCGGCCCGCAACGCGATCCTGCCGGTGGTCACGGCGGTCTCGATGGCGCTCGGCTTCGCGGTGGCGGGTCAGGTCTTCATCGAGACCGTTTTCAACTACCCCGGCATCGGCCAGCTGATCATCAAGGCCGTGGCGGCGCGCGACTACCCGCTGATGCAGGCCTGTTTCCTGCTCATCGTGATCTGCGTGCTGATGGCCAATTTCATCGCCGACATTCTCTACGTCTGGCTCGATCCCCGACTGCGCAAGTGAGGCCGTCATGACGCGAATTCTCTCCCTACTGGGCGGCATCGCCGGGTTCTATCGCGGCAACACCGCCGGAATCGTCGGCTCGACCATCGTGGCGCTGATCCTGGCCATGTGCCTCGCCGCCCCGGCGCTGACCGGCTTTGATCCCGACAAGCGCGTGGCCCGCGGCCACCAGCCGCCAAGCGCCGAGCACATCATGGGCACCACCCGCGCCGGCAAGGACGTCTGGTCACAGGCGCTCTATGGCGGCCGGGTGTCGCTGATGGTGGCCTTCGCCGCCGCCACGGTGACCTCGATCATCGCGCTCGCCGTCGGCGTCTCCTCGGGCTATTTCGGCGGCCGCACCGACGAGATCATGATGGCATTCACCAACGTGATGCTGGTGTTTCCACAGCTGCCATTGCTGATCATCCTCGCGGCCTTTCTCGGCAACGTCGGGCCGCTGATCATCGCGCTGATCCTCGGGCTGACTTCCTGGCCATGGGGAGCGCGGGTGATGCGCTCGCAGACCCTCGCGATCCGCAACAAGGAGTTCATCACCGCCGCCGAGATCATGGGCGAGGCCAAGTGGCGGATCATCGTGGTCGAGATCATGCCCAACCTCGTCAGCCTCGCGGCGGGCATGTTCGTCGGCACCGCGCTTTACGCCATCGGCGCGCAGGCGGGGCTCGAATTCCTTGGCCTCGGTGACCCGACGGTCACCAGCTGGGGCACCATGCTCTACTGGGCGCAATCCTCGGCGGCGTTCTTCGTCGGCGCCTGGTGGGACTTCATCGTGCCCGGCACCTTCATCGCGCTGGTCGGCGGCGGGCTGGCGCTGATCAACATCTCGATCGACCAGATCTCGAACCCGAAGCTGAAGACCGGCTCCTACCTCCGGACCTGGCGCAAGCTGAACGCCGAGATCGAAGCCAAGCGGCAGGAGGCCTGAACCGATGGACGGCAACCCCACCCCCCCCCCACCCAGCCGCTGCTGAGCTGTCGCGGCGTCTCGGTCGACTACGTCGTCGGCAACCTCAACGCGCGGGCCTGCAACAAGATCACCCTCGACATCCACCCCGGCGAGACCGTGGGCCTCGCCGGCGAATCCGGCTGCGGCAAGTCGACCTTCGCCTTCGCCATCACCCGGATGCACAACGCCCCTGCCCTTATCTCAGAAGGCGAAATCCTGTTCGAGGGACGCGACGTGCTGAAGATGTCCGACCGGGACCTTCGCGCGTTTCGCTGGAAGGAAACCGCGATGGTGTTCCAGAGCGCGATGAACGCGCTCAACCCGGTGATCACCATCGGCGAGCAGCTGATCGACGTGATCTTCGCGCACCAGAACATTTCCCGCGACGCCGCCTGGGCGCGGGGCGAAGAGTTGCTCGAGACGGTGGGCATCTCGAAGTCGCGGATGACCTCCTACGCGCATCAGCTGTCGGGCGGCATGCGGCAGCGGGTGGTGATCGCCATCGCGCTGGTGCTGCGCCCCAAGCTGATCATCATGGACGAGCCGACGACCGCGCTCGACGTGGTGGTCGAGCGCGAGATCATGGACGAGCTGCAGGATCTGAAGGACCGCTACGGCTTCGCGATCCTGTTCATCTCGCATGACCTCGGGCTGATGGGCGAGATCTGCGACCGGATCGGCATCATGTATGCCGGCAACCTGGTGGAGATGGGCGTGTCCGAGCAGGTACTCGAGCGGCCCCGCCACCCCTACACCAAGGGCCTCGTCGGCTCCTTCCCGACGATCCACGGTCCCAAGAAGCGGCTGCACGGCATTCCCGGCAATCCGGTGAACCTTCTCGATCTGCCGCAGGGCTGCAATTTCCAGGCGCGCTGCACCTCCTGCTTCGCGCCCTGCGCCACGACCGAGCCGGCGCTCGAGGCGGTGGCGGACCGACCGCCGCACTTCGCCGCCTGCCATCTGATGAACGCCGACGCGAAGGCCACGGCATGACCGACATCGCCGAAATCACCGTCGAGGACATGGTCATCGACTTCCCCGTCGGCGGCGGGCTGTTCAAGAAGCAGTACCTGCGCGCCGCCAACGGCGTCAGCCTGACGCTGCGCGCCGGCGAGGCGCTTGCCATCGTCGGCGAAAGCGGCAGCGGCAAGAGCACCTGCGCCCGCGCCATCGCCCGGATCAACATGCCCACCAGCGGCACGATCCGCGTCGACGGCGCCGAGATAACCGCGCCCGGCTTCCGGCAAAGCCAGCGCGACTACGCCGCCAAGGTCCAGATGATCTTTCAGGACCCGTTCGGGTCGCTGAACCCGGTGCACACGATCCGCCATCACCTGGCCCGGCCGATCCGCATCCACGCGCCAGAGCTGAGCGCCACGCAGGTGGACGAGCGGATCATCGCGACGCTGGAGCGGGTCGGCCTGTCGCCCGCGGCCCAGACCGCCGACAAGTTCCCCTACGAGCTGTCGGGCGGCCAGCGCCAGCGGGTCGCGATCGCCCGGGCGCTGGCGGTGGGGGCGCGGTTCATCCTCGCCGACGAGCCGATCTCGATGCTCGACGTGTCGATCCGGCTCGGCATCCTGAACCTGATGGACGACATGAAGCGCGACGGCATCGGCTTCATGTACATCACCCACGACATCGCCACGGCGCGCTACTTCGCCGAGCGCACGGCGGTCATGTATGTCGGCCACATGGTCGAATGGGGCGACAGCGACAGCGTCACCCAGTCGCCGCGCCACCCCTACACCCAGCTGCTGATCAGCGCCGTGCCGGAAGCCGGCATCCGCAAGACCCGCGAGCGCAAGGCCAAGAAGGCCGAGATCCCGATGCGCACCCCCGAAAGCCGGGGCTGCCCCTTTGCCGGGCGCTGCCTGAAGGTCATGGACCAGTGCCATGCCGACATGCCGCCCATCACCAAACTCGAAGAGGACCATTATGTCAGATGCCATCTCTATTGAGCGCACCGGCGCCCAAAGCGTGACGATCCCCAGCCGCTCCAGCTTCCCCGAGGGCTTCACCTTCGGCGCGGCGACCGCCGCCTACCAGATCGAAGGCCACAAGTTCGGCGGCGCCGGTTCGTCGCATTGGGACAGCTTCGCCGCGACGCCCGGCAACGTGGTGAACCGCGAGGACGGCGCGCTGGCCTGCGACCACTACCACCGCTGGGAAGCCGATCTCGATCTGATCCGCGATGGCGGCTTCGACGCCTACCGCTTCTCGACCTCATGGGCGCGGGTGATGCCCGACGGCCGGACGGTCAACCCGGAAGGCCTCGACTTCTACGACCGCCTCGTCGACGGCATGGGCGCGCGCGGGCTGCGGCAGTTCCTGACGCTCTACCATTGGGACCTGCCCTCGGGTCTGGCCGATCACGGCGGCTGGATGAACCGCGACACCGCGCTGCGGTTCGCCGATTTCGCCGAAACCGTGATGGCGCGGATCGGCGATCGGGTCGAGCGCACCGCGACGATCAACGAGCCGTGGTGCGTCAGCTGGCTGTC
>JBFGEI010000256.1:0-4946 GCA_041580155.1 Limimaricola sp.
GTGTCGGGCGCCACCAGGGTCACGCCGTCCTCGATCAGCTCGGCGCGCATCCGGGCCTGGAAGCCGGCCTCGGCGGCGGCCAGCTCGGCCCGGGTGTTGATGCCGAGGGTCTCGGATTCGTCGCAGCGCACCACGGTGGCGGCCAGGCCGCGGGCGCGGGCCAGGCCGACGATGTCGGTCAGGTAGTATTCGCCGGCGGCGTTGTCGTTGCCGACCTGGTCGAGCAGATCGAACAGCACCGCGCGATCGGCGGCGATGACGCCGGAGTTGCACAGGGTGATGGCGCGGGTCGCCGCGTCGGCGTCCTTGTATTCGACGATCGCCTCGAGGCTGTCGCCATCGGTGACCAGCCGGCCGTAGCGGCCCGGATCGGCGGCCTCGAAGCCGAGCACCACCACCGCGGCGCGGGACCGCGCGTCCAGCATCGCCTCGAGCGTTTCGGGCCGGATGAAGGGCGTGTCGCCATAGAGCACGACGACGTCGCCCTGCAGTCCGGCCAACGCCTCGCGGGCCTGCAGCACCGCGTGGCCGGTGCCGGACTGGACCTGCTGCCGGACGGTGACGACGCGGTCGTCGAAGGCCAGCGCCGATCTTTCGACCGCCTCGGCGCCGTGCCCGGCGACCACCACCATGCGGTCGGGCTCCAGCGTCGCGCCGGCCGCCATCGCGTGATGCAGCAGCGGCGCGCCGCCGATTTCGTGCAGGACCTTCGGCAGGTCCGAGTTCATCCGGGTGCCCTGGCCGGCCGCCAGGACGATAAATCCGCCACGCATCGCTGCCCCTCTCGTGCTTTGTGCCCCTTCTACCCTGCATGGGGTGCGGCACAAGGCCCCGGGGCGGCGCAGGGTCTTCACAACGGGCTACGCATCGTTACAGAAGGGGCCATGAGAACAGTCATCTTCGATCTCGACGGCACGCTTGCCGACACCAGCGGCGACCTGATCGCCGCCGCCAACGCCTGCTTCCGCGACATGGGTCTGGGGCCGCTGCTCGATCCGCGCGCCGATGCTTCGACCGCGCTGCGCGGCGGCAAGGCGATGCTACGGCTCGGGTTTTCGCGCATCCAGGAGGTCGACGAAGCCGATGTCGACGCGCAGTACCCGCGACTTCTGGCGGCCTACGAGGCCGAGATCGACCGGCACAGCGCGATCTATCCCGGCGCGATGCAGGCGATCGCCGAGTTGTCGGACGCCGGGCACCGGATCGGCATCTGCACCAACAAGCCCGAGGCGCTGGCCGAAAAGCTGCTGCGGCGGCTGGGGGTGCGCGATGCCTTCGCCAGCCTGATCGGCGCCGACACGCTGGCCACCCGCAAGCCCGATCCGGAACCGCTGCGCGAGGCGGTGCGCCGCGCCGGCGGCGATCCGGCCCATGCCTGCCTGGTCGGCGATACCGAGACCGACCGCACCACCGCGCGCGCCGCCGGGGTGCCATCGATCCTGGTGACCTTCGGGCCGAATGGTCACCGGATGCCGATGCTGCACCCGGAGGCGATGATCGCCGGCTACGACGAGTTGGTGGCGGCGGTGACCGCGCTGGGCTGAGCCTGGCGCGGCAGCCCGCCGCCGGGGCCGGTGGCCGGGCGCCGGATTGCGTATTTCAGGGACAAAGTAACGCAGCCGCGCCTCAGCCGCCGGCGGCGGTGTCGTAGAGCGGGATCGTCGACAGCGACATCTTGGCAGACCCCTGCGTCAGCTCGTTGCCGTGCGCGAGGTAGACCAACACCTGGTTCTCTTCGTCGAAGATCCGGGTGATCCGCAGCGTCTTCAGGATGATCGACCGGCTTTCGCGGAACACCGCCTCGCCGTCGCGCGACCGGTCGATGTCGCCCAAGGTGATCGGCCCGGTCTGGCGGCAGTCGATCGAGGCGTTGGACGGGTCCTCGAACCAGTTGCCCTGGCTCAGCCGGTCGATGATCGAGCGTTCGAAATAGGCGATGTGGCAGGTCACGCCTTCGACCTTGGGATCAGGGATCGCTTCGATGATTATGTCGTTGCCGACCCAGTCGACGCCGACTTGGCCGACCTTCTCGGCGGCGGCGGCGGCCGGGATCAGCACGAGCGCCAGCGCCGCGAGACGACGCCAAGGACGCAGGGAGGGGCGGGGGCCGGTCAGGCGGGATCTGGATGTCATCCGCTCCAACGCCGGCCGCGCGGCCGGGTTCCGCGCGTCGGTTGACCGCGGCCGCTGCCGCGCCAGATGATGCCGCCGACACCGAGGAGCGCGGCGATGGGATCGATCTGGGAGCTGGGCGCCGAAAAGGGCGTGCTTTATGACCATCTGGGCTGGCTGGTGCATGCGCTCGAATGGGTGGCGGCGGCGATCGACCTGTGCGCGATCGCGCTGTTGCTGATCGGCGCGGCGCGATTCATCGCCGGGGTGGCGCGGGCCGAGTTCCGCCGCGACGATTCCGAGCGGGTGCGGCGCACCAACCGCGAGCGGATCGAGCTGGGCCGCTACATCCTGGCCGGGCTCGAGCTGTTCATCGTGTCGGACATCATCCACACCGCGCTGAGCCTCGCCTTCGCCGACCTGGTGTTTCTCGGGCTGCTGGTGGTCATCCGGTCGCTGATCTCGTTCTTTCTCGATCGCGAGCTGGGGCAGGTGAGGCGCGAGCTGGCCGAGTGACGCGGCGGGCGCGGAGGGGCCGGGAAAGTCGAGCCGGGCGGCGTGGTTGCAGCCGCGACGAAGCGGCGCGGTGGCGCGCCGCTCGGTTGACCCTGTCGGGGCCGGGGTTTAAGGATCAGCCAATCGTTTGCCGCCTCCGCTCCCCCGCGTGAAAGGACCCGACGTGGAACTGCTTCTTGCGGAATATCTTCCGATCCTGATCTTTCTCGGTCTCGCCATCGTTCTGGGCGCGATCCTGATCCTCGCCGCGGTGGTTCTCGCCGTGCGCAACCCCGACCCCGAAAAGGTCAGCGCCTACGAATGCGGCTTCAACGCCTTCGACGACGCGCGGATGAAATTCGACGTGCGGTTCTACCTGGTGTCGATCCTGTTCATCATCTTCGACCTCGAGGTCGCGTTCCTGTTTCCCTGGGCGGTGGCCTTCGGCGAAGTCAGCATGATGGCGTTCTGGTCGATGATGGTGTTCCTCGGGGTTCTGACCATCGGCTTCGCCTACGAATGGAAGAAGGGAGCTCTCGAATGGGAGTGATGACCGGCGCCAACACTGCGGGGGCCGACCGCGAGGTCGCGACCCAAGAGCTGAACCGCGAGCTGACCGACAAGGGCTTCCTGGTCACCTCGACCGCGGACATGATCAACTGGGCGCGCACCGGGTCGCTGCACTGGATGACCTTCGGCCTGGCCTGCTGCGCCGTCGAGATGATGCACACCTCGATGCCGCGCTACGACCTGGAGCGCTTCGGTACCGCGCCGCGGGCCAGCCCGCGCCAGTCCGACCTGATGATCGTCGCCGGCACGCTGACCAACAAGATGGCGCCGGCGCTGCGCAAGGTCTACGACCAGATGCCCGAGCCGCGCTACGTGATCTCGATGGGCAGCTGCGCCAATGGCGGCGGCTACTATCACTACAGCTACTCCGTGGTGCGCGGTTGCGACCGGATCGTTCCGGTCGACGTCTACGTGCCGGGCTGCCCGCCGACCGCCGAGGCGCTGCTCTACGGAATCCTGCAACTCCAGCGCAAGATCCGCCGCACCGGCACGATCATCCGCTGACGCGATCCGGGCACCGGGGCGCCGCCATGCGCCGCCGGGCCCTCCTGAAGGGGAACGCCATGAGCGAGGCATTGAACGACCTGGGCGCGCATCTCGAGATGAAGCGCCCCGACTGCGTGCTCGGTTGGGACATCGCCCATGACGAGCTGACGGTGACCATCGCGGCCGCCGCGATTCCGGGATTCGTCGAGCTGCTGAAGACCGACCCGACCTGCCGCTTCACCAGCCTGGTCGACATCACCGCGGTCGACTACCCGGGCCGGCCCGAACGGTTCGACGTGGTCTACCACTTCCTGTCGATGTACCAGAACCAGCGGATCCGGGTCCGCGCGCGGATCCGCGAAGAGGACATGGTGCCGTCGATCATCGAGCTGCACCCCAGCGCCAACTGGTTCGAGCGCGAGGTGTTCGACATGTTCGGCATCCTGTTCACCGGCCATCCGGACCTGCGCCGGCTGCTGACCGACTACGGCTTCCGCGGCCACCCGCTGCGCAAGGATTTCCCGACCACCGGCTACACCGAGGTGCGCTACGACGAGGTGCAGAAGCGGGTGGTCTACGAGCCGGTGTCGCTGGTGCAGGAATACCGCCAGTTCGATTTCATGAGCCCGTGGGAAGGCGCGCAATACGTGCTGCCGGGCGACGACAAGGCCGCCGCGAAATGATGAGCATGTCGATGCAGGGCTACGGCGCCGGCGGCTTCGTGATGATGATCCTGATGGCGGCGCTGATCGTGGTGCCGTTCTGGCGGATCCTGCCGCGGCACGGCATCCCCGCCTGGGTCGCGATCTTCGCGGCGTTTCCGCTGATCGCGCTGATCCTGCTGTGGATCGTCGCGTTCCGCGCTCCTACTGACTCGACCGGAAGGACCCTGTGATGGACGGCGCAAGAGGCTACGAAGACGCCAAGACCGGCGAACAGAAGATCCGCAACTTCAACATCAACTTCGGCCCGCAACACCCTGCGGCGCACGGGGTTCTGCGGCTGGTGCTGGAACTCGACGGCGAGATCGTCGAGCGCTGCGACCCGCATATCGGCCTGCTGCACCGCGGCACTGAGAAGCTGATGGAAAGCCGCACCTACCTGCAGAACCTGCCGTATCTCGACCGGCTCGACTACGTGGCGCCGATGAATCAGGAGCACGCCTGGTGCCTGGCGATCTAGCGTCTGACCGGCACGCCAGTGCCGCGCCGCGCCCATCTTATCCGGGTGCTGTATTCCGAGATCGGCCGGATCCTGAGCGATCTTCTGAACGTCACCACGCA
>JBFGEI010000257.1:0-4856 GCA_041580155.1 Limimaricola sp.
GTCGGAGGCCGCGCGTTCGGCGGCGCGCTCGGCCTCGAGCGCGTCGCGCAACGCCCCCTCGGCCGCTTCCAGCGCCTCGACGGCGGCGTCGCGCCGGGCCTCGGCCTCGGCGATGCCGGCGTCGAGCGTGCGGCGTTCGGCGGCGATCCGGTCCGGCCGGTCCTGCGCCGCGGCCAGTTCGGCTTCGGCGCTGGCGCGGCGTTCGGCGAGGTCGGCGACCCGGCTCTGCGCGGTGGCCAGCCGGGTCCGCCAGCTGGCCATCTCGCGGGCGACCGCGTCGGCGCGGCGGCCCCGCGATTCGCTTTCGCGGCGCAGCTCATCCTGCTCCGACCGGCGGGTCATCATGGTGATCCGCGCCGCCTCGACCGCGACGCGCAGCTCTTCGACGGCCCCGCGCGCGGTGTCGAGATCATCGAGCCCGCGCAGCCCGGCCTCGGCTTCGGCCAGCGCCTGGCGCGCCGCGCGGGTGTCGTCCTCGTGCCGGGTCAGTGCCTGCGCCGCGCTGTCGCGGCGGGTCTGCGCCATGTCGCGATCGGCTTCGGCGCGGCTCAGACTGCGGCTGACCTCGGCCAGCTGGCGGTCGGCCTCGCGCCGCGCCTGGCGCGCTTCGGCGTCGGCGGCGCGGGCGGTTTCAAGACTGGCGGCCAGCGCGTCATGCGCCCGCACCGCGCGCACCGCGCGGGCCTCGATCGCTTCGAGTTCCTCGCGCAGCTCGGCCAGCCGGTTGATCTGCTGCAAGCGCAGCGCCGCGGCGCTCGGCGCGTCCTCGGCGCCGGCGCGGTAGCCGTCCCAGCGCCACAGGTCGCCGTCGCGGCTGACCAACCGCTGGCCGGGGCGCAGCAGCGGTTGCAACGCCGGGCCGTCCTCGGCCGACACCAGCCCGACCTGGGCGATGCGGCGGGCCAGGACTTCGGGGGCCGCGACCACCTGCGCCAGCGGCGTGGCGCCCTGCGGCAGCGGCTGCTGTTCGGAATAGCCGGGCAGCACCACCCAACCGGTCGCGCCCTGCGCGCCGATCACCGGCGCCCGCAGGTCGTCGGCCAGCGCCGCGCCCAGCGCCGCCTCGAAGCCGCTTTCGACCTTCAGCAGATCCAGCAGCTGCGCACCTTCGGCGGTGTCGCGTGCCACCAGCCGGGTCAGCGCCGCGACCTCGGCCCGCAGCGCGTTGGCCTCGCCCTCGGCGGCCGAGCGCGCGGCGCGGGCATCGGCCTCCTGAGCCTGGATTTCGGCGCGCACCATCTCGGCGGCACCCAGCGCGGTCTCGGCCTGGCCGGCTGCGGCCTGCGCCGCGGCTTCGGTGTCGGTGGCGCGGCCAAGCTCGGCCTCGGCGCGGGCCGCGGCCTCGGTGGCGGCGCCGACCTGCGCCCTGGCGCGCTCGGCCTCCTGGGTGCCGGTGGACAGCCGCTTGCGGGCCTCGGCGATCAGCCGCTGCGCCGACTGGTGCCGCGCCGCCAGCCGCGCCGCGTCCTCGGTCATCTGGTCCTGCTGCTGCTCGCGTTCGGTCAGCACCTGGCCGGCCTCGCGCGCGGTCGCCTCGGCGACGGCGATGCGGTCGGCCTCGCCCTTGCCGGATCTCGCGATCTCGGCGGCCTCGGCCTCGAGCTGGCGGATCGTGTCGCCGGCATCGCGGTTCAGCACCTCCTCGCGTTCGGCATCGCGATCGAGCTGGTCGATTCGCGCCCCGAGCGACCGGATCGCGCCGCGCGCCCGGCGCTCCTGGTCGAGCAGCCGGTCGCGCTCGGCGGTCTGCCGCAGCAGCACCGCGGCGGCGACGGTTTCCTCTTCGCGCAGGGCCGGCAGCGCCGCCTCGGCGGCGACCCGGGCCTCGGCGGCGCCGCGCGCAGCGCCTTCGGTGCGGCCGGCGGCGGCCGAGAGCTCGCGCAGCTCGGCCTCGGCCTCGACGCGGGCGGCTTCGGCGGCGCTCCAGCGGCGCCACAGCAACAGCCCCTCGGCGTGGCGCAGCGCGGCGCCGATCTCGCGGTAGCGCGCCGCGGCGCGGGCCTGCCGCGCCAGCGTCGCCAGCTGCGCCGCGAGCGCCTCGACCACGTCGTCGACCCGCGCCAGGTTCTGCTCGGCCCCCTTCAGCTTCAGCTCGGCCTCGTGGCGCCGCTGATACAGGCCCGAGATCCCGGCCGCCTCTTCGAGAATCCGCCGCCGCGCGGTCGGCTTGGCGTTGATCAGCTCGGAGATCTGGCCCTGCCGCACCAGCGCCGGCGAATGCGCCCCGGTCGAGGCGTCGGCGAACAGCATCTGCACGTCGCGGGCCCGCACCTCCTTCGAGCCGACCTTGTAGGCGCTGCCGGCGTCGCGGGTGATCCTGCGGATGATCTCGAGCTGGTCGGCATCGTTGAACCCGGCCGGGGCGCGCCGGTCGGCGTTGTCGATCACCAGGCTGACCTCGGCGTGGTTGCGCGCCGGCCGGGTCGCGGCGCCGGCGAAGATCACGTCCTCCATGCCGCCGCCGCGCATCGCGGTGGGGCGGTTTTCGCCCATCACCCAGCGCAGCGCCTCGAGCAGGTTCGACTTGCCGCAGCCGTTCGGACCGACCACGCCGGTCAGCCCCTGCGCGATGATCAGATCGGTCGGATCGACGAAACTCTTGAAACCGTTCAGCCTCAGCCGGGTGAATCGCATCTGGCTCTGCCCCTTATTATTGCCGGCTGAATGCCGGAGCTACGGGGCGCGAGTCAACGCGGGCTGCCCCGATATGGCGGCGTTTCGCCATTTCTCCACAAGATATGGCGGGAAACGCCGCGTCGCAATCGCCCTGTCGTGGCGATGCCTGTCGCGGCCGCCCGGCCTTCGCGCTTGACGCAGAGCCCCCGCCCCGCGCAGAACGGGCGTGCAAGGTTTCCCCGCCGGCGACGCAAAGCGTGCCCAGGGGATGAAATGGGAATGCGGAAGGGGCCGATCCAGTCAGGAGGCCCCCTGCCGCAGCCGCCCCCGCGACTGTGAGCGGCGAGCGCCCGTCGAGTGCCACTGGGGGTCCGCCCCCGGGAAGGCGACGAGGTGCCGCGACCCGCGAGCCAGGAGACCAGCCCTGCGTGTTGAAACCAGATCCCCGTCGGGTGGACGGGAAAGGAGACCAAGATGACGACCAAGACCCTCGCCGCAGCGCCGGCCACGACCGAACTCCTCGCCATCGCCTTCGCCGCGGTGCTCGGCCTCGGGCTGATCTTCACCGCCGGCTTCTCACATGCCAGCGCGATGCACGACGTGGCGCATGACACGCGTCACGCCACCGGCTTCCCCTGCCACTGACGGCACCGGATCATTGATACGGCAATTTGGTGCCAGCGCGCTGATCGCTGGCCTCGCCGCAGGCGTGGTCGCAGCGCTGCTGCAGATCTTCGCCCTCGTTCCGCTGATCCTCGAAGCGGAGCTGTATGAAACCGGCGCCCGGGTGCATTTCTCCGAAGGCAGCATCCAGTCCATCGCCGAAGCGCCCGCGATCGGCGGCGAGCTGTCGCGCCACGTCGGCACCCTGGCGATCAACCTGGTCGCCTGGGTCGGCTTCGCGCTGGTGCTGGTCGCGGGCTTCGCGCTTGCCGCCCGCTCGGGCCACCGCGTCGACGCCCGGCGTGGCATCGTCTGGGGCCTGGCCGGCTTTGCCGCGCTGACCCTGGCGCCAAGCTTCGGGCTGCCGCCCGAGCTGCCCGGCACGATCAGCGCCGAGATGCACAGCCGGCAGATGTGGTGGATCGGCTGCGCCCTGTCCACCGCCGCCGGGCTGGCCTTGCTGGGCTTCGGCCGCGGCCCGGCCTGGCTGATCGGCGGGGTGGCGCTGCTTGCGCTGCCGCACCTGATCGGCGCGCCGCATCTCGACACCTACTTCGGAGCCAGCGCGCCGGAACTCGCGGCGCTGTTCGCGGCCCGCGCGCTTGGCGTATCGGCGGTGGCCTGGGTGGTTCTGGGGGCCAGCGCCGGCTGGCTCTGGTCGCGCGAGGCCTAGGCCGGAATGCGCCCGATCAGGCAGTGGCGCAAACGACCGCAGGGGCGGGCATCGGTGATCTCGCCCCCCGGCGCCGCGGCATACAGCGCGGCAAACGCAACGATCTCGGCCTCTTGCAGGCCGGGATCGACCCCGGCGAATAGATACGCCGCCTTGCCCGTCGCCCGCACCGAAAACGCCAGCGGCGACTTGCAGACGTTCAGACAGTCGGCGGTGCCGACCTCGGCGCGACCCTCGAGCGCGATCCGCAGCCGCGCGGCCAGCGCTGCCCCACGCGGCGCCTCGCCGGCGGCGCGGCAACTCGCGCAGATGGTGATCCTGTCGGTCATCGCCTTTTCATTCCCGTCCAATGCGGCCACACCGGCCCCCACCTTGCCAGTTATCGGATAGAGCCATGCCCGCCAAGATTCCCGCCACCGTCGTCACCGGCTTTCTCGGCGCCGGCAAGACCACGCTGATCCGCCACCTGCTGCAGAACGCCGAAGGCCGGCGCATCGCGCTGATCATCAACGAATTCGGCGATCTCGGCGTCGACGGCGATATTCTCAAGGGCTGCGGCATCGAAACCTGCCGCGAAGAGGATGTGGTCGAGCTGTCGAACGGCTGCATCTGCTGCACCGTGGCCGACGATTTCATCCCGACGATGGAAAAGCTGCTCGACCGCGACGACAAGCCCGACCACATCATCATCGAGACCTCGGGGCTGGCGCTGCCGCAGCCGCTGATCCGCGCCTTCAACTGGCCCGGCATCTCGACCCGGGTGACGGTCGACGGCGTGGTCACCGTGGTCGACGGCAAGGCGGTCAGCGAAGGCCGCTTCGCGCATGACATCGCCGCGGTCGACGCCCAGCGCGCCGCCGACGACGGGCTCGACCACGAGACCCCGCTGTCCGAGCTGTTCGAA
>JBFGEI010000258.1:0-4853 GCA_041580155.1 Limimaricola sp.
CTTTTCTTTCCAGTCATGGGTCATCCACCGCGTCGAGGATTGGAATCATTGACCGCGGCATTTACCTGCCATTTCTTTACGTTTCTTACTGCTTTTCTTCACGACCGGCCGCCGGCCGTTATGCTGGATGCCCGGGGCCGGCGGATCGTCAGCCGCCCCCGAACTTGTCGACGCGCCCGGCGGGGCTAGGTCGTCATGTGCCGGCGCCGGTGCCTGGCGTGTCGCGATCGGGCAGCTTGGCCTTTAGCCAAATTGACGGGAGTGCGCCATGACCGAACAACCGAAGATCACGCCCACCGAAGACGGGCCGCTGGTTGTCAGCGCGGCGCCGGACCTGATCGGATCGGACGGCGCGGTGATAGCGACCAAGGATACCGCGACGCTGTGCCGCTGCGGCCATTCCGGCAACAAGCCGTTCTGCGACGGCAGCCACAAGGCGGCCGGCTTCTCGAGCGCGGTGGACCGTTCAAAGATCCGCAACACGCCGATCGCCTACAAGGGCACCGTGAACGGGATCGAGGTGACGGTCGGCTACACCCCGGTGCTGTGCACCCACGCGGCCGCCTGCCAACGGCTTGCAGCCGCGGTGTTCGATCCCGAGAAGCGCCCCTGGGTGCAGCCCGAGAACGGCGCGCTGCCCGATATCATGGACGCGGTGGCCGCCTGCCCCTCCGGCGCGCTCAGGCTGACGCTGGGCGAAATGCCACCGCAGCAGCTGACCACCGGCGAAGTGTCGCTGCGGGTCGAGAAGAACGGCCCCTACCACGTGCGCAACATCGTCCTCGCGGCCGAGTTCAACGGCGCCCAGGCGAGCCGCGCGAAATACTCGCTCTGTCGCTGCGGCATGTCGAAGAACAAGCCGTTCTGCGACGGGTCGCACCATGATGCGAACTGGTCCGACGACTAGCCCGGGATCGGCGCGCGGGCGGTACGACACCGTCGCCGTGATGCGTCAGGCCAGTTCGGCCCAGGATCCGCCGCTGTAGATCCAGACCTGATCGTCGAACTGCAGCCGTTCGATGCTGTAGAGGATGTCGGTCTCATCGGTGCCGCGCCGCGACACGACCATTCGCTGGCCCAGCGTCATTTGGTAGTGCCGCGCCGCGCCGTCGAACACCATGGTGTCGGTGCCGCTGCCGCCGTGTACCCGGTCGTTGCCGCGGCTGAATTCGAAGTGGCCGCTGCTGCCCTGGCCCAGCAGCCTGTCTTTGCCGCCGCCGGTCAACCGATCATTGCCGAGCCCGCCGACCAGCCCGTTGTGCCAACCGTTGCCGACAAACTCGCCCTGATGCGCAGTGCCGCGAATATTCTCGATTCTGCGCAGCCGGTCGCCCTCGGCATCGCCGCCCGCCCGGCACCCGAGTCGACGTAGGTTGCCCTGTCCGATTCGGCGCCGCCGGAAAGCCGGATACCCGGTCGCCTTCGGCATCGCCGCCACGACCGATGCCGCTCCTCAGATCCACCTCGCCCCCCTGCCAGGAAAAGCGGTAGTCGAGCATGTCGAACCCGATACCGCCGATCAGCACATCGGCCCCGGCGCCGCTGCGCAACCGGTCGTCGCCGGAGTTGCCGATCAGCCGGTCGTCGCCATCGTGGCCGATGATCACGTCGTTTCCGGCATCGCCGGAGATATCGTTCGCTGCGCCGTCGCCGATGATCAGGTCGTTCTGCGCCGAGCGGACATATTCGAATTCGTCGACCACGCTGATCGAAAAGCTCTGGCTCCGGCCGAGCCCGCCGGCGTCGGAGACCGACACCACCAGCGACACCTCCGCTTCGGTCTCGTGATCGAGCGCCACACAATCGAGCAACTGCAGCGCGCCGTCGACCACCTTGAAACGGGCGTCGGAGACCGAGAAATCGTGGCTGTCTCCGGCGTCGGGATCGGTCACCGATAAGTTTCCGACGATGCCGCCCGCGTCGTTCTCGGAAATCTCGAGCGGGTCGAGCGCCAGCAGCGTCGGCGCCTCGTTGACGTCGCCGACGTCCAGGGTGAAGCCCTGCGACGTGCTGGTGCCGTCGGACGAGGTCGCTATCACGTTGAAGGTCACGCTCGGTTCGGTCTCGAAGTCGAAATCCGCGCCGGCCGCGACCCGCACCGTGCCGTGCGGATCGATGCGGAACCGGGCATCGTCGGTCGCGTAGCCGAGCACGGCCGTGGCGTCGGCGTCGATCGCCAGCGCCACGATCCCGACCGTGTCGCCGGCGCGGGCCGACTCGGCCAGACCGTTGGCGCCGGCTTCGCTGTCGCTGATCGCGCCGATGTCGTGCTCGTTGACGTCGACGATGCCAAGGGTGAAGGCCTGCGACGAGGTCGAGCCGTCCGACGAGGTCGCGGTGACGTTGATCGTGACGCTGGCTTCGGTTTCGGCGTCGAAGCTGGCGCCGGCCGCGACCCGGACCGTGCCGTCCGGATCCATGGGGAACCAGGCATCGTCGACCGCATAGCTGACGGCGTCCCCGTCGGGATCAAACGCATAGACCTGAATGCCGACGGTGGCATTCTCGGCCGCGGTTCCGGCCATCCGGTCGTCGGAGGCGTCGGTATCGGAGACGGAAACCAGGTCGCTCATGGGAGACCTCCCTGGGGCACCAACACGGCACCGGTCGATGATCATGTCTTTCGACAGGCGACGACTGCTGCATCGTCCGGCATGCAACCGGGTCGCGGGATCGCGGACCGGCACCGAAAGACCGATGTCGTGACAGGGGAAGTCGGGTTTCGACCCGATGCGGTGTAGCCGGGATTGCCCGGCCGATACGGCGGTCGGTTCGCGCTGCTGCTCCGACGCTAGGCCAAGACCGTGCAGAAACCGTTGCGCGCTCAGCGGGCCGGCGGGCCGGCGGATCGCGATGCCGCGCCCAAGTCGTCGGCGTGGCCGCCGATCATCACGCCCGCCCCGTCGGAAATGTCGGCCACAGCCGCCGAGACGCTACCCCCGGTCTTGTAGATCTCTCTCTCGCAAGGTCGCGCCAGGCGCATCGCGGCCCAGCCAGCGCTGCCGTCGTTACCCCGGCAAGCGCAGGCGTTCGCATGTCGGCATCTGTTAGGCAGCCGAAGCTTTCCGTGCACATGACGCACAAATCGCCGGATTTCATCGCGTCGCTGGCCAAGGGGCTTCGGGTGATCGGGGCGTCCGGCGCCGCCACGCCGTGGCTGTCGATCTTACGGGTTCGCCGAGGCCCGGCGCGACGGCTTCGCGATCATCGATCAGCAGGTGGAGATCGGGCTGGCCGCGTCGTACGCGGCGGCTCTGGCACCGCGGTTCCTGCCAAAGCTGCGACGGATGCAGTCGGGTCTGGAGCGGGTGCTGCCGTGCGGCGGCGCCGGCGCGCCGGTCGGCGTGGCGCTGATCCCGCAGGCGGCGCGGGCCGAACCCCGAGGCGATCCGGCAAGGGGCCAAAGTTGGCCGGGCCGAGGCGTTGCCGCCCCGGCCCGATCCGGATCAGACGTTCATCGAAACGCCCTGGCGGGCCGAGGCGGCAGCGGAGCTGGCAGCCTAGACGCCGCTCGACCGTTCGGACGCATCGGCCTAGATCGGCTTGATGACCGGACCGGTGGCGTCGGTCTTGCCGACGGACAGCACGAGGGCTTCCTGCAGCGACGCGATGCGCGCCCGCTCGGCGGCGGCGCGCGACGCGTCGAGCGAGACGATCTCGTCCAGCGACTCGGCCCGGGCGTTGGTTTCGACCTGGGCCGACCGCAGCGACGCCGAGGTGGAGGTCGCGCGCAGATCGGAACCTGCGCCCGCCGTGACGCGACTGCCGGTCTGAGCCGAGGTTTCGCTGACCACCGCGACCATGTCGCTTTGGGCCTGGCCCTGCGGCGCCTCCTCGGAGGCGGCCTCCGCCTGCGCCGCCGGGGCGTCATCGGCGGCCACTTCCACGTCGTCCTGCTGCGCGTTCAGCGCCTGCGCGGCGGCCAGCTGTTCGGCCTGGATCAGCGACCCGGTGCCACTGCTGTCGCCGGAGGTGCCGCCCGATGTATCGTTCGACAGATCGACGATGATCGCCGGGCTGCTCGTGGTGCTGCTCGGCGCGGTCGGCGCAGTCGTCGTGGTGGTGTTGGTGGTAGTGCTGGTGCTGGTGTTTGCGGCATTCTGCGCGGCTTGCCAGAGCTGGTAGAGCGACTGGCCGATGTTCAAGATTGTCATGCCGGAATCCTCCTTGTGACAGTCCTCCGGAACTGAACCCAAATTGCGGTAAATCTTGCGTTCAAGATGGGCATTTTCGCGCCAAAATTCATGTACTTGGAGAAAATCACCCCATCGGCGCAGGGATTGGGATGTTGGTGGCGACAATCCGGATTCCTGCCGTCGCGTAGCCCTGCTTCGCCAGCGTGCGGCGGCTTCGCGAGGGCCGTGCCGGAATGGCGGCGCGGCGCGGGATTCGCTGGCGCCGCGCCGGAGCTAGATGATTTCCAGATCGTTGGCCAAGGAGGCCAGCTCTCCGATGTTCCTGACGGTCAGCGTGTTCCCGGCCCCGAAATCCATCAGCACGTGGCCATCCGAGATGGCACCGTAGCGCAGCAGAACCTGCGGGACCGACAGGCCGGAAATTCCCAGCAGCTCCGCCTGGAGCTGGATCGTGTCCACGTCGTTGCCGAAGCCGACGATGATGTCGGCACCTTGGCCGAACACGAAGGTATCGGCGCCGATGCCGCCGTCGAGTATGTCGTCGCCGGCGCCGCCATCGAGCGTATCGGCCCCGGCATTGCCGCGCAGGATGTCCCGATCGCGCCCGCCGAACAGCGCATCGCTGCCGTTCGATCCCGACAACTTGTCGTTGCCGTCTTCGCCGTGGAGAATGTCGTTGTTCGCCCCGCCGAAAAGGGTGTCGGATCCGGTGCTGCC
>JBFGEI010000259.1:0-4844 GCA_041580155.1 Limimaricola sp.
CCGAACCGGCGCAGAAGCACACCGCGCGGACCCAGACGCTGGCCGACCTGTCGGCCTTCTACGACGAGGCGCGGCTGTTCGCGCAGCGCGTCACCGAATGGTCGCTCAGGACCGGCGGTACCGAGAACGTCATCGTGACGGGTGGCGGTCCGGGGGTGATGGAGGCCGGCAACCGCGGCGCCCAAGAGGCCGGCGGCCGCTCGGTCGGGCTCAACATCGTGCTGCCGCACGAGCAGGCGCCGAACCCCTATGTGACGCCCGAGCTGGCGTTCAACTTCCACTACTTTGCGATCCGCAAGATGCATTTCCTGATGCGCGCCAAGGCGGTCTGCGTGTTCCCGGGCGGCTTCGGCACGCTGGATGAGCTGTTCGAGACGCTGACGCTGATCCAGACCGGCCGGATGCGGCGGGTGCCGTTTTTGCTGTTCGGCCGCGCCTTCTGGGAGAAGATCGTCAACTGGCAGGCGCTGGCCGATGCCGGCACCATCGCCGAAGAGGACCTCGCGCTGTTCAAGTTCGTCGAGACCGCCGACGAGGCGTTCGAGGCGATGCGTGCCTGGACCCATTCGGACGAGCGGCGCGAGCACATCCCCGGCCGGCAAGAGTGACCACCGGCCGAGGCCGACCGCTCAGGCGGCGCTGATCTCGGAGCCGCTTTTCAGCACCTCGTCCCCGTCCTCCTGTTCGATCAAATAGGCGGGGTCGTCGTCGCTGGCGTCGCGGGTGATCTCGGAGCCCTTGATCTTGCGGGTGATCTTATGGGTGTAGACCGTGGTGACGGTGCCGGTTCCGGTGCCGTTGCCCCAGCTCCAGCTTACCTTGTCGCCTTCGGAATACGCCATGGCCGTGCCTCCTGTGATGGATGCACGGCCAACCGGTTCGCGGCGAAACGGTTCCTCAGACGGGGCGTTGCGCGGCGGCGCGGGGCTGGCCGCCGCGGGCCTGTTCGGCGGCCTGGGCCAGCATCCGCAGCTCGGCCTGGTTGCGGCCGATCCGCATCCGCAGCGCCTCCGGGATCTGCTCGACCGGCAGGCCCTGGACCTGCGCCGCCAGTTCGCGGGTCTGCGCCATCAGCGCGGTCGCGCGCATCTCGCGGTTCGGCTTGGACCGGGCCGGCACCAGGAACAGCGGCGTCAGCGTCTTCAACTCGGGCTTATCGGCCACCAGCGCGTCGTAGCCGGGCTGGTCGGTGATCGCGGTGATCTCGTGGTGAAAGCCGATCTGCCCCGGCACCAGCAAATAGGCCTGCAGGTTGCGGCTGGCGTTGCGCAGCCGCAGCACCGAATGTTCGACATGCATCTTGAGCGCGAAGGACGCGACCGGCTTCAGCGCGTCGAATTCCTTCGGCAGGGTCTTCTGCGGCATCCCCAGCAGCCGGGCCATCGCCTTCAGCACGTCGATCGTCGTGCTGGCACCCAGCGCCTTGAGAAACCGGTCGCACGAGGTCTTGGACGCGCTCTCGTTCTTGCCGTGGCCATCGCCCTTGGCCACGTAGAACGACACCCCGTTGGCCAGCGGGATCGCCCCGGTCTGGGTCACCGGGCCGGTGAACTTGCCGTCCTGCGCCGCGGCGTCCCAGGCGTAGACGTCGCGCCAGATCGCCCGGCCGATCAGCGGGTCGCCGAGGATCGCCTCGCGCAGCCCCCCGTCCACCGCCGCCACGTCGAACTCGATGCCGTTGAGCTTGATCTTCACCGCTCTCTCCCTCGTGGCGACCGGTTGGTCCGGCGCCTTATCCCTGTAGTTCCGCCGCGATCTCGGCGCGGCTCTTGCGCGCCCGCTCGGTGGCCGATTTCAGCTGGCCGCAGGCGGCCATGATGTCCTCGCCGCGCGGCGTCCGGATCGGGCTGGCGTAACCGGCCTTGTAGATGATGTCGGCGAAGGCGTGGATCCGATTGTTCGACGACCGCTCGTAGGGCGAGCCGGGCCACGGGTTGAACGGGATCAGGTTGATCTTCGCCGGAATCCCCTCGATCAGCTTGACCAGCCGCCGCGCGTCCTCGTCGGTGTCGTTCACATCCTTCAGCATCACGTATTCGAAGGTGATCCGCTCGGAGTTCGACAGCTTGGGATAGGCGCGCAGCGCGTCGAGCAGCGTCTCGATGTTCCACTTCTTGTTGATCGGCACCAGCTTGTCGCGCACCTCGTCGGTGGTGGCGTGAAAGCTCACCGCGAGCATGCAGCCGATTTCCTCGGCGGTGCGGGCGATCTCGGGGACCACGCCGCTGGTCGACAGGGTGATCCGGCGCCGCGACAGCGACAGACCTTCGCCGTCCATCGCGATCTTCATCGCGTCGCGCACGCCCTCGAAATTGTACAGCGGCTCGCCCATGCCCATCAGCACGACGTTCGACAGCAGCCGCGCCTCGTCCTTCGGGGCGCCGCGCTCGGGCCATTCGCCCAGGTCGTCGCGCGCCAGCATCACCTGGCCGACGATCTCGCCGGCGGTCAGGTTGCGCACCAGCTTCTGGGTGCCGGTGTGGCAGAACGAACAGGTCAGCGTGCAGCCGACCTGGCTCGAGATGCACAGCGTGCCGCGGTCCGCTTCGGGGATGTAGACCGTCTCGACCTCGTGGCCGCCGGCGATCCGCACCAGGTATTTGCGGGTGCCGTCGCTCGATACCTGCTTCGACACGATCTCGGGCAGCGCGATCACGAAGTTCGCGGCCAACAGCTCGCGATACGGCTTGGCGAGGTTGGTCATCGCCTCGAACTCGCGCACGCCCCAGTGGTAGATCCACTGCCAGACCTGGTTGACCCGCATCTTCGCCTGCTTCTCCGGCGTGCCGGCGGCGACGAGCGCGTCGTGCATCGCGGCGCGGCTCAGACCGACGAGGTTGGTCGGGCCGTCCGGCAGCTTGCGCGGGATGGTCATCACGTCCTGGGTGATCGGGGCGGTGGCGGTCATCGGGAATACCTCGGGGCCGGGGGTGCCCGGCACATATGGGAAAACGGGCCCGGTCATCAAGGAAAACCGGCCCCGTTACTTTGTTCTTCAAATACGCCGATCCCGCCGCCGCCCGCAGGCGGTGCCGTGAAAGGTCAGTTCGCGCAGCGCCGTGCGGCCTCGTCCACCGCGGCGGTGAAGCCCAGCAGCGAGAAGGTGTCCTGCGTCTGGGTGCCGCGGCCCGACACGCCGGTCAGCACCGCGTCCGAGCCGCGCTTCATCGCCGCGACGATGCGGGCATCGTCCTCCGGCGTCGCGGGCCAGGCCCAGTCGCCCTCGGTGAACAGCTGGAACTCGGTGCCGCCGACCGCCAGCTTCACCGTCGAGCCGCCCGCGAAGGGGTAGCCGCCGGTGAAGGTCACCTGGCCGTTGACCCCCTGGGTCGGGCGGTAGAACACGAACAGCAGCGTTTCGCCGCGGGTCACCGTCACCGGCGCACCATCCTTGGTGTTGAGCTGCGACTTGGGCGCGGACACGCCGAAACATTCGACCGGGTCGGTCTCCTGGAACACGCTCCAGTCGGTGTTGGCCGCGACCCTGTTCGAGGTCTCCTCCTGCGCGAACGCGGCGCTCCCGGCGATGCCGGCAAGGGCCGTTGCCACCGTCAGGGAACCGATCGCGCGGAAAAGTCGTGACATCATTCTACAGCCTCCAGCTGTCTGGCCTCTGGGTGCCCCCGGGCGCCGGGGGCGCGTCTGACGGCACCTTTTCGGCTGGAAGGGGCGGATTCAACTCGATAGCCATACGACTAGCAACAAACGGGCCGAAGGGGAAAGACCCGACCGGTCACGTTCCTGCGCGGAAAGCTGCTGACCGCGCGAAAATCGGAGATTCGGATGCCCGCAGACACCACCAACCTGACCGACAACGACGCGCCGCTGGTCGAAGTGCACCGCGGCGGCCGACTCGAAAGCCTGCACCGCGGCCATGTGGTGGTCTGCGACGCCGACGGCGCCGTGACCTGGTCGCTGGGCGATCCGCGGGCGCTGATCTACCCGCGCTCGTCGTGCAAGATGATCCAGGCGCTGCCGCTGATCGAAAGCGGCGCCGCCGATGCCGCCGAACTCGGGCCGGAGCAGCTGGCGCTGGCCTGCGCCAGCCACCAGGGCGCGCGGATCCATACCGACCGGATCGGCGCCTGGCTTGATGCGCAGGGTTTCACCGACGCGGATTATCGCTGCGGCGCCGAGACGCCGCGCGACGTGCCGGCCCGCGACGCGCTGATCCGGGCGCATGGCAACGCCAGCCAGATCCACAACAACTGCTCGGGCAAGCACGCCGGATTCCTGACGCTGACGCGGCATATCGGCGCCGGTCCCGATTACGAAAAGCCCGAACACCCGGTGCAGCAGGCGATTCTCGAAGCCTTCGAGGACACCACCGGCGAAAAGAGCCCCGGCTATGGCATCGACGGCTGTTCGGCGCCGAACTACGCCACCAGCATCACCGGCCTGGCCCGGGCGATGGCGCGATTCGCCGCCGCGAGCCCCGAGGGCAGCGCCCGCGACCGCGCCATGGTGCGGCTGCGCGAGGCGATGGCGGCGCATCCCGATCTGGTCGCCGGCGAAACCCGCGCCTGCACCGAGTTGATGCGGGCGATGGACGGTGTCGCGATCAAGACCGGCGCCGAGGGCGTGTTCATCGCGATCCTGCCGCGGCAGAAGCTCGGGGTGGCGCTGAAGATCACCGACGGCACCACCCGCGCCAGCGAATGCGCGATCGCGGCGGTGCTGGTGCGGCTCGGGGTGCTGGACCCGGCGCATCCGGCGACGATTCGGCGGATGACCCCGGTGCTGCGCAACTGGCGCGGTCTGGACGTCGGGGCGATTCGCCCGGTGCCGGCGCTGCTGGGCTGACGCCCGGCCCGCCAGCGCAAGGTTTCCGCCGCCGCGCCCGG
>JBFGEI010000260.1:0-4820 GCA_041580155.1 Limimaricola sp.
AGCCGAGCGCGCCGAGCCGGGCGATGACATCGGCGTAGGTCGGGTGGTTGCGGGCGGAGTAGAGCTAGAGCGAGAGCGAGAGCAGCATGGCGGTGGTCCTTTTGCAATCAGGGTCGCAGATCGGCGGCGGCGTCGAGCTGGAATGCGGTGGCCGGCGACCGATCGAGCGCGCCACCGCGGCGGGCATCATGGTTTCGGGTCGGCGTGGCGCATCATCATTCCCCCTTGGGGCCCTTCGGCCCGGATCGCTGCAACGCCGGGTGTCCCTCCCCGGAACCGGCATTTGTAATCGATTACATCTTCCGTTTCACGGCGCTTGCAATCGTTTGCAGAGCTTCGCGCCGGGCTTTTCTGCTGTCACCAGAAATGTAATGGATTACAAAACCCATGCGGGTCTCGCCGTACCGCGCCTCAGGGGAGAACCGGACCGTTGCCGCTCAGCATCAAGGACATCGCCCGTCTCAGCGGCGTCTCGACCGCCACGGTCAGCCGCACCCTGTCGCAACCCGACCGTGTGTCGGACACCACCCGCGACGCGGTGATGGCGGTGGTCGAGAGGCACGGCTATCGGGTCAACTCGATGGCGCGCAACCTGCGCCGCCAGCGCGCGGATTCGGTGCTGGCCATCGTGCCGGATCTCGGCAACCCGTTCTTCTCGGCGATCTTCGCGGGGTTGCAGCAGGTGCTCTCGGCCCAGGGCATCGACCTTCTGATCACCGACAGCCGCTCGGCGCTGCATGGCGGCAAGTCGCTGCTGTCGCACCTGCGGGACGCGCGGGTCGACGGGCTGATCTGCCTCGATGGCGGTCTCCCCGAGACGGCGCGGGCCGAGCTCAGGGCCCCAGACATCGCCGCCCGCGTGGTCTTCGCCTGCGAATGGCTGGCCGAGGGCGGCTTTCCCTCGGTGCGCAGCGACAACCGCGCCGGGATGCGCTTGGCGGTCGATCACCTCGCGACCCTCGGCCACCGCGACATCGCCTATCTCGCGGGACCGATGGACAACGTGCTCGACACCGAGCGCCGCGCCGGGGTGGTCGACGCGCTGGCCGCGCATGGGCTGGCGCTGCCCGAGGCGCGGTTCGGGTCGGGGGGGTTCTCGCTCGAGGCCGGGCGCGCGGCGGCCGCGGAGTCATGGCGCTGTCGCGCCGCCCCACGGCGGTGATCTGCGCCTCGGACCAGCTCGCCATCGGTCTCGCCTCGGGGTTGCATGCGCTTGGGCTGCGGGTGCCCGACGACGTGTCGTTGATCGGGTTCGACGACATCGAGACGGCCAAGTTCGTGATCCCGCCGCTCACCACCGTGCGGCAGGACCGGTTGCAGATCGGCGTGCAGGCGGCGGAACTGCTGCTGCGCCAGCTAGCCGGCGCCGGCGGCGCGCCGGAGATGATCGTCACCCTGCCGGTTTCGCTTCGGGTCCGCGGCTCGACCTCGGCCCGGGTCCGATGATCGGCGCGCGCGCCACGGGTTGAGAAGCCGACCTCGATGTCCGAACCGTGCCGCACTACGGCGATGCGAAACGCCGCCGGTCGCATTCCAGGCGCGCATGAAAACCCGGCGCCGGACTCGGCATTCGGACAGCCGTCGCATTCAGTCGCGCCGAAGCCCGCGGTTCCGGGTCATTGCGCCGCAAGTTGCTTGCGACGGCAGTAGCAGGACGCCTTCACCGCGACCTCCGCGCGCGAGCTCGCTTTGTCCAGTTGCTGCTTGATATGCACCACCTCGGTGGTTTCGCCCCGCCGGGTCAGGCATTCATGGAGGCCATGCAGGCTCCAGACGTTGCCCGGATGCTGGCAGGCCCGGCCAAGCGTCGCATCGAGACCGAGATCGGCGCGGTAGACCGCCTCGGCTTCGTCGATCCGTCCGCGCTCCAGCAGCAGCGCGCCAAGCGCATGGCGGGTCGGCTGCATCCAGGCCCAGGGCTCGTCGTAGGGCAAGCTGTCGTCGATCTCGACCGCCTTGCGCAGATGGGCGAAGGCGGCCTCGTGCGCGCCCTTGTGATACGCAAGCTCGCCGAGCAGCATCTGCTCGGCGACCTTGAGGATGTCGCGGCAGGTGTTGTTGAAGAGCATCCGGGTCTCGGGGACGCGGCTTGACGCCTCGTGGAATTCGCCCTTCTCGCGCTCGGCGTCGTCGATGCGGCCCAGATTGGCCAGCGCCACGGTCCGGGCATAGCGCATCATCGCGAGGGTGACGCTGTAAAGCTCTGTGTCCTGCGGCACATCCTGGTCGAGGATGTCCTGCCAGCGCCCGAAGCGTATCAGCACATGCTGCTTCATCGGGACGAAGCCTTCGAACCAGTCCGCCATGGGCCGAAGCGTTTCCGGCGGCAATGTCGACACCAGCTCGTCGGCCGCCTCCAGCGCCTTCGCTGGCTGTCCCAGGAACATCGCGCCGTAGATCTTGAAGTGGTAATTGTGACAGCGGTAGACCGAGTAGAAGTTGTCCGCGCCGTTGCGCGCGAGGAACTTCCGATCCGCCTCGATCGCCGCTTCGTTGCGCAGGACGAGGTTGATGTAGTCGCCGCAGAGCACATCCACATGGGTCGGCATGTGCAGCAGATGACCCGCGTCGGGCACCAGCTTGCCAAGCGCATCGCCATGGCGCAGCGCCCGTTCGGGATGCGGAGACATCTCCATCAGGTGGATATACATGTGCAGCAGGCCAGGATGCTGCCAGGCGCCCGGCAGGCTCTCGAGCGCGTCTTCGAGAACCGCGATGGCCTCGCGCGTGTCCGCCCCGGCCGCAGGCTGGCCGCTCGGAAGATCCCACAGCTGCCAGGGCGTCCGGTTCATCATCGCTTCGGCGAAGATCGCGCAGACGTCGAGATCGTCCCGGAACCTCTCGTGGACCGCGCGCATCGCATCGGCGAAGGCGTCGTTCCACCGGCTGAAATCCTCGATCTCCGGTGACTCGGGATAACGGGCGGAGATTGCCTCGATCAGCGCCCGCTCGACCGGCGTGATTTGGTCCAGCAGGGCGCTGGCCGCATCGATCGACGCCCGCGCCATGGTAATGCAGTCGGGTCGTTCCGCTGGCTCGAAGGCCTCCCAGGGCTTGTTGTAATTGGGCCCGGCGCAGTAGGCGATGCCCCAATGCGCCATGGCGCAGCCGGAATCCGCGTCGAGAGCCCGACGAAAGCACGCGATGGCTTCCTCGTGATTGTAGCCGTAGGTCCAGGCGAGGCCACGGTCGAACCAGCGTCGCGCCTTGGGGGATGCGGTCGAGATCGGCCGCGAATAGGAACCGAGGTCATAGTAGCCCATCTCGGACACCCTCCCTTCCTGCCTGTCGGAAGAATACCGCATCGGCGTCCGTCCCGATAGCTTTCGCGGACCGGAAACCGGCGCTTGGGTCGGCCACGGCCTTTCGCGCGCAAGCGACGAGATTTCCAGAGGCGCCCGTGGCCGTCACCGGCCCCGGCACCTCTGCCGGAGAGGGCATCACGGATCGACGAATCGAGCCGCCTGTCGGGGCCGGTGGAATTGCGCCTCACGAGGCGGATCTCGCCCCCCGGCGCCGCAGGAAGATCGGCATCAGCCCGATCAGAATCAGGATCCTGGCGAAGTGATGCGCGGCAACGAAAGCCGGGTCATAGCCCAAAGCCAGGCCGATCGCGGCCATCGCCTCGACACCGCCCGGCGCATAGGCGACCCAGATCTGGCCGAACGGCAGCCCGGTCAGCAGATGCGTCAGACCTGCGAAGCCAAGCGACAGGCCAAGCGCCGCGGCCACCACCGAGGTGCCCGCGGCCGCAAGGCGCCGAAGCTGCCGAAAGGTCACGGACGAAAGCCGCGTGCCAAGCACGGTGCCGGTGATCGCGAAACCGGTGAAGATCGCCCAGCCGGGCACGACTCCCGTGGCAAGGCCGGTCACATGCGCGCCCGCGCTGACCAACATCCCGGCAAGCAGGCAGGCCGCGGGGATGCCCCAAGAGGCACCGAACCGTCCAAGTCCAAGCGCCAAGGCGACCAGCAGCGCGAGATGGGCCGGCGGCATGTCCCCGGCGGGCGCGATGGCCGCCTCGGGCGTATCGAGCGCGATGGCGAGCGGCGGCACCAGCAGCACCAGGATCAGCAGGCGCATCAGCTGCAGCACGGTGACGGCGGTGACATCGCCGCGCCCCTCGATCGCGATGGCGATGGCGTTCGACATGGTGCCGGGCGAACTGGCGAGCACGGCGGTTTCGCCGTCATAGCCGAACAGCCGTGACAGCACGAACCGCCCGGTCAGGACCGTCGCCACCAGCGCCACGGCAAGAATGGCCAGGCTGACCGACCAGGCCGGCAGCTGCCCGAGGATCTCGGCGTCGACACCCGCCCCGAGCGAGACACCGATCAGCGCGAAGGCCAGGTCGCGCAGCCGCGGCGCGACGGCAACCCTCAGCCCCGCCGCCGCCGCCGCGGCGACGACGAGCGTCGCGCCGATCAGCGGCCCCGCCGGCAGACCAAGGAGGGCGGCAACCGCCGCCCCCCCCAACCCCAGGCCGGCCGCCGCCAGATGCGGCCGGAATGTCCGGTATCCAGGCATCCGCGCCTCAGTCCTCGGCGCCCACGGGCGTGCCTTCGGGGCGCGGCCGATTCCGCCGTGCCAGCCACAGCGGCAGGATCACCACCAGCGCGGCCAGACCGTACAGCGCGAGGCTCTTCCAGTCGGCGACGAGGATGCCCCAGTCGCCGCCGGAGATCGACAGCGCCCGGCGCAGGTTGTTCTCGAACAGCCCGCCCAGCACGAAGCCGAGGATCACCGGCGCCAGCGAGAAGTCGAGCTTGCGCAGGAACCAGCCGAACACGCCAAGGCCGGTGATCAGCAGCAGGTCGAAC
>JBFGEI010000261.1:0-4795 GCA_041580155.1 Limimaricola sp.
CTCGGGTCTCCTGCTGACGACGCGGTCCTTGTGCCGCAATTGCCGCGGCGGCACCAGAGCCTAGCCCCAGAGCGCCGGCTCGGGCGGATGCACCCCGGCGGCGTCGAAGCGCAGCCCGTGCGGCCGGTCGGCGGCCAGCAGCAGCGGCCCGTCCAGATCGGTGACCAGCGCGCCCTGCGCCACCAGCTGCGCCGGCGCCATCGCCAGAGAACTGCCAACCATGCAGCCGACCATCACGCCGAAGCCCTCGGCCCGGGCGGCATCGCGCAGCGCCAGCGCCTCGGTCAGCCCGCCGGTCTTGTCGAGCTTGACGTTGACCACGTCGTAGCGGCCGCGCAGGTCGGCCAGCGACGCCCGGTCGTGGCAGCTTTCGTCGGCGCAGACCGGCAGCGGCCGGGCGATCTCGCCCAGCATGCCGTCCTGCCCGGCCGGCAGCGGCTGTTCGACCAGCTCGACCCCGAGCCGCAACAGATGCGGCGCCAGCTCGGCGTAGATCTCGGCGCTCCAGCCTTCGTTGGCGTCGACGATGATCCGGGCGCGCGGCGCACCGCGCCGCACCGCCTCGAGCCGGGCCATGTCGTCGGGCGTCCCGAGCTTGATCTTCAACAGCGGACGGGCGGCGTGGATCGCGGCCTGCGCCTGCATCTCCTCGGGCGCGGCCAGCGACAGGGTGAAGGCGGTGATCTGCGGTCCGGGCCGCGGCAATCCGGCGATCTGCCAGACCCGCTGGCCGCGCTGCCTGGCCTCGAGATCCCACAGTGCGCAATCGACCGCGTTGCGCGCGGCGCCGGGCGGCAGCGCCGATTGCAGCGCTGCGCGGTCGATGGTCTCGGGCAGCGCCGCGATCTGCGCCGCCACGCTGTCGAGACTTTCGCCGTAGCGCGCATAGGGCACGCATTCGCCGCGCCCGGTCACGCCGTCGCGGGTCACGCTGGCGACCAGCACCCGCGCCTCGGTCCGCGACCCGCGGGCGATGGTGAAGACCTGCGCCAGCGCGAAGGTCTCGGCTGCGACCGCGATGCTCACGCCACGGCCTGCCAGCGCCAGGCGCCGTCGTCGCCCATCCAGCGCCGGGCTCGGCCCGAGGCGGTCAGCGCGTTCAGATGGCCCAGCGCCTCGGCCAGCGCCAGCCCGTAGACGTCGCGGGTGACCGAGCGGCGGAACAGCGGCGCGAAGCAGTCGCCGCCGGTGCGCGGCACCGCGAGATGCGCCACCAGCCGGTCGAGGGCGGCGCGGTGGCCCTCGGCCATCTGCGACAGCCGCAGCGGCAGCCCGATGAACGGCTTGCGGTGACCGGGCAGCACCAGCTGGTCGGCGCGGGCGTGGCGCGCCAGCCGGTCGCAGGCGGCGATCCAGTCGCCGACCGGGTCGGCGTCGGGTTCGGTCGGCTGCACCCCGAGGTTCGGGCTGATCCCGGGCAGCAGCTGGTCGCCGCCGATCACCAGCGCATCGTCGCGGCTCCAGAAGGTCGCGTGTTCGGGCGCGTGGCCCTCGCCCATGCGGATGTCCCAGTCGCGGCCGCCCATCCGGATCACCGCGCCCTCGCGCAGCCGGGTGTAGCCCAGCGGCAGCGGCGCCACGCAGTCGGCGAAGTTGAACGGCCGTTCGGTGCGCCGGGCGCTGAGCAGCTCGCGCTCCATCCCCGAGCGGCGCCAGAACGCCAGCGTCTCGGGCGGAGGCAGCGCCTGCTCGTCGAGCAGCAGCATCCGGGTCAGCAGCCAGCCGGTGCGCGGCATCCACAGCGCCGCGCCGCAGCGCTTCATCAGCCAGCCGGCAAGGCCGACGTGATCGGGATGGTGATGGGTGACCACGATCCGGGTCACCGGCTTGCCGCGCAGCGGACCGGTCAGCAACGCCTCCCAGGCGTCGCGCGTCGCCGCGGTATCGAGCCCGGTGTCGACGACGGTCCAGCCATCGCCGTCGTCCAGCGCGTAGACGTTGACGTGGTTCAGCGCCCAGGGCAGCGCCAGCTGCAGCCAGAGCACGCCGGGGGCCAGCTCGATGGCGGCGCCGGTCTCGGGCGGGTCGGGAAACGGGTGGGTCAGCGCGGCGTGTGATGCGGTCATGACGCTGCAATGCCGCAGCGCGCGACCGACGGCAAGCCGGCGGTGCGACCCGGGCATCGGGCCGCCCGGCGCCTGGGCCGGACGGTTTTCACGTGAAATACCCCATGCGCCGCGGCGCGATCCGGCGGCTCAGGCCGCCAGATCCTCCAGGGTCAGCGCCATCACCGGGTCGGCGCCGTCGCGGACCGCCGCCAGCGCCGAGGCGTATTCCGGCAGCATCTGGCCGATGTAGAAGCCGGCCAGCCGCTGCCGCCCGTCCGGATCGGCCTGCGCCGCGGTCAGGTGGAAATGCGCCCCGAGCACCCGGCCGAAGGCCCGCAGGTACGAGGTCGCGCCGGCGTTGCGGTCGGCCGGGGCCTGGGCGACCAGCCATTCCGTGGTCTCGCGCAGCCCCTCGGCGGCCTGCCATACCGGCTCGGCCAGCTTGGGCATGCTCAGCCGCGCCGCCTCGGCGCCGGCCTGGATCTCGTCGAGCAGCCGGAACGCCGCATCGCCGCCATCGGCCAGCTTGCGGCCCACCAGGTCCATCGCCTGGATGCCGTTGGTGCCCTCGTAGATCGCGGTGATCCGCACGTCGCGCAGGTATTGCGCCGCGCCGGTCTCCTCGATGAAGCCCATGCCGCCGTGCACCTGGATGCCGAGATCGGCGGTGGCGATGCCGACGTCGGTCCCGAAGGCCTTGGCGATCGGGGTCAGGAAGGCGGCCCGGGCCTGCGACGCGGCGTCGCCCAGAGCGCGGCCAAGGTCCATCTCGCGGGCGCAGCACAGCGCGATCGCGCGGGCGGCGAAGGTATCGGCGCGCATCCGCGCCAGCATCCGCCGCACGTCGGCGTGCTCCGAGATCGTGCCGCTGCCGCCAGCCCGGCCCTGCTTGCGGTCCTGCGCATAGGCCAGCGCCGCCTGCGTCGCCGCCTCGGCGACGCCGATCGCCTGGCCGCCGACGCCGAGCCGGGCGTTGTTCATCATGGTGAACATCGCCGCCATGCCGCCATGCGGCTTGCCGACCAGCCAGCCGGTGGCGCCGTCGTATTCCATCACCGCGGTCGGCGACCCGTGGATCCCCATCTTGTGCTCGAGGCTGACCACCCGCAGGCTGTTGGGCACCGACGGGGTGCCCGACGCGTCGGGCAGCAGCTTCGGCACCAGGAACAGGCTGATGCCGCGGGTGCCCTCGACGCCGTCGGGCAGCCGCGCCAGCACCATGTGCACGATGTTGTCGGCGAAGTCGTTGTCGCCCCAGGTGATGTAGATCTTCTGGCCGGAGATCCTGTAGGTGCCGTCGCCGTCGGGCTCGGCCTTGGTGCGCAGCGCGCCGACGTCCGACCCGGCCTGCGGCTCGGTCAGGTTCATCGTGCCGCACCATTCGCCCGAGATCAGCTTGGGCAGGTAGAGCGCCTGCAGCTCGGGCCCGGCGTGGTGCTGCAGCGCCTCGATCTCGGCCTGGGTCATCAGCGGGTTGAGCTGCAGCGCCAGGCAGGCGCCGCCCATCATCTCGTTGACCGCGGTGGTCAGCGTCATCGGCAGCCCCATGCCGCCGAATTCCGGATCGGCGGCCATTCCGACCCAACCGCCATCGGCGATCGCCCTGTAGCCCTCGGCGTAGCCCGGCGAGGTCCGCACCACGCCGTTCTCGAGCCGCGCCGGATGCAGGTCGCCGGAGCGGTTCAGCGGCGCGAGGATGTCGTCGCACAGCCGACCGGCCTCGGTCAGCACCGCCAGCACGGTCTCGGGCGTCGCCTCGGCGAACAGCTCGGTCGCGGCAATGTCGGAGAATCCGACGACGTGATCGAAAATGAAACGGAAATCGTCAACCGGGGCGCGATAGGGCATGCATACTCTCCTGTAACGCTTGGCATCGAGACGCCAGGCGTCTATGGCCAAAAACTGACCCGCCCCCTCGCGCCCCGCAACCAGAACGCCACGTCATGACCCGAGTCCTAGATCCCGATGCCCCCGGCCTGGCCCGCGCGGCGCAGATGCTGCGCGCCGGCGGGCTGGTGTCGTTTCCCACCGAAACCGTCTACGGGCTTGGCGCCGACGCCACCGACGACACGGCGGTGGCGCGGATCTACGCTGCCAAGGGTCGGCCCAGCTTCAACCCGCTGATCGCGCATCTGCCGGATGCCGACGCGGTCGAGGCGCTGTGCCTCACCACCCCGGTGTCGCGCCGACTCGCCGCCGCCTTCTGGCCCGGCGCGCTGACCCTGGTGCTTCCGCTCAGGCCCGGGGCGGCGCTGTCGAAGCTGGTCACCGCCGGGCTGCCGACGCTGGCGGTGCGGGTGCCGGACCACCCGCTGGCGCAGCAGCTGCTGCGCGCCGTGGGCCGGCCGGTCGCGGCCCCCTCGGCCAACCCGTCGGGCCGGGTCAGCCCGACCACGGCGGCGCATGTGATCGCCGGGCTCGGCGGCCGGATCGACGCGGTGATCGACGGCGGCGGTTGCGGCGTCGGGGTCGAATCGACGATCCTCGACTGCAGCGGGCCGGCGCCGGTGCTGCTGCGCGCCGGCGGCTTGCCGGTCGAGGCGCTCGAGGCCTGCCTCGGAGCGCCGCTGGCGCAAGGCGCCACGGCACCGGCGACCGCGCCGACCGCGCCGGGCCAGCTCGAGTCGCATTACGCACCGCGCGGCACGCTGCGGCTGAACGCGCGCACGGTGGATCCGGGCGAGACCCTGCTGGGCTTCGGCCCCGTCGAGGCGGCGCTGAACCTGTCGCCGCGCGGCGACCTGGTA
>JBFGEI010000262.1:0-4790 GCA_041580155.1 Limimaricola sp.
ATCACCCAGGTGGTGGCCGACGGCTTCCAAGGCGCGGCGCAGGCGGCGCTTCCGGTGCAGCTGTTCGAGATGCTGAGCCAGCTGCCGCTGGCCACCATCACCTCGCTGATCGGCGTCGTGCTGGTGATCGACACCATCACCTCGGGCGGCAAGGTCGACGGCCCGCTGCCGCAGCGGATCGTCTGGTGCGTGTTCGAAGGCCTCGTTGCGATCGCGCTGCTGCTCGGCGGCGGTCTCGCGGCGCTGCAGGCGATGGCGGTGGCGACCGGCTTCCCCTTCGCCATGCTGCTGCTGGTGATGTGCGTGGCGATCTTCATCGCGCTGCGCAACGAACGCCGCGCGATGAACTGAGCTCTCCGGAGGCCCCCGCGATCGCGGGGGCCTCCGCCCCACGGCCGACAGTGGCCACCGGACCCCGACGCCGCGCGCGCCCCCGCCGACTGGCCGGCGCCGCAGTCCCCGCTACTTTGTCCTCTAACTACGCAAATCCCGCCGCCACCGGCTGCACCACGGCGGGCCCGTCGTGCCCGGCTGCCGCGCGCCGACCCGATGAAGGACGCCGATGACCTCTCCGATTATCCTGTGGTTCCGCCGCGACCTGCGGCTTGCCGATCACCCGGCGCTGACCGAAGCCGTGGCCAGCGGCCGGCCGGTGATCCCGGTATTCCTGCACGATGATCTGCTGGCCGGGCAGGGCGCCGCGCCGCGGTTCCGGATCGGGCTGTCGCTGGCGGCGTTGGCCGCGGATCTCGAAAACGCCGGCAGCCGGCTGATCCTGCGCCGCGGCGCCGCGCTGCCGCAGATCCGCAAGCTGATCGACGACACCGGCGCCGGCGCGGTCTACTGGAGCCGGGCGTATGTCCCCGACGCCGACCGCCGCGACCGCGAGATCGCCGCGGCGCTGGGCGCCGCCGGGATCGAGACCCGCGATTTCCCGGGTCACCTGCTGTTCGACCCCGACAGCGTCGAGACCAAGACCGGCGGCCCCTACAAGGTGTTCACCCCCTATTGGAAGGCGGTGCGCGGCCGCGATCCGGGCGCGCCGCTGCCGGCCCCGGGCGCCATCCCGGCGCCAGGCGCCTGGCCCGAGAGCGACCGGCTCGAGTCCTGGAACCTGGCGCAGGGTATGGCGCGCGGCGCCGCGGTCGTGGCGCGCCACGTCACCGTGGGCGCCGAAGCGGCGGCGCGGCGGCTGGACGCGTTTCTCGACCAGCGGGTCGACGACTATGCCACGGCGCGCGACTTTGCCGATCGCAACGGCACCTCGGGGCTGTCGGAAAACCTGACCTATGGCGAGATATCGCCGCGCGCCTGCTGGGCCGCGGCGCAGCACCCGCGCGACGCCGGCAGCACCGGCGCCGAAACCTTCCTGAAAGAACTGGCCTGGCGCGAGTTTGCCTACCACCTGCTGCACCACACGCCGCGGCTGGCGACGGGCAACTGGCGCGAGGAATGGGATGCCTTCCCGTGGCGCGACGACCCCGAAGCCCCCGATGTGCTGGCCTGGCAGCAGGGCCGCACCGGGATCCCGATGGTCGACGCCGCGATGCGCGAGCTTTACGTCACCGGCCGGATGCACAACCGCGCCCGGATGATCGCCGGCTCGTATCTCACGAAACACATGATGTGCCACTGGAAGATCGGCCGCGACTGGTTCGCCGACTGCCTGATCGATTGGGACCCGGCCAGCAACGCGATGGGCTGGCAATGGGTCGCCGGATCCGGGCCGGACGCCTCGCCGTTCTTTAGGGTGTTCAACCCCGAGGGCCAGCGCGCCAAGTTCGACCCCAGCGGCGGCTATGTCAGGGCCTGGCTTGCCGAAGGCCAGTTGGCGCCGCCCGACACCGCGCTGTCGTTCTTCGAGGCGGTGCCCGAAAGCTGGGGGCTGGCGCCGAACGACCTGTACCCGGATCCGATCGTGCCGCTCGATGTCGGTCGCGAGCGTGCGCTGGAGGCCTATCGCAATCGTGATTTCTGAGCCGCGGCAGGCGGTTGCGGCAATCTGACGCGTGACAACGCCGGCATAGCCTCTACAGTGGCCGGGCTTTGCATGAAGGGCTGCAACCGGAATGATCCTGACGACCACCGAAGGTCAGCGCGACCTGCCGCGCTATTTCGCACCTGTATTCGACGCGGTGCGGGCGATCCCACGCGGCCGGCTCGACATCGTGTTGCCGGATGGCCGCCGGTTTCGCGGCGAGGGCGCAGAGCCGGGCTATGTCGCCGAGGTGGTGATCCACAACCCCGACGCCTTCGCCCGGCTGATCCGCGAGGGCGACGTCGGGTTTTCCGAAGCCTACATGGACGGCTGGTGGTCGACCCCGGACCTGATGGCCTTCATGGACCTGCTGCACGACGACGCGGCGACGCTGTTCGACGGCTTTCCGGGCCAGAAATTCGTGCGCGCTTACGAACGGGTCCGGTTCTGGCTGCAATCCAACACCAAGCGCCAGGCCAAGAAGAACATCAGCAAACACTACGACTTGGGCAATGATTTCTACCAACTCTGGCTCGACGAGACGATGACCTATTCCTCGGCGCTCTACGACGGCGGCCAGCAAAGCCTCGAAGCAGCGCAGCGCCGAAAATACGAAAGCATGGTCGACGAGATCGGCGCCCAGCCGGGCGACCACGTGCTCGAGATCGGCTGCGGCTGGGGTGGCTTCGCCGAATACGCCGCGAAAGAGCGCGGGCTGCGGGTCACCGGGCTGACGATCAGCCGCGAGCAGTTGAAGTATGCCCAGGACCGCATTGAAAAGGCGGGCCTTTCCGACATGGTCACCTTCAAGATGCAGGACTACCGCGACGAGCGGGGCCAGTATGACGGCATCGCCAGCATCGAGATGTTCGAGGCGGTCGGCGAACGCTACTGGCCGGTCTACTTCGAGACCTTGCGCGACCGGCTCAAGCCGGGGCGCCACGCGACGCTGCAGATCATCACCGTGCAGGACCACCGCTTCGAGCAGTATCGCAACGGCGTCGATTTCATCCAGAAGTACATCTTTCCGGGCGGCATGCTGCCCAGCCCTGCGGCGCTGCGCCAGCAGATCGACCGGGCCGGGCTCAGCGTCGCGCGGTCGATCGAATTCGGTGAAAGCTATTCGAAGACGCTGCGGCTGTGGCACGAGACCTTCAACGCCAAGTGGGATCAGGTCGCCCGCCTTGGCTTCGACGACCGGTTCCGGCGGATGTGGGATTTCTACCTGTGCTCTTGCGCGGGCACCTTCCACAGCGGAAACTGCGACGTGACGCAGATCACCGTGACCCGGCCGGCCTGAGGCCGGGCACCGCGACAGCCCAGGACAGGAGCCGCCGCCGATGCCCACCGCCGCCAAACTGGCCGCCGCCATCGTGTTCGCGGCGCTGGCCTTCGTCGCCTCCGAAATCGCGAAGACGCTGATGCCGGCCAACACACCGGCCGGCTGGCTGTCCGAAATCAACGCCGCGATCAGCGCGCTGGTCGGCTGGTTCCTCGCCGGCCGGCGCACCGGGATCCACCGGACCGTGTCCGGCATCGGCTGGCGCGGCGCGCTCGAGCGCGGGCTGACCGGGACCGTGGCGGCGCTGGTGCTGGTGCTGCTGTTCCACGCCACCGCGCGGATGATCACCCAATCGCTGCGCCGGCGCTACGACAACCCGGGCGAGGCGGTTCTGGCCGTGGTCGAGCTGATGATCGACTACCTGCGGATGATCGCGACGGCCGAGATGGCGGTGACGCTGCTGTGCGGCGGGCTGCTGGCCGGGCTGGTGGTCGAGCAGGTCAGCCGGCGCTGGCGGTAGCGGCGATGGACCTTTTCCTCTACGGGCGGCTGCTGCACACACCGCTGTTCGCCACCCTGGCCGGCGCCGAGGCCGGGGTCTGGCAGCCGGCAGACCTGGCCGACCACGCGATCGAGACCGCCACCGGCGACGCGCTGTCGGGGCCGGTGCTGGTCGCGCGGCCCGGCGCGGTGGCGCGCGGCATGCTGGTGTCGCAGCTCAGCCAGAGCCAGCGCAACCGGCTGGCCCGCATCGAGGTGCCGGTTCGGCATCGCGACGAGATGATCGAGGTGCAGCTGTCGGACGGATCGCTGCGCCCGGCGCAGGTCTGGCTGTTCCCGCAGCTTCGGGGCACCGGCCAGCCGTGGTCGCTCGAGGCCTGGGCGCAGGAATTCGGCCCGCTGGCCTGCGGCATCGCCGCCGAGCTGGTGGCGCATGACCCGCCGCTTACGGCCGAGGACTACCGGCGCCAGTCCGGGATGATCCGCGGCCGCGCCGCGACCGGGCTGCGCGCGGCGCGGGCCGCGGCCCCGGCGACGCTGCGCCACGACGCGCGGCCCGGCGACAGCGGCTGGCGCGACAGCGCGCCGCTGGCCGGTGATTTCTTCAAGATGGCGCGGATGCGGATGGCGCATCGAAGGTTCGACGGCAGCCGCGCCACCGGGCTGGCCCGCGAGGTGCTGATCGGCGCCGACGCGGCGCTGGTGCTGCCCTATGATCCGGCCCGCGACCGGGTGCTGCTGGTCGAACAGTTCCGCACCGGGCCGGCGCGCCGCGGCGACCGCAATCCCTGGTGTCTCGAGCCGGTCGCGGGGATCGTCGATCCCGGCGAAACCCCGGCCGAGGCGGCGCGCCGCGAGACCGGCGAAGAGGCCGGGATCACGCTCGACGACCTGCGGCCGATGTTCTCGGGCTACGCCTCGCCGGGGTCGACCACCGATCACTTCTACTGCTTTCTGGGCCTGGCCGATCTGCCCGACACCGAAAGCTGGACCGGCGGGCTGGCCGAGGAGTCCGAGGATCTGCGGCTG
>JBFGEI010000263.1:0-4779 GCA_041580155.1 Limimaricola sp.
ATCGCGGCATAGACCAGATAGCCGCCGGTGGTGTGCAGCACGCCCTTGGGCTGGCCGGTCGAGCCCGAGGTGTAGAGGATGAACAGCGGATCCTCGGCGCCCATCTCCTCGGGCTGGCAGTCGTCGGACACGCCGTCTTCCATCTCGTGCAGCCAGTGGTCGCGGCCCTCGGTCCAGTCGACCTTGCCGCCGGTGCGCCGCACCACCAGCATCTGCACCCCGTCGGGGCATTTGGCGAAGGCCTTGTCGGCGTTGGCCTTGAGCGGCGTCGCGCGGCCGCCGCGCGGCGCCTCGTCGGCGGTGATCACCAGCTTGGCGTCGCAGCCCGACACCCGGCTGGCCAGCGCGTCGGGCGAAAACCCGGCGAACACCACCGAGTGGATCGCGCCGATCCGGGCGCAGGCCAGCATCGCGTAGGACGCCTCGGGGATCATCGGCATGTAGATCACCACGCGATCGCCGCGCGCCACGCCCATCTTCTTCAGCACGTTGGCAAAGCGGCAGACCTCGCTGTGCAGCTGGCGGTAGCTGATGTGGCGGGCTTGCTCCTTGGGATCATCGGGTTCCCAGATGATCGCGGTCTGGTCGCCGCGGGTCGCCAGGTGCCGGTCGACGCAATTGGCGGCGACGTTCAGTGTGCCGTCCTCGAACCAGTGGATCTTGACCTGGCCGAGGGTGAAGTCGGTGTCCTTGACCTTGCTGAACGGCTTGATCCAGTCGAGCCGCTGGGCTTCACGACGCCAGAACGCCTCGGGATCCGCGACCGACTCGGCGTACATCCGGTCGTAGGTCGCGCGGTCGGCATGGGCGCGGGCGACGGTCTCGGGCTTGGGTTCGTGCAGTTGCGGTGTCATCGCGGTCTCGTCCTTCATCTGTTCCTCCCGGCGCTCAGATCGCGAGATACTGCTGCCGCAGCGCCTCGTCCTCGAGCACCTCCCTCGCCGATCCGTCGTAAACGACGGAGCCGGTGTCAAGGATCACCGCCCGATCGGCCAGCTTCAGCGCCGCCACCGCGTTCTGCTCGACGATCACCGTGGTGATGCCCTGATCGCGGATGATGTTCAGCGTCTTGGCGATTTCCTGCACGATCACGGGAGCCAGACCTTCGTAGGGCTCGTCGAGCAGCAGAACCTTGATGTCTCGGGCCAGGGCGCGGGCGATGGCGAGCATCTGCTGCTCGCCGCCCGACAGGGTCACGCCCTCCTGCTTGCGGCGTTCGCGCAGCCGCGGGAACAGCTGGTAGATCCGGTCCAGCGACCAGCCGACGGGCGGCGCGATCTGCGCCAGCTGCAGGTTTTCCTCGACCGTCAGCCCGGCGATGATGCGCCGGTCCTCGGGCACCAGCGCGATGCCGGCGGCCGCGGCCTGATGCGCCTTCATCTTGTGCAGTGGCTGGTGATCGAGCCAGATCTCGCCGTGCCGTAGCGCCGGGTTGTCGAGCCGGGCGATGGCCCGCAGCGTCGAGGTCTTGCCGGCGCCGTTGCGGCCCAGCAGCGCCAGGATCTCGCCCTCGTGGATGTCGAAGCTGACCCCCTGAACGATGTAGCTTTCGCCATAATAGGCCTGGATGTCCCAGACCGAGAGGAACTTGGGATGGGTCGCGGCGCTGCTGCGGTCGCGATCGAAATTCGGCGTCTCGTTCATACTCTGTCTCCCACAAAACTCTTCGAAGAGTTTTGCAATTTCCTTTGAAGGAAATTGCCGCTCAGACCTGCGCCTCGCCGAGATAGGCTTCCCGCACCTTGGGGTGGCCCTTGATGTTCTCCGGCGTCTCCTCGACCAGCGGCGTGCCCTGCGCCAGCACGGTGATCCGCTCGGCGAGGCTGAACACCACATGCATGTCGTGCTCGATGATGCACATGGTGATGTCACGCTTCGACTTGATTTCCTTCAGCAGGTCGATGGTGTTGTTGGTGTCGGCCCGGGCCATGCCGGCGGTCGGCTCGTCGAGCAGCAGCAGCTTGGGCTGCTGCACCAGGCACATCGCCATCTCGAGCCGGCGCTTGTCGCCGCGCGACAGCGATCCCGCGTGCATGTTGCGCTTTTCCAGCATCGCCACGTCGGCCAGCATCGCCTCGGCCTGTTCGCGGATCTGCCGTTCGCTACCCACGGTCTCGTAGCCGTGCAGCCGGAACGACCCGTCGCGCCGCGCGAAACACGGGATCATCACGTTTTCCAGCACCGTCAGATCGGCGAAGATCTCGGGCGTCTGGAACACCCGGCTGATGCCCATCTGGTTGATCTGGTGCGGCTTGCGGCCCAGCACCGACTGGCCGTCGAACATCACCGATCCCGAGTCGGGGATCAGCTTGCCGACCAGGCAGTTCAGCAGTGTCGACTTGCCGGCGCCGTTCGGCCCGATGATCGCGTGAACCGTGTTCTCCTTGACCGAGAGGTTCACGTCGCCCAGCGCCTGCAGCCCGCCGAAGCGCTTGTTGACGCCTTTGACTTCGAGAATGCCCATCATTGCTCTCCTTATTCGGCTGCGGTGCGCTGCCGCGCGGCGTCGGATTCGACGGACTCGGCCTTGGCGTCGCGCCGGCGGAACAGCCGGCCGATGCGTTGCGCGCCTTCGACCAGCCCGCCCGGCAGGAAGATCACCACCATCATGAACATCAGCCCCAGCGTCAGATGCCAGCCCTTGCCGATGAACGGGTGGATCAGCGTCACCAGCAGGTTTTCCAGCCCGTCGGGCAGGAAGGCGAACCACTGGTGCAGGATGCCGTCGTTGATCTTCGAGAAGATGTTCTCGAAGTACTTGATGAAGCCGGCGCCCAGCACCGGGCCGATCAGCGTGCCGGCGCCGCCGAGGATGGTCATCAGCACCACCTCGCCCGATGCGGTCCATTGCATCCGGTCGGCGCCCGCCAGCGGGTCCATCGCCGCCAGCAGACCGCCGGCAAGACCGGCGTACATGCCGGAGATCACGAAGGCCGCCAGCGTGTAGGGCCGGGTGTTGAGGCCGGTGTAGTTCATCCGCTGCTGGTTCGATTTCACCGCCCGCAGCATCATCCCGAACGGCGACCGGAAGATCCGCACCGAGATGTAGAAGGCGATCAGCATCAGCACCGCGCAGAAGTAGTAGCCGACCGAGAAGTCCCAAGACCAGGGGCCGACGAACAGCGTCGTGGACTCGCGCATCTCGGCGCCGAACAGCGAGGTGACCGGCAGGCTGCCGCCGGTGTCGCCGTCGAGAATGCGCGGGTCCGACAGGGTGAGCTGCAGCCCGGTCTCGCCGTTGGTGATCGGGGTCAGCACCGAATAGGCCAGGTTGTAGCTCATCTGCGCGAAGGCCAGCGTCAGGATCGAGAAGTAGATCCCCGAGCGGCGCAGGCTGACGAAGCCGATGACGAGGGCGAAGAGACCGGCCATCACCACCGACAGGATGATCGCCGGGATCACGTTCATGCTCAGCAGCTTGAACATCCACACCGCCGAGTAGCTGCCGATGCCGAGGAACGCCGCGTGGCCGAACGACAGGTAGCCGGTGAGGCCGAACAGGATGTTGAAGCCGATCGCGAAGATCCCGAAGATCACGAAGCGCTGCATCAGGTCGGGGTAGCCCGCGTTGAACTGCGCCATCGCCGATCCGGCCGGAAACGGGTTGAGGATGATCGGCGCGAACAGGGTGATGATCGCGACGGCGAGCAGCAGGATCTTGTCTCTGCGTTCAAGTCCGAGCATTGGCTTATTCCTCCATCACGCCACGACGGCCCATCAGGCCCCGCGGGCGGGTCAGCAGAACGACGATGGCGACGAGGTAGATGACGATCTGGTCGATGCCGGGGAGCAGCGACTTGACCTCGTTCATCGAGGCGAAGCTCTGCAGGATCCCGAGCAGGAACCCGGCCAGCACCGCGCCGGGCAGGCTGCCCATGCCGCCGACCACCACCACCACGAAGCTCAGCACCAGGAAATCCATGCCCATGTGGTAGTTGGGCGACAGGATCGGGGCGTACATCACCCCCGCCAGGCCGGCGACCGCGGCAGCAAGACCGAACATCAGCGTGAACCGCTTGTCGATGTCGATGCCCAAGAGCCCGACGGTCTCGCGGTCGGCCATGCCGGCGCGGACCACCATGCCGAAGGTGGTGAATTGCAGGAAGGCGAAGACCGCGGCGATGATGGTCCCGGCGAAGAAGAAATACACCAGCCGCCAGTAGGGGTAGATGATCGCGTTCGGGTCGAACCCGAGCAAGACGCCGATGTCGAGGCTGCCGCGGAACGCTTCGGGCGCCGGCATCGGGATCGGGTTGGCGCCGTAGAAATACTTGATCACCTCCTGCAGCACGATGGCGAGACCGAAGGTCACCAGGATCTGGTCGGCATGCGGCCGCTTGTAGAAGTGCTTGATCAGCCCGCGCTCCATCGCGAAGCCGACAGCAACCATCACCGGGATCGCCAGCAGGATCGCCAGCGGCACCGCCCAGTCGACGATCGCGCTGCCGATCTCGGGGCCGAACCAGGTCTCGACATAGGTGGTCTGGACCTTCAGCGGGTTGCCGAGGAAGTCGGTCTTGTCGGGGTCCAGCGTCACCACGCTGAGGCTGAGCAGCTTCTGCAGCGTCACCGCGCAGAACGCGCCGATCATGAACAAGGCGCCATGCGCGAAGTTCACCACGCCGAGGGTGCCGAAGATCAGCGTCAGACCCAGCGCGATGAGCGCGTAGGCCGATCCCTTGTCGAGACCGTTGAGGATTTGAATGAGTATGGCGTCCATGGGTCCACGTCTCTGTTGGGCGGGACTGGGTCCCGGAAAGAGGGGTGGGGGCAGCGGGG
>JBFGEI010000264.1:0-4776 GCA_041580155.1 Limimaricola sp.
CCGGCGGCGGTCTCGGCATCGGCGACGACCAGCGCCGCCGCCCCGTCCGAGACCAGCGAGCAGTCGGTCCGCCGCAGCGGCGCCGCGACGTAGGGGTTGCGGTCGGACACCGTGTTGCAGGCGGCGAAGCCCAGGTCCTTGCGCATCTGCGCATAGGGGTTGGCGACACCGTTGGCGTGGTTCTTGGCGGCGATCATCGCCAGCTCTTCCGAGCGGTCGCCATGGGTCTGGAAATAGCTCTGGGCGATGCGGCCGAACACCCCGGCGAAGCCACCGTCGACCTGGCTTTCCTCGGCGTGGTAGCTGGCCCCGAGCAGGATTTCCCCGACCCGAGGGTTCGGCGTCGCGGTCATCTTCTCGGCGCCGACCACCAGCGCGATCCGACCGCGCCCGGCGGCGATGAAATCCATCGCGCCATAAAGCGCGGCGGTGCCGGTGGCGCAGGCGTTCTCGAACCGGGTCGCCGGGGTATGGCGCAGCGCATCATGGCCCATCGCCACCAGCGCCGCCTGGAAATCCTGCGGGCTGAAGCCGTTGTTGAACACGCCGGTGAAGATGCCATCGACATCCTCGGCGCCGATCCCGGCATGATCGAGCGCCGGCGCCACCACGGCGGCCATCAGCGACTCGGTGTCAGGCTGCTCGAGCTTGCCGAACGGGGTATGCGCCCATCCGACGATCTGTCCTTCGGTCATCCTGCGATCCTCCCTGCCGTGCAGCGCGCCCCCGGCATCCGGCAAGACACTCGGCGGGCACCATATTCCGGCCGGTCGCCGCCTCCACGTCGGCCCCGGCAGGACGCATCCTCGGTCCGGCGCGAGGTGTCCGCAAGCCCAAAACCCGAGAATCCCGCAACGCCCGCGCCGGTCAGGCGCGCGGCGTCTCGATCACCGCGGTCGCCTCGATCTCGATCAGCGCCCGGTCCTCGATCAGCGCGCTGACCACGACCATGGTCATCGCCGGGAAATGCCGCCCGAGAACCCGGCGGTAGGCCTCGCCGACCTGTTTCTGCCGGGCCAGATATTCGGCCTTGTCGATCACGAACCAGGTCATCCGGGTCAGGTCCTCGACCCGGCCCCCGGCGGCTTCGACGACGGCGCGGATGTTGCGCAGCGCCTGCTCCATCTGGCCGATGAAATCGTCGGTCTCGAATACCTGTTCGCCGGTCCAGCCGATCTGGCCGCCAACGAACAACTGGCCATCGCGGGTCAGGATGCCGTTGGCGTAGCCGCGGGCCCGGGCCCAGCCTTCGGGGTGGATGATGTCATGCGCCATGGCCGGCGTCTCCTTCGATTTCGCGTTCGATCCCGATGCGCAGCGCGTCGGGCCATGAGACCGGTCGGCCGCTGGCCTGCGAGATATAGACCAGCGTCGAGGTCATGTTGAGCCGCGCCTCGGCGCCGCAACGCACCGCGATCGCCAGGTCGACGCTGCTGCGGCCGATCCGCAGCGACGTCAGCTCGAACTCCAGCAGATCGTCGATCCGGCTGGGCGCGGTGAAGGCGATCTCGATCCGGGCGGTCGGCACGGCGTGGGCATCGGGGCCGTGAATCCGGCTGAACGGCGCCTGCAACCGGGCCGCAAACCAATCCTCGATGCAGGCGTTGATCATCTCGAAATAGCGCGGATAGAACACGATCCCGGCCGGGTCGCAGTGCTGGAACCGCACCAGCTGCGTGACATGAAAGCTCATCCGCTCACCCCGAGATAGCGTTCCGCCAGATCGCGGGTCAGCGTCGCCGGCGTGCCGTGCCAGGCATCGCGGCCGCGCTCGAGGATCACGCAGCGGTCGGCGATGGTCGCCAGCTCGGCCAGCGACTTGTCGACCACCAGGATCGACAGCCCCTCGGACTTCAGCTTGCGGATCGCGGCCCAGATCTCCTGCCGGACCACCGGCGCCAGCCCCTCGGTCGCCTCGTCGAGCACCAGCAGCCGCGGGTTGGTCATCAGCGCCCGGCCGATGGTCAGCATCTGCTGTTCGCCGCCCGACAGGGTTTCGGCGCGCTGCGATGCGCGCTCGGCCAGCCGCGGGAACAGCTCGGTGACCCGGGCCAGCGTCCACGGCCCCTTGCGCGCCGCGGCGATCAGGTTCTCGCGCACCGTCAGCGGCGCGAAGCAGCGCCGACCTTCGGGCACCAGCCCAAGGCCAAGCCGCGCCGCCTTGTGCGACGGCATCCGGGTCAGGTCGGCGCCGGCAAAGCGGATCCTGCCACCGCGCAGCGGCATCATCCGGGTCAGGCAGGCGATGGTGGTGGTCTTGCCCATGCCGTTGCGACCCATCAGCGCCAGCGCCTCGCCCTCGTGCAACTCCAGCGACACGCCGAACAGCGCCTGGCTGGCGCCGTAGGCGGCGGTCAGATCCTCGATCTGCAACAGCGCGCTCATGCTTCGGCCCCCAGGTAGACCTGCTGGACCTCGGGGTTGTTGCGGATCTGCTCGGCGCTGCCGGTGGCGATGATCCGGCCGTAGACCAGCACCGAGATCCGGTCGCTGAGCCGGAACACCGCGTCCATGTCGTGTTCGACCAGCAGGATCGGCGCCTGGCCACGCAGCCGGTCGAGCAGCCCGCCCAGCGCTTCGGCGCCCTCGGCGCCCATCCCGGCCATCGGCTCGTCGAGCAGGAACAGCCGCGGCTTCAGCGCCAGCGCCATCGCGATCTCGAGCTTGCGGCGTTCGCCGTGCGACAGCTCGGCGGCGGTGATCTCGGCGCGATCGGCCAGCCCGGTGCGCGCCAGGCAGTCGCGCGCGGCGGCCAGAAGGCCGCGGTCGCGCATCACTGGGCGGAAGAAGCGGAAGGTCGCACCGGACTGGCCCTGCGCCGCCAGCACCACGTTCTGCAAGGCGCTGAAATCCGGCGCCACCGACGACACCTGGAAGCTGCGCGCCATCCCGGCGCAGGCCCGGGCCGCGGCGTCGTCGCCGTTGACCCGGCGGCCGCGCAGCAGGATCTCGCCGGCGTCGGGGGCGATCTCGCCGGTGATCTGCTTGATCAGCGTCGATTTGCCGGCGCCGTTCGGGCCGATCAGCGCGTGGATCTCGCCCTCGCGCAGGTCCAGCGTCACGTCGTCGGTCGCTTTCAGCGCGCCGAAGCTCTTGTGCAATCCGCGGATCTGCAGCACCGGATCAGACATCGCGCCGCCCCCCTGCAAGCGTGCCGATCACCCCGCCCCTGGCATAGAGCACGACCCCCAGCAGGAGCGCCCCGAGGAACAGCTGCCAGTGTTCGCTTATTCCGCCGAGCAGGTGCTCGAGCGTGATGTAGAGCGCGGCGCCGGCGAGCGGCGCGAACAGCCGGCCGGTGCCGCCGAGGATCAGGAACACCAGGATTTCGCCCGAGGTGTGCCAGGACAGCATCGACGGGCTGACGAAGCGGTTGAGATCGGCGTAAAGCGCCCCGGCCAGCGCGGTGATCGCGCCCGAGATCACGAAGGCGGTCAACAGCACGCCGCCGGGCCTTATGCCCACCGCCTGCAGCCGCTGCCGGTTCTGCCGCGCTGCCTGCAGCGCCAGGCCGAAGCGCGACCGCGCCAGCATCGCGGTCAGCGCCAGCACCGCCATCAGCAGCACGAAGGCGAGGCCGAAGAACTGGATCGGGTCGAGCGTGTCGAGACCGGGGAACTGGTTGCGCAGGTAGATCGGCAGCCCGTCCTCGCCGCCATAGGCCGGCCAGGAGATCGCGAAGTAGTAGATCATCTGCCCGAAGGCGAGCGTCAGCATGATGAAGTAGACCCCCGAGGTGCGCAGCGACAGCGCCCCGATCAACAGCGCCGCCAGCCCGCCCACCAGCATCGCGACCGGCCAGATCCACAGCATCTGGGTGGTGCCGGAGAACGCCACCGGCCAGCCGAACATCGGGCTGTAGGTCATCGCGTGATGCGACAGGATGCCGGCGGCGTAGCCGCCGAGGCCGAAGAACGCCGCGTGGCCGAACGACACCAGCCCGCCGTAGCCCAGCACCAGGTTCAGCCCGGCCCCGGCGATGGCGAGGATCGCCACCTTGGTGGCGAGGGTGATGATGAACACCTCGCCGCCCCAGAGCGCGGCCAGCGCCACCCCGAGCAGCCCCGCCGCCAGCGCCGTGTTGATCGCCGCGACCCGGGTCATGCGCGCGCCCCGAACAGCCCGCCGGGTTTGACCACCAGCACCACCGCCATCAGGATGTAGATCGCCATCGACGCCAGCGCGGCGCCGATCGTGGTCGCGGCGCTGGCCTCCATGAACCAGCCGAAGATCTCGGGCAGCAGCACCCGCCCCAGCGTGTCGGTCATGCCGACCAGCAGCGCGCCGATCAGCGCCCCCTTGATCGACCCGATGCCGCCGATCACGATCACCACGAAGGCAAGGATCAGCACCGGTTCGCCCATGCCGACCTGCACCGACTGGATCGTGCCGACCAGCGCCCCGGCCATCCCGGCAAGCGCCGCGCCCAGCGCGAAGACCAGCGTGTAGAGCCGGCGGATGTCGACGCCCAGCGCCGCGATCATCGCCCGGTCGGCTTCGCCGGCGCGGACCTGGATGCCGATCCGGGTCTTGCCGATCAGCAGAAACAGCCCCAGCGCCACGGCAAGCCCGATGCCGATGATCGCTAGCCGGAACAGCGAATAGGTGATGCCGCCGGGCAGCACGACGCTGCCGGACAGCGCCGCAGGCACGCTGAGATACCGCGGAAACGACCCGTAGATCCAGCGCGTCGCCTCGGAGAAGATCATGATCAGCGCGAAGGTCGCCAGCACCTGGTCTAGATGGTCGCGTTCGTAAAGCCGGCGGATCACCGCG
>JBFGEI010000265.1:0-4761 GCA_041580155.1 Limimaricola sp.
CGTCGGAAAACGCGGGAGAGCGAGCAGTGCGGAACTTGACGAACTTGGGACGAGCGGCCTTTGTGGGGCTGACACTGACGGTGCTGGCGTCCTGCGGGGCGCGCTCCGGCCCGCTCGAAACCTCGCCACGGCCGCCGGCCCGGAGCCAGACGGATGAAGCGATGATTCCCCGCGCCAATGCAGGATTTTCCAGCTGGGTCGCCGGCTACCGTGGCCGGGCGCTGGCCTCCGGCGTGTCGGGCGGCACGTTCGACATGGCCTTCGTCCGCGCCGGCTACATCCCCGGGGTGATCGAGAAGGATCGCAACCAGGCCGAGTTCAACAAGACGCTGGGCGAATACCTGTCGACCGCCGCCTCCGATGTCCGGGTCGAGACCGGCCGTCAGATGCTGGCGCAATACGCGCCGCTGCTGTCCGAGATCGAAACCCGCTACGGCGTCGACCGGCAGACCGTGCTCGCGGTCTGGGGCATGGAGAGCAACTTCGGCAAGCGCCGGGGCGACATCCCGGTGGTCTCGGCGCTGGCGACGCTGGCCTACGAGGGCCGCCGCGGCGCCTTCTTCGAACAGCAGCTGACCGCGGCGCTGAAGATCCTGCAGAACGGCGACGTGGCGCCCGACGACATGAAGGGCAGCTGGGCCGGGGCGATGGGCCACACCCAGTTCATCCCGACCAGCTACGAGGCCTACGCCGCCGATTTCCGCGGCGACGGCCGGCGCGACATCTGGTCCGACGATCCGACCGACGGGCTCGCCTCAACCGCGAAATACCTGTCCAGCTTCGGTTGGCGTCAGGGCCAGCCTTGGGGCGTCGAGGTGGTGCTGCCGCAGGGCTTCAACTACGGCCTCGCCGGCGGCACTCGGAAATCCGCCGCCGAATGGCAGGCGCTCGGGGTGCAGGCCGCCGCCGGCGGGCAGATCCGCGATTTCGGCGCCGCCGAGATCCTGGTGCCCGAAGGCGCGCAGGGCGCCGCCTTCATGACCTTCAAGAACTTCGACGTGATCAAGCGCTACAACGCCGCCGATGCCTATGCGATCGGCGTCGGGCATCTGGGCGACCGGATTGCCGGGGCCGGGCCGCTGCGCACCCGGATGGCCACCGGCCGGGCGCTGAACCGCGCCGAGCGCTCCGAGATCCAGAGCCGGCTGACCGCGCGCGGCTTCGACACCGGCGGCACCGACGGCATCATCGGCCCGAACTCCGTCGCCGCGATCCGCCGGTTCCAGCAATCCAACGGCCTCGCCCCCGACGGCTTCGCCTCGGAGGCGCTGCTGAACCAGCTGCGCTGATGGATCCGGTGGCGGGCACCGCCCGCCACCGGACCGGTCACGGGTCCGGCAGGCACGCCGCGCCGCGCATGCAGGCGGTCAGCCGGTCGCGCGCGGCGGCGTCGGGCGCGCCCTGCACCTTGCCCGGGCAGGGCTCCAGATCGACGATCAGCGCGCCGTCCTCGCGGCGCGCGAAGGCCAGGACGTCGTCGCCCGGCGCCAGGCTGCCGCACCACGGCCCGGCGCAGGACGGCTGCAGCACGACCTCGAGATCGACCGGGGTGTCGAACCCGTCCGGCCCGAGCTGGTGCCCGGTGAACCTCGCGGTCAGCGGCGGCGGCGCGGCGCTGACCGGCTTGGCCGGATCGGGGATCAGCAGCAGGTCGGCGTCGAACTCGAACGCCCCGAGCAGCGCCAGGTAGGTTTCCGGCGCGGCGTCGGCCTGCAGGAAGCTGCGGATCGGGTCGGGGCGCAGGCACGACAGCGCCTGCGCCGGGGCGGCCGATACCAGGGCGAGGGATGCGGCCAATGCGGCGGCAGCCATCGCGCGAGGCATCAGATCAGCGGCCCAAGGTGCCGCAGCGCATGGGCATAGACGTCGCGCTTGAACGGCACCACGGTGTCCATCACCTCGTCCGGCGCCACCCATTTCCAATCCGAGAACTCCGGATGCGCGGTGGCGATGTCGACGTCGCGATCCTCGCCGCGAAACCGCATCAGCACCCAGGTCAGCGCCTGGCCGCGGAACCGACCGCCCCAGATATGCGGCACCACCTCCATCGGCAGGTCGTAGGTCACCGGCGCTTCGGTCTGCGCCACCACGTCGACCAGCGCGGCGCGAACCCCGGTCTCTTCCTCGAGCTCGCGCAGCGCCGCGCCGCGCGCATCCTCGCCGGCGTCGACCCCGCCCTGCGGCATCTGCCAGGCGCTCTGGTCGCGGTCGATCCGCTGGCCGACGAAGATCTTGCCCTCGGCGTTTACCAGCATCACCCCGACGCAGGGTCGGAACGGCAGCGCGGCGATGGTTGCAGGTCTCACTCCGGGACCTCGGCGCGCTGCTCGGGCTGCGGCAGCCCGTTCGGCCCCAGCGCCGACAGCCCCTTCAGGATGTCGATCGCATAGGCCAGCTGGTAGTCCTCCTCGCGCAGCGCCGCGGCGGCCTCGGCGCGGGCCCGGTCTTCCTCGAGCTGCTTGGCCTCGTCCTCGGTCAGGCTGTCGTTGTCGAGGCTGCCGCGCAGGTCTGCCTCGCTGCGCAGCGGACGCGCGTCCTCGTCGGTCTCGGTCTCGTCGACCGGCCTCGGCAACGGCTGTTCGACGATGATGTCCGGCGAAATCCCCAACGCCTGGATCGACCGGCCCGACGGCGTGTAGTAGCGCGCCGTGGTCAGCCGCATCGCGCCGTCGCCCTGCAGCGGCATCACGGTCTGCACCGACCCCTTGCCGAAGCTCTGGGTGCCGACGACGATGGCGCGGCGGTGGTCCTGCAGCGCGCCGGCGACGATTTCCGACGCCGAGGCCGAGCCACCGTTGATCAGCACCACGATCGGCTTGCCGTCGACCAGGTCGCCGGGCGTCGCATTGGTGCGTTCGCTCTGCACCACGTCGCGGCCGCGGGTCGAGACGATCTCGCCGGCGTCGAGGAAGGCGTCGGCGACGTAGACCGCCTGGTTCAGCAGGCCGCCCGGGTTGTTGCGCAGATCGAGCACCACGCCGTTGACCTTGTCGATGCCACCGGCGTCGTCGATCTGCTGCTTCAGCCCGTCGGTCAGGTTAGGGAAGGTCTGGTCGTTGAAGGTGGTGACCCGCAGCACCACGGTGTCGCCCTCGGTGCGGGCGCGCACCGCGGTCAGCCGGATCGTGTCGCGGATGATCGACACGTCGAACGGCTCGGTGGCGCCCTCGCGGACCACGGTGACGATGATCTCGGAGCCGACCGGGCCGCGCATCAGCTCGACCGCCTGGTCGAGCGTCAGCCCGAGCACCGATTCGCCGTCGACCGCGGTGATGAAGTCGCCGGCGAGGATGCCGGCGGCGTCGGCCGGGGTGCCGTCCATCGGCGACACCACCTTGATGATGCCCTCTTCCTGGGTGACCTCGATGCCGAGACCGCCGAATTCACCGCGGGTCTGCAGCCGCATGTCGGCAGCGTCGTCGGGCGACAGGTAGGACGAATGCGGGTCCAGCGAGGTCAGCATGCCGTTGATCGCGGCCTCGATCAGCTCGCCGGCCTCGACCTCCTCGACGTATTCGGCGCGAATCCGTTCGAAGATGTCGCCGAACAGGTCGAGCTGCTCGTAGACATTCGCGTTCTGCGCCGCCTCCTGCGCGATCAGCGGCCCGGCGATCTGCGTCGTGACGACCAGACCCAGCGCGGTGCCGCCCAAGGCGGCGAGAACCAGTTTCTTCATGCCCGTATACCCTTTCGTTCCGACGCGGACCTGGCCGCGGCGATCATTCCAGCGCGAACCAGGTCGCGGGATCGACGGGAGCTTGCCCGTCCCTGACTTCCAGATAAAGCGTTTCCGGCTGCGACGCGCCACCGCCCTGCGCGGTTTCGGTCAAGATTTCGTGCGGATCGGGCGGCTCTCCGCCCATCAGGCCGATCGGCGCCCCGGCCGACAGCACCTGCCCGGCCTCGCCGTAGACCTCGGCCAGCCCGGCGATCACGAACAACACATCGGCGGCCGGCTCCAGGATCACCACGTTGCCGTAATCGAGCAGCTCACCGCGAAATCGCAGCGTCGCGGCGACCGGGCTGGTGACCAGCGCCCGCGGCCGCGCCGCGATCACCAGACCGGGCCGCGTCACCCCGGCGGCGTCCGGCTGGTTGAAGCCGCGCAGCACCTGGCCCTGCACCGGCAACGCGATCGCGCCCTTGGCGGCGCTGGCGTCGGGCACTTGGGTCGACAGCTCGGCGTCGACGGTCTGCGCCAGCCCGCCGGCGAAGGCGTCCAGCGTTTCGGTCGAGGCCAGCAGCAGCGCCGTCGCCACCGGATCTTCGGTGAAGCGCAACGGCAGGTCGGTGCGATCCGAGATCGCCTCGGACAGCGCGGCGCGGGCTTGCTGCGCCCCGGCCAGACCCTGTTCCAGGGTCTCCAGCGCGCTGTCCTGCAGCGCCCGCAGCTGCGCCACCTCCTCGAGATCGGCGCGCAGCGCCTGCGCCTTGACCTGCAGCGCCGGCGTCACCTCGGAGACGATCATCCCCGAGCGGGCGGTGCCGAGCGGCCCCGACGGGTGCAGCAGCAGCAGCGGCACCGGCGCCCGACCCATCGACTGCAACGCCCCGAGCAGCGTCGAGATCTCGTCCGAGCGGGCGGCGAGTTCGACCTCGATCGCGCGCTGCCGGATCGCGGCGCGGCGCAGCCCGTCGCGCAGCGCCACCAGCCCGTCTTCGTAGGCGCGCACGGTTTCGGTCAGCGCCGAGACACGGTCGCGCGCCGCGCCAGCCTCGCGCAGCATCAGCGACGCCGCTTCAAGCCGGTCCGCCGCCGCC
>JBFGEI010000266.1:0-4724 GCA_041580155.1 Limimaricola sp.
GCCGGTGGCGTCGAGAAACCGCCACCCGGTCTCCGCGACGCCCGCGACCAGCGGCTGCGCCACGCCGATCGCGCCGTCGGCATCGAGACTGGTGCGGGTCAGCGCGCCGTCGACCAGGCCCCAGACCAGCGCGCCGCCGGCCCGGCCGACCCGCAGCGCGCCGTCGTCGAGCTCGGCGCTGCCGGGCAGGCTCTGGCCAAGGTCCCGGCCGAACAGGATCAGCGCGCGGTCGATCTCGGCCACGGTTTCAAGCCGGGTCTCGGTGCGGTCGCGGGTTCGGATCACGGTGTCGAGCACCGCGAAACAGGCCAGCCCGACCAGCGCGAACAGCGCCAGCGCGACCAGCATCTCGATCAGGGTGAAGCCCGCCTCGGACCCGGCGCGCGGCGCGGCGCCCGCACCGTCGGGCGGCGCGGTCATGCCGCGCTGGCGCCGATCAGCGTGGTGGCGCCGTCGGCGACGTTCAACACCGCCAGCCCGCGCTCGATCAGCCCGGTCTCGAGAAACCGGTACGACCCGAGGATGCCGTCGAAACCGGCGGCGCGTTGCAGCCCGTCGCGGTTCTGCTGGTCGAGCCGGCCCAGCTGCCGTGCCATCTCGACCGCGTCGAAGGTCAGGCCGGCGACGATCCCGGCCTCGGCCTGCACCCGTTCTTCCAGCGCGATGGCGAAGGCCTCGAAGCCGATCGGATCGGGCGCCGCGAACCAGGCGTCGCGCAGCGCCGCCACCCGGTAGGGTTCGACCGCCGCCCATTGGTCCGACCCGAGGATCTGCGGCCCGGCCGCCTTGATCGCCGCGGCGAAGGCTTCGAACGGGCCGCCGACGCTGGGCAGGTAGACCGCGTCCGGCAGGCTGCCGCCGCTTGCCGCGCGCAACCTGTCGGCCAGCCCGTCGGCGCTGTCGGTGACGATCGGCTGCGACAGAGTCATGCCGAAGCCGGGCGCCACCGCCTGCGCCGCCGCGATCGAGCGGGCGCCGAATTCGCCGGGCGGCACCACGATGGCGACCCGGCGCAGCCCGCGGCCCGCGGCGAAGCCGAGGATCGTCTTGGCCGCGTGCAGCGGGGTGATGCCGAAGACGTAGAGGTTGCCACCGGCGATCGCGCTGTCGTTCGAGAACGACACCACCGGGATCGACCGGCCGACCGCGTCGGCGACGGCGCGGCTCTGGCTGGAAAACAGCGGCCCGAGCAGCATCTTTGCGCCGGCATCCACCGCCGCCTGCGCCGCCGCGACGGCGCTTGCGTCGGAGCTGCCGGCATCGCGCAGATCGATCTCGGCGGAAGCGCCGCCGACCGCGCCGCCAAGGCTTGCGGCCTCGCGCATGATCTGACCTATTGCGGCCTGCGGCCCCGTCAGCGGGGCCAGCAGCGCGGCGCGCCCGACCGTCCCCGGCGGAGGCACCGCGGCCTCGCCGCCGGCGCCGCAGCCGGCCAAGCCGAAAAGAGCCGATGACGCAGCAAGTTGTCCAAGAAATCCCCGGCGCGACAACCCCTCGGGGCCGGGTCCGCAAGCTTCTGAAAACGCTTGCGATCGCGATAGTTCTGACATGTCTCACGGCCCTCGTGTTTGGCGCGACACTGGCCGTCACGATGCCCGCGTCGGTCGTGCAGACCCTAATCGCGCTGCCCCCCCAAGTCGAGACGCTATCCGGCACCCTGCGGGTCGGTCGGGCCGGGCTGAGCGGCGGATATTCGCTGGATTGGCAGGTCGCGCCCGGCGCCCTGCTACGCGGCCGGATCGGGGCGCAGATCCAGCTTGCCGGACCCGATACGCGGCTGACCGCAGAGCTGCGCGCGTCGCCGTTCCAGACCTCGCTGCGGCAGGTTTCGGGGCGCGCCGGGCCGGGGCTCCTGGCGCTGGCGCCGGGGCTGCCGGTGCAGTCCTGCACGCCGCGCGCGGTGGTCGCGATCGAACGGCTGTCGCTGGGCCGCGGTGCCGCTGCCGCCGAGGGGTCGGTCGATGTGTCGGAAGGGATCTGCATCGATCCGTCGGGCCGCGAGATCCCGGTGCCGGCGCTGGCGCTGCAGTTGGCGACCCGCGACCAGGACGCCAGCGCGGCGCTGCTGACCAGCGACGGCGCCCGGCTGGCCGAGTTCGGCGTCACCGGCGATCGGCGCCTGCTGATCCGGGTCGAACCGGCGGGTGCGGCGCTGGTGCCCGGCATGCCCAGCTCGGCCGCGACGGTGATCGAGTATCCGTTCTAGGTCACCAGGCTGTTGAGATTGACGATCGGCAGCAGGATCGACAGCACCAGCAGCATCACGATGCCGCCCATCAGCAGCAGGACCGCCGGTTCGACCAGCGCCACCAGCGCCGCCACCAGCGCGTCGAGATCGCGGGCCTGGTCATCGGCGGCGCGGGTCAGGGTCTGGCCCAGCACGCCGCCGGCTTCGCCGCTCGCGACCATCGCCACCAGCATCGGCGGGAACACCCCGGCCTCGGACAGCGCGACCGACAAGGCGGCGCCCTCGGCTACCCGGCTCGACACTAGGTCGACCCGGCCGCGGATGTACAGGTTTGGCACGGTCTGCGCCGCCGCGGTCAGCGCCTCGATCAGCGGCACCCGGCTGACGGTCAGCGTCGCCAGCGTGCCGGCGAATTGCGTCGCGTTGGACTTGAGCGAGAAATTCCGGGTCACCGGCGCGGTCGCGAGAAGCCGGTGCCAGCGCAGTTTCAGCTTCGGCCGGCGCAGCGCCCAGGCGGTGCCAGCGATGCCGGCGGCCGCCAGAGCCGCGACCAGCGCGCCCCAGTCGTTGATGAAATCGCTGACCCCGATCAGGCTGCGGGTCAGCAACGGCAGCTCGGCCCCGCGCGATGTGAAGACCCGCACGATGTCGGGCACCACGAAGGCCAGCAGCGCCACGATCACGGCCAGCGATACCACCGCGAGGATCGCCGGATACAGCAGCGCCAACTGCACCGTCTGGCGGTTCTTGGCGCGGGTTTCGACAAAGCCCGACAGGTGCTCCATCACTTGACCGAGCTGACCCGAGCTTTCGCCCGCCGCCACCGAGGCGCGGTAGAAGTCGCCGAACACATGCGGGTAGTCGCCCAGCGCCGCGGCAAAGCTGCGACCGTCGAGCACCGCGGCGCGCAGGTTCAGCAGCAGCGACGTCACCTTCGGCGACCCGGCCTGGTCGGCGACGGTGCGCAGCGCGTCCTCGACCCGGATTCCCGCCCCGATCAGCGTCGCTAGCTGCCGGGTCACCAGCGTCAGCGCCCGCAGCCCGATCGCGCCGGACCGCATCGGCAGCGCCAGCCCCCTGCCCGGCGCCCGCCGCGCCGCGGTGGGCTCCACCGAAACCGGCAGCAGCTGCCGGGCCCGCAAGGCCTGCCGCGCGGCGGCGGCGCTGGCGGCCTCGACGATGCCCTTGCTGCTGCGGCCCTTGGCGTCGAGCGCGCGGTAGGCGAACGCGGCCATCTCAGGGCATCTCCGGCAGCGACGCGTCCTCGTGGACCGCGCGCGCCACCTCTTCGACGGTGGTCAGACCGGCGCGCAGCTTTTCGACCCCGTCGGCCAGCAGCCCCGGACCGCGCTTGCGCGCGGCGGCGGTCAGCTGCGCCTCGGAAGCGCCCTCGTGGACCAGCCGTTCCAGCGCGCCGTCGATCTCGATGATTTCGTAGACCGGCAGCCGGCCGCGGTAGCCCGAGCCGTGGCAGGCGTCGCAGCCGGCGCCGCGCCGCACCGAAGCGCCGGCCGCCACCATGCCGCCCAGAAGCGCGCTTTCGGCCTCGGTCACCAGATGCGGCGCGGCACAGTCCGGGCAGATCCGCCGCACCAGCCGCTGCGCCACCAGCCCGCGCAGCATCGGTGCCAGCAGGAAGCGTTCGACGCCCATTTCGACCAGCCGCGAAATCGCGCCGATCGCGGTGTTGGTGTGCAGCGTCGACAGCACCAGGTGGCCGGTCATCGCCGATTCCACGGCGATCTGCGCGGTTTCGCGATCGCGGATTTCGCCGATCATGATCACGTCGGGGTCCTGCCGCAGGATCGCCCGCAGACCGCGCGCGAAGCTCAGCTCGGTCTTGGCGTTGACCTGCATCTGGCCGACGCCGTCCATGGTGTATTCGATCGGATCCTCGACCGTCATGATGTTGCGCTGCCGGTCGTTCAGCAGGTCGAGCGCGGCATAAAGCGAGGTGGTCTTGCCCGACCCGGTCGGCCCGGTCACCAGCAGCAGGCCGTCGGGTCGCGCCAGCACCCGCTTGAAGGTCGCGAGGTCGCGCTCCGACAGGCCGAGATGGTCGAGCCCGAGCAGCGTCTGGCCACGGTCGAGCAGTCGCAGCACCACCCGTTCGCCAAATTGCGACGGGATCGTCGACACCCGCACGTCAAGCTCGTAGCCGCCGACCCGCAGCGACACCCGCCCGTCCTGCGGCATCCGCTTTTCGGCGATGTCGAGCTTGCCCATCACCTTGATCCGGCTGACCAGCAGCGACGCCAGCGCCCGCTTCGGCGAGATCACCTCGCGCAGCACGCCGTCGATCCGGAACCGCACCACAAGCCGGCGCTCCTCGGTCTCGATATGGACGTCCGACGCGCCCTCCTTGACCGCCTCGAGCAGCAGCGCGTTGATCAGGCGCACCACCGGCGCGTCGTCCTTCTGATCGAGCAGGTCGTCGACCGAGGCCGCGGTGTCGGCCAGCATCGCGAGATCGCCGTCTGCATCGGCCGCCACCTGCGCCGCCTCGGAGGCGCTGTCGCGATAGATCCGGCCCAGC
>JBFGEI010000267.1:0-4703 GCA_041580155.1 Limimaricola sp.
CGGATCCGCGAACACGTGACGATCAATACCGGCACCGCCGGCGGTGGCGGAGAGACCCGGATCGGCGACGACTGCCTGCTGATGGCCGGCTGCCACGTCGCGCATGACGTCGAGGTCGGCGACCGGGTGATCGTGGTCAACCACGCCGCCATCGCCGGGCATTGCGCGATCGGCGACGACGTGATCATCGGCGGGCTCTGCGGCATCCACCAATGGGTGCGGATCGGCCGCGGCGCGATCATCGGTGCGGTCACCATGGTGACCAACGACGTGATTCCGTTCGGCCTGGTGCAGGGCCCGCGCGGCCGGCTCGACGGGCTGAACCTGGTCGGGCTGAAGCGCCGCGGCACCGCCCGCGACGAGATCGCCGCGCTGCGCGCCGCGTTCCGCGCGCTGCGCGACGGCGACGGCACGTTCCACGACCGCGCCGCGCGGCTTGGCAACGACGGTAGCGCGCTGGTCCGCGAATTGTCGCAGTTCGTCTCGGCCGCGAGCGACCGGCAATTCCTCACGCCGCAGGGCTGAGTCGGGTGCTGGCGCTGATCGCCGGGACCGGGGCGCTGCCAGGCGAGATCGCGTCGCGGCATCCGGCGGCGCTGGTCTGCGAGATGGCCGGCGTGCCGGTCGCAGGCGTCGAGACCCATGATCGGATCGGCTACCGGATCGAGACGCTCGGCACGCTGCTGGCCGAACTTCGCGCCCGCGGGGTCACCGAGCTGTGCTTCGCCGGGGCGATGACCCGGCCACGGGTGGACCCGGCGGCGATCGACGCCGCGACGGCGCCGCTGCTGCCGGGGCTGGTGGCGGCGATGGCGCAGGGCGATGACGCGACGCTGCGCGCCGTTCTGGCGCTGTTCGAGGCGCACGGGCTGGCGGTGCGCGGCGCGCATGAGATCGCGCCCGAACTGCTGCCCGGCGCCGGCGTGCTCGGGTCGGTGCCGATCGCCGATGGTCATCGGCGCGATGCGGCGCGGGCCGAAGACGTGCAGCGCGCCATGGCGCGGGTCGATACGGGCCAGGCCTGCGTGGTGCGCGGCGGGCTCTGCATCGGCATCGAGGCGCTGCCGGGGACCGACTGGATGCTCGACAGCCTGTCGGGGCAGGAGGCGGCGGGCGGGCTGCTGTTCAAGGCGCCGAAGCCGGGTCAGGACCGTCGTGTCGACCTGCCGCTGATCGGGCCCGAGACGGTGATCCGGGCCGCGCGCGCCGGGCTGTCGGCGATCGTGATCGAGGCCGGCGGGGTGATGCTGATCGGCCGCGACGCGGCGCTGGCGCTGGCCGACCGGCACGGCATCGCGCTGTGGGTGCGCGAGGCGGTGTCGTGAAGGTGTTCGTGATCGCCGGCGAGCCGTCTGGCGACCGGCTCGGCCGGGCGGTGATGGCCGGGTTGCGGCACCTCGAACCGGCCGTGACATTCGACGGCGTCGGTGGGTCCGAGATGGCGGGCGAGGGGCTGGTCAGCCGGTTTCCGATGGACGAGCTGTCGGTGATGGGGATTGCCGAGATCCTGCCGCGCTACCGGGCGCTGATGCGCCGGATCGACGAGACGGCGCGCGCGGTGATCGAGACCCGGCCCGACATCCTGCTGACCATCGACAGCCCGGATTTCTGCCTGCGGGTGGCGCGCCGGGTGCGCGCCGCAGGCGGCCCGACCCGCACCGTGCATTACGTGGCGCCCAGCGTCTGGGCGTGGCGTCCGAAGCGGGCCGCGAAGATGGCGCGCAGCATCGATCATGTGCTGGCCCTGCTGCCATTCGAGCCGCCCTACATGGAGGCCGCCGGCATGGCCTGCGACTTCGTCGGCCATCCGGTGGTGTCCGAACCGCAGGCGAGCCGGGCGCAGGCTGCGGCATTCCGCGCCGCGCATGGCATCGGCGACGCGCCCTTGGTGCTGGCGCTGCCCGGGTCACGGCGCGGCGAAGTCACCCGGCTGGCGCCGGCGTTCGGCGCCGCACTGGCGCGTGTGCAGGCAGCGATGCCGGACGCACGGTTCGCCCTGCCTTGCGCCGCGCCTGTCGCGTCACTGGTGCGCGACCTGGTCGCCGACTGGCCCGTGGCGCCGCTGTTGATCGATCCGGCCGAAGATCCCGCCGGTGCGCTGAAACTGGCCGCGTTTCGCGCCGCTGACGTGGCGCTGGCGGCCTCCGGCACGGTGTCGCTCGAGCTTGCCGCCGCCGACACGCCGATGGTGATCGCCTACGACATGAGCTGGCTGTCGCGGCAGATCATCGGGCGGATGCTGCTGACCGATACCGTCACCTTGGTCAACCTGGTCAGCGAAACCCGCGTGGTGCCGGAATACGTCGGCCGGGATTGCCAGCCCGAGCCGATTGGCCGCGCGCTGCTGCGCGTGCTCGAGAAGCCCGCGTCGCAGCGAGTGGCCTTGCGGGAAACCATGCTGCGGCTAGGTGCCGAGGGCGAGGCGCCCGGCCTTCGCGCGGCCCGGGCAATCCTGGCGCGACGCTGAAAACTCTTTGGTAAGAGTTTTCAAGACTTTTTCACAAAAGTCTTGGCCCGCAGGGGCCTCAGCGGCCCTTCCAGATCCAGCCGCCGCCCAGCACCTGGCTGCCTTCGGTCGCGTAGAACACGCAGGCCTGACCTGGGGACACACCTTCCTCGGCACCCATCAGCTCGACCTCGGCTTCGGTGTCCGACAGCGGCCTGATGATCGCCGGCGCCGGCGGCCGGGTCGACCGGACCCGCACCAGAACCTCGCGTTCCGCAAGGTCGGTGAATCCGCCGGCCCCCAGCCAGTTGATCTCGCGCAGCGGCACCCGGCGGGTCGCCAGCATCTCCTTGGGACCGACCACGACGCGACGGGTTTCGACGTCGAGCTTCACCACGTAGAGCGGGTCGGCCAAGCCGCCGATCCCGAGACCACGGCGCTGGCCGATGGTGTAGTGGATCACCCCCGAGTGACTGCCGAGAACCCGGCCGGTGTGGTCGACGATCTCGCCCGGTTCGGCCGCGCCGGGACGCAGCTTCTCGATCACCGCCGCGTAGTTGCCGTTCGGAACGAAGCAGATGTCCTGGCTGTCGGGCTTGTCCGCGACCGACAGCCCGTAACGCGCCGCCAGCGCCCGGGTTTCGGCCTTGGACGCCAGCCCGCCAAGCGGGAACCGCAGGTAGTCGAGCTGTTCCTGGGTGGTCGAGAACAGGAAATAGCTCTGGTCGCGGTTCGAGTCGGCGGCCGAGTGCAGCTCGGCGCCGTGCGGCCCGAGCTCGCGGCGGATGTAATGGCCGGTCGCCATGCAGTCGGCGTCGAGCTCGCGCGCGGTGTTCAGCAGGTCCTTGAACTTCACCCGCTCGTTGCAACGGATGCAGGGCACCGGGGTGGCGCCGGCAAGGTAGCTGTCGGCGAACTCGTCGATCACCGCCTCGCGGAAGGTGTTCTCGTAATCCAGCACGTAATGCGGAAAGCCCATCGCCTCGGCGACCCGACGGGCGTCGTGGATGTCGCGCCCGGCGCAGCAGGCGCCCTTCTTGGCCAGCGCCGCGCCGTGGTCGTAAAGCTGCAGCGTCACCCCGACCACGTCATAGCCTTCCTCGGCCAGCTGCGCCGCCACCACGGAGCTGTCGACCCCGCCGGACATCGCGACCACGACGCGGGTCTGCGAAACGGGCTTGGCGAAACCCAGCGAATTGATCGCGGTGTCGAGCGGCATCTGGAAATCCTTGCTGCGCAGGGGCGGCGTCGCCGGTCGGCGGCGCGGTGGATCGGACTAGGGTCGATCGCCGCGGAATATAGGAAAATCCACGATGTTCTCAACCCCCCGGTTTCACCCTGCCTTAAAGGACGCCGCGCAAGGCTGCCCCGGTGGGAGTGACATCAACCAAGGGGTGAGAGATGTTCTTGCGAAAGATTGAAGGTCCGCGGGCGGTGCGGCTGCCCGACGGATCGGTGATGACGCGCGCCGACCTGCCGTCGACCGAAACCCGGCGCTGGGTCGCCTCGCGCAAGGCCGCGGTATTGCGCGCGGTGGCGTCGGGGCTGGTGACGCGGGCCTATGTGCAAGAAGCTTACGGACTTTCCGACGACGAGCTGACCGAGTGGGAGACCGCGGCGCGGCGGCATGGAACCGGCGCGCTCAGGGCCACGGCCTTGCAGAAGTATAGACAACCATAGGTAGATCTGGCACGCTATCTAAAGTGGTAACGTGTAATTAACCCGAAGACGGCTAACTGGCCGGGCAAGGTTTACTGTTTATGGAGGGGCCGGGATGCGTGTCCTGCTTGTGGAAGACGATCCGACCACGTCGAAGAGCATCGAACTGATGCTGACTCATGCCAATTTGAATGTCTACGCGACGGATCTCGGCGAGGAAGGTATCGATCTTGCCAAGCTCTATGACTACGATCTGATCCTGCTCGACCTCAACCTGCCGGACATGAACGGCCACGAGGTGCTGCGCCAGCTGCGGCTCAGCCGGATCGAGACGCCGATCCTGATCCTTTCGGGCGACGACGGCACCGAGAGCAAGCTGAAGGGTTTCGGTTTCGGCGCCGACGACTACCTGACCAAGCCGTTCCACCGCGACGAACTCGTGGCGCGGATCCACGCGATCATCCGCCGCTCCAAGGGCCATGCGCAATCGGTGATCTCGACCGGTCCGGTGTCGGTCAACCTCGACGCCAAGACGGTCGAGGTGGGCGGCCAGCCGGTGCATCTGACCGGCAAGGAATACCAGATGCTGGAACTGCTC
>JBFGEI010000268.1:0-4694 GCA_041580155.1 Limimaricola sp.
CGATGCCGGCCACATCCCGGCCTACAAGCCGGTTGCCGAGAGCGCCGAGTACCAGGCGATGGAGCCGAACGCGACCTACGCGTCGCTGGCCGACACCGCGGCCTTCGACCCGGCCTCGCCGATCGCGGGCGTCGCGTCACCGGTCTATGACGCGGCGCTGAACGTGATCGGGCCGGCGATCCACGGCTATCTCGAGCCGGCGGATGCGGTATCGCAGATCCGCGGCGACCTGCAGGGCATGATCAACTGATCCTCGCCCCTGCGAACCGACCCGCGCCCGAGGCGGCGCGGGTCTTTTGTCCGACCCAGACCCGAAAGGCCCAAGCCCAGTGGCGATGATCCTTAACAAGCGCCGACACCGCATCCGGGCGATGATCCTGATTGCCCCCTTCGTGGCGATCTTCACGCTGGTGTTCCTCTATCCGACGCTCAAGGTGGTGCAGCTGAGCTTCACCAATGCGCCGCTGATCGGCGATGGCGACTGGATCGGACTCGACAACTACCGCAAGCTCCTGGCCGACCGGCTGTTCTGGACCTCGCTGAAGAACAACGGCTATTTCGTGCTGCTGACGGTGATCCCGACCACGGTGATCGCGCTGGCGATTGCGCTGATGATCAACCGGCTTTCCGGCCGGTTGCAGGCGCTGCTGCTGGCGCTGTTCTTCCTGCCCTACATCCTGCCGGTCTCGGTGGTGACGCAGATCTGGGCCTGGATGCTGGATTTTCAGTTCGGCGTGCTGCAACCCGCGATCGCGTCGGTGTTCGGCAAGCCGGTGCCGGTGTTCAAGAACCCGGCCTGGGTGATGCCGACCGTCGCCGCCGTCACGATCTGGTGGACCAACGGTTTCAACGTGCTGCTGTTTCTGGCCGGACTGCGCAACATCCCCGGCGAGCTTTACGAGGCCTCGGCGCTGGATGGCGCGACACGGCGGCAGCAGTTCGCGCGGGTGACATGGCCGCTGCTGTGGCCGGTGACGGCGCTGGTGCTGACACTGCAGCTGATCCTCCAACTGAAGATTTTCGACCAGATCTACCTGCTGTCGGGCGGCGGGCCGTTCAATTCGTCCTACGTGCTGCTGATGCTGGTCTACCGCGAGGCGTTCCAGCTCAACAATGGTGGCTACGCCTCGGCGGTGGCACTGGTGCTTTTCGCCGTGATCATCGCGGTTTCAGTCCTGCAATTCCAGCTTCTGCGCATCAGGGGAGGCCGCCGATGACCCGCTCCCGCCGCTACGAGAACGGGGCGCTGACCCTGATCAGCCTTGCCGCTGCCGCGATCTGGATCTTTCCGCTGTACTGGGCACTGGTCACCTCGCTGCGCTCGGAGGCGCGGGTGGTGGCACCCGGCGCCGGGCTGCTGCCCGACGAGCTCAACGTGTCGTCCTACGTCGCGGCGATCTTGGATACCAAGATCCTGACATGGTACGTCAACTCGATCGGCACCTCGGTGCTGATTACCGCGATTGTTCTGGTCACCGGCATGATGTGCGCCTACGCGCTGAGCCAGATGCGGTTTCCCGGACGCGGCCTGCTTTACGGCGTGGTGCTGGCCAGCTTCATGGTGCCCAGCCAGGCGCTGGTGGTGTCGCAGTTCATCCTGATGAACGATATGGGGCTGATCAACACATGGGGTGGCATCGTACTGCCGCAGCTTGTCGTGCCGGTGGTAATCATCGTCTACAAGCAGTTTTTCGACGCGGTACCAAAAGAGATGAAGGAGGCCGTGGTGCTGGATGGCGGCGGCGATTTCGCCCTGCTGTTTAAGGTCTACCTGCCGCTGAACTGGGGCATCACCACGGCGCTTGGCATCATCACCTTCATTTCGGCCTGGAACGCCTTCTTCTGGCCGTTCCTCGTGGTCACCACCGAGGACATGATGACGATCCCGGTCGGCATCACCCAGGTCAACGACGCGTTCGGCGTCGCCTATGCGCGGATCATGTCGGTGGCGCTACTCGCGGCGGCGCCAGTGGCGATCGCCTATCTGGTGTTCCAGAAGCGGGTGACAGAGGCGGTGATGATTTCGTCCGGCGTCAAGGGCTAGGCGGCGCCGGTCACGAGGCGCGCTGGGGCAGCGCCATCGAGGTCTCTTCGCGCGCCAGCGACACCAGCCGCGCCATTTCGGCGCGCGCGCCCTCCGCGTCGCGCCGGGCGATCAGCTCGAACACCGCGCGATGCTCGACCAGCGGGTCGCGGTCGCGCACTAGGTTGCGATATTTGTATTCTGTGGTGTGGTTCACCGCGGCGCAGATCCCCGATGCCAGCGAGGTCAGCACGAGGTTGCCGGTGGCGCGCAACAGCGTGTGGTGGAAATCGCTGTCTGCGGCGCGCCATGCCGGGCTGCCGATCCTGTGCCGCGCCATTCCGTCGAGCGCCGCTTCGAAGGCCCCGAGATCGGCACAGCTGCAACGGGCGGCGGCCAGCGCTGCAGCCTGCGGCTCGACCACATCGCGCAGTTCGTAGAGGCCCTGCAGGAAATATTCCGGCGGGTCGCCCTGCGCGAAGAACCAGCGCACCACGTCGGGGTCGAGGAAGTTCCACGCCGCGTGCGCGGTGACGCGGGTGCCGGTGCGGGGCCGGCTGGCGACCAGGCCCTTTGCAGCCAGCATGCGCATTGCCTCGCGATAGGCGCTGCGCGACACGCCGGCCTCCGAGCAGAACACCATCTCGCGCGGCACCGGCCCGCCGGGCGGCAGCCGTCCAGAGACAATCAGCCCGCCGAGCCAATCCGCTATGGCGGCGTTGAGCCGACCGCTTGGCTGGTCGCCGAAGTCCGGCATTGCGAGGGGAGACGGTGTATCCATTCCGCGATCATAGGGGCGGCCACGGGCGAGGAACAGGCACCCGCTCAACCGGGTGCGGTTGTGCCGCCGCCTGCGCCGCCTTCCAGCTGTGCCAGAGCCAGAAGCCAAGACCGAGGATGCCCGGCCCAACAGGCGGTCTCCTGCGCGATATCGGCAGCCATCTCGTCGACCAAGCGCTCTGGCTGCTGGGCCCTGCCGTCTCGGTTCATGCGCATCTCGACAGGGTCGATCTCGCCCGGGGATCGACCGATGCGGGCTTCATTGTCACGCTGCGCCACGAAAGCGGCGCCTGCTCGCAGCTCAGTTCCAGCAAGATCAACCGGCTCGTGGCCAAGGAGTTTCTTCTCTACGGCGAACACGGCAGCTATGTCTCTTCGCAGTCGGATGTGCAGGCGCAGGCGATCTTCGCAGGCAGGCGACCCGCCGACGATCTAGAGGGTTGGGGCTACGAAGACGAGCTGCGCTGGGGCACGCTGCGGACGGCGGCGGGCGCGCGGCGCATTCCATCGGAGCAAGGGTGCTATCATGCCTATTACGAGGGTTTCGCCCGCGCGGTGCGGGAGGGATTGGCACCGCCCATAACCGCCGAGGATGCAACGGCAGTGCTCGCTGTACTGGACGCGGCGCGGGGCGGCGCTGGAACTTCGCGACGACACGCTGGTCAATCTTGGCATCGGACTGCCGACGCTCGTGGCGCGCCACATGCCACCTGGCATGCGCGTGCATTTCCGATCCGAGAACGGGATCATCGGCTTCTGCGACCGCCCGCCCGAGGGCATGGAAGACATCCACCTGACCGATCGTGGCTGAGAAGACGGGAAAGACCTCAGGGCAGCGGTCCAGCGTTCGGGGCAAGTCCAAAACCAGCCCGAAAGGACGCATAGCCCTTGGACCAGGAACGGGGTGAAGCCCGCACCGTCTCGAAAGCCTACTTCAGGGAGAACCACTTTTCGGGGGCAGGCCAGGTCGGGCGGAGCGATCAGGGCGGGTGTTTCGGGCGTATCCGGCATGCCGATGGGCGTAGCACGCTCATGTCCGATAAGGGGGCTTATCAAATACCGACAGCTGGCGGGACGCGGAGTACCTTAATAATGCCGCACCTACCGGGGTCATTCCATCGCTCCAATTTGTAGCCTTGGCTTTCCGACACTCAGCTGTTGGAACTTAAAGCCTGCATGGGAGGGAGATGAGAATGGATCGCTGGACCGAGTTCCAAGTGTTCGTGAGGATCGCGGAAGAGCGCAGCATGACCCGAGCAGCCGAAGTGTTGAACACATCGGTTTCAGGCGTCAGCCGGCATTTGAACAGTCTCGAAACCAGGCTGGGGGCGCGTCTCGTGCAGCGTTCCACGCGGCAGCTGAGCCTGACCGACGAGGGCGAGCGCCTCTACACCGATGCTAGGGATTTGCTGGCCACCTGGGAGGAAGCCGAGGCCAATGTCTCCTACGGCTCGCACATGCCAACGGGGCGGCTGCGAATCGGGGCATCGCTGTCGTTTTCGTTGCTGCACCTGATGCCGGCGGTGAAAGCGTTTCGGGAACTCTACCCGTCGCTCTCGATCGAGATCGTGTCCTCGAACCGCTATTATGACATCATCGAAAACGGTCTCGACCTCGCCATCCGCCTGCGCCGCGTCGAAGCGGACCGGTCGATTACCATACGCCGCATCGCCGAAACCCGCCGGCTTCTCGCGGCCTCGCCGGATTACATCGCCCGGCGCGGCATGCCCCGACATCCCGAGGAGCTGAAGGATCATGACCTGATCCTCTACTCGCTGGCCGACCACTGGAACGAGTTCCTGTTCCGCAAGGGGGACGAGACCGCCAAGGTCGTGGTCGACGGCGGCATCGTCGCCAATGACGGGCAACTCATCTGTTCCGCCGGGCGCGA
>JBFGEI010000269.1:0-4642 GCA_041580155.1 Limimaricola sp.
AATCCGGGGCCGGCTGGCGCGCGCCCTGCTTTCCACCCTCGCCGGTCTGGCGTATAAGCCTCCGGAACTGCAGCCCGACGCGGGCGCGCCACGAGGGGCTAAGGGCCGATCACATGAGCGAAAAGACCACGCATGACAGCGATGTCAGCTTTATCCGTGCGTTGGCGGAACTGCTGCATCAAAACGACCTGACCGAATTGCAGGTCAAGCGCGACTACGGCGAAAACGACAGCCTGAACGTCCGCGTCAGCCGCGCGCGCGAAGTCGTGCAGCAGATCGCGATGCCGCAGGCCGCCCCGCCTGCCCCGTCGCATGTCCAGCACAGCCCGTCGCAGCCCGCCGCGGCCGCCGCGGCCACCCCGACCCTGTCGGAAGATCCCGCCAGCCATCCCGGCGCGGTGACCTCGCCGATGGTCGGCACCGCCTATCTGCAGGCCGAACCCGGCGCCACGCCGTTCGTCACCACCGGCCAGCAGGTCAAGGAAGGCGATACCGTCGTGCTCATCGAAGCGATGAAGACGATGAACCAGATTCCGGCGCCGCGCTCGGGCACCGTCAAGCGCATCCTGGTCGAGGATGGCAGCCCCGTCGAATTCGGCGCGCCCCTGATGATCATCGAGTAGGCCTTACATGTTCGACAAGATCCTGATCGCCAACCGCGGCGAGATTGCCCTTCGCGTGATCCGCGCGGCGCGCGAGATGGGCATCGCCTCGGTGGCGGTCCACTCCACCGCCGACAGCGACGCGATGCACGTGCGGATGGCCGACGAGGCCATCTGCATCGGCCCGCCGCCGTCGTCGCAGAGCTACCTTTCCTTCCCCGCGATTCTCTCGGCCTGCGAGATCACTGGCGCCCAGGCGATCCACCCCGGCTACGGCTTTCTTAGCGAAAACGCCGCCTTCGTGCAGGCGGTCGAGGACCACGGCCTGACCTTCATCGGCCCGACCGCCGAACACATCCGGATGATGGGCGACAAGATCACCGCCAAGGACACGATGAAGGCGCTTGGCGTGCCCTGCGTGCCCGGCTCCGACGGCGGTGTGCCGAGCGTCGAGGAGGCGCGCCGCGTCGCCGCGGAGATCGGCTACCCGGTGATCATCAAGGCGACGGCCGGCGGCGGCGGTCGCGGCATGAAGGTCGCCAAGACCGCGGCCGAGATCGAGCGCGCGTTCCAGACCGCCCGGTCGGAATCGAAGGCGGCCTTCGGCAACGACGAGGTCTACATCGAGAAATACCTGACCACGCCGCGGCACATCGAGATCCAGGTGTTCGGCGACGGCAAGGGCCGCGCGGTGCATCTGGGCGAACGCGACTGTTCGCTGCAGCGGCGTCACCAGAAGGTGCTCGAGGAAGCCCCCGGCCCGGTGATCACCCAGGAGCTGCGCGACCGGATCGGCAAGGTCTGCGCCGACGCGGTGGCCAAGATCAACTACATCGGCGCCGGCACCATCGAGTTCCTGTTCGAGAACGACGAGTTCTACTTCATCGAGATGAACACCCGGCTCCAGGTCGAACACCCGGTGACCGAGGCGATCTTCGGCGTCGACCTGGTGCGCGAGCAGATCCGCGTCGCCTCCGGCCTGCCGATGTCGTTCGAGCAGGACAAGCTGCAGATCCGCGGCCACGCGATCGAGGTCCGGATCAACGCCGAGAAGCTGCCGAACTTCGCGCCCTGCCCCGGCACCATCACCCAGTACCACGCGCCCGGCGGGCTCGGGGTGCGGATGGACAGCGCGCTCTACGACGGCTACCGGATTCCGCCCTATTACGACAGCCTGATCGCCAAGCTGATCGTGCATGGCTCCGACCGTCCCGAAGCGCTGGCCCGCCTGGCCCGCGCCCTGGGCGAGCTGATCGTCGACGGCGTCGACACCACGGTACCGCTGCACCACGCGCTGCTCGCCGAGCCGGCGATCCAGTCGGGGGATTACAACATCCACTGGCTCGAGCACTGGCTCGAAGAGACGCTGCTGAAGCGCTGAGGCCGAGGGGGTCGGGATGACCACACGCCACCCCGACCCGCTCCTCAGCCCCGAGCTGCTGCTGCATGCCTATGCTCAGGGCGTGTTCCCGATGGCGGAATCGCGCGACGACCCGGAGGTGTTCTGGGTCGATCCGAAGCGGCGCGGCGTGTTGCCTCTGGATGGCTTCCGGATCTCGCGCAGCCTTGGCCGCCGGATCCGCAACGGCGGCTTCACCGTCACCGCCGACCAGGACTTCGCCGGCGTGGTGCGCGGCTGCTCGGATCGGTCCGAGACCTGGATCAGCGAAACGATCTACCAGCTCTACCTGGAGCTTCATCGCCGCGGCCACGCCCATTCGGTCGAGATCTGGCACGACGGCGCGCTGACAGGCGGCGTCTACGGCGTGGCGCTGGGGGCGGCGTTCTTTGGCGAAAGCATGTTCTCGCGCCGCACCGACGCGTCGAAGCTGGCGCTGGTCTGGCTGGTCGACCGGCTGCGGCTTGGCGGCTTCGACCTGTTCGACGCGCAGTTCCTGACGCCGCATCTGGCGTCGCTCGGCTTCGTCGAGATCCCCAGGGGCCGCTACAAGGCGTTGCTGTCAGCGGCGCTGGAAGGCCAGGCCGACTTCCACCGGGCCGGCGACCCGGCGCCCGGTCACGAGGTGCTGCAGCGCAACGCCCAGACGTCGTAACGCGGGTGGTCCATCGCGTTCAAGGCCGGCGCCGAGGCGATCATCCAGCCGCTGAACACCGGCTCCGGGGCGTTCTGGTAGTGGATTTCCAGCCGCTCGTAGGCGTCGCCCGCGCGGTTGTCGGACGGGTAGCGGCATTCCTGCAGCGTCACCGCGAGATGGCCGAGCCGCTGGGTTTCACCCGCACGGATTTCGAGATCGGCGACGAGGCCGGTGATCTTGTCGAGCACCCGCAGCACGCCGCCCGGGGCCTGCGCCGCCTGCTGCGCGGCGACGGGGGTCGCGGCGCAGAGCGCCGCGATGCCACCGGCCACGGCAAACCGGCGCAGCGCGGTCATTCCGGCGTCCAGGCGTCGTAGTCGCGGCGCTCGGCGGGATCGGCGCGGCGGATCGACCCGGCCGGCGCATAGGCCATCGCGGTGCCGGTCAGGTTTTCCTGGTGCGGCTTCTGCCAGACCCGATGCACCAACGGCGCCTCGGTCGGCGGCTGGTCCCAGGTCCGGTGCAGCCAGCCGTGCCATTCCGGGCTGACCCGGGTGGCTTCGATGTCGCCATTGTAGATCACCCAGCGGCGGCTGTCGTCGGCGTTGCGGTAGAAGATGTTGCCCTGCGCGTCCTCGCCCACCTTCTGGCCCGTGCGCCAGGTCCAGAGCTGCGTGCCCAGGGTCTGGCCGGTCCACCAGGTGAAGATGCGCTTGAGTGTGCTGCCGAAGCTCATGACGGGTCTCCTGTCCTAGGCCCCGTCATGCCGCAAACCCGGCCCGAGGTCCAGTGGCGCCGTGCCGCGGTGGCGCGCTCAGCCCAGCCGCGCGGTGACCTCGATCTCGATCTTCATCGCCGGGTCGATCAGCCCGGTCTCGATCATCGTGGCGGCGGGCAGCGCCCGCGCGAAGGCCTGCGACAGCAGCGGCCAGCAGGCTTCGAAATCGGCCCGGTCGGGCAGCATGTAGGTGACCCGGACGACCTGGTCGAGCCCGCTGCCGGCCTCGTCCAGAACCCGCGTCAGCGTGTCCAGGATGTTGCGGCACTGGTCCTCGACCGCCGCCGGCATCTGCATCGTGGTGTAGTCGTAGCCGGTGGTGCCCGAGACGAAGACCCAGCCATCCGCGACAACCGCGCGCGAATAGCCGATCTTCGTCTCGTAGGGCGATCCGGTCGAGATCCGCCGCACCGTCATCGCGATCCGCTTCAGCCGGCCGAGGCGGTTTCCTTCTTCGCGGCGTCGTCGTGGATCATCAGCGGCTTGGCGTCGGGACCGACGGCCTCTTCGTTGACCACCACTTCCGAGACCGAGGCCAGCGACGGCAGGTCGAACATCGTGTCGAGCAGGATGTCCTCCATGATCGACCGCAGGCCGCGGGCGCCGGTCTTGCGGGCGATGGCGCGCCGCGCGATCGCCGTCAGCGCGTCGTCGGTGAAGGTCAGCTTGGTGTCCTCGATGTCGAACAGCCGCTGGTACTGCTTGACCAGCGCGTTCTTCGGCTGGGTCAGGATGGTGACCAGCGCCGCTTCGTCGAGATCGGTCAGCGTCGCGATCACCGGCAGGCGGCCGACGAATTCCGGGATCAGGCCGAACTTCAGCAGGTCCTCGGGCTCGAGATCGGTGAAGATCTCACCGACGCCGCGGTCGTCATTGTCGCGCACATCGGCGTTGAAGCCCATCGCCGAGCCCTTGCCGCGCTGCGAAATCAGCTTGTCGAGGCCGGCGAAGGCGCCGCCGCAGATGAACAGGATGTTGGTGGTGTCGACCTGCAGGAATTCCTGCTGCGGATGCTTGCGCCCGCCCTGCGGCGGAACGCTCGCCACCGTGCCTTCCATGATCTTCAACAGCGCCTGCTGCACACCCTCGCCGCTGACGTCGCGGGTGATCGAGGGGTTGTCGGACTTCCGCGTGATCTTGTCGACCTCGTCGATATAGACGATACCGCGCTGCGCACGCTCGACGTTGTACTCGCTGGCCTGCAAGAGCTTCAGGATGATGTTCTC
>JBFGEI010000270.1:0-4573 GCA_041580155.1 Limimaricola sp.
CGCGCAGCGCCCGCAGCTCGGCGTCGTCGATCTTCAGCAGGTCGCGGCCGCCGAACATCACCGAACCGCGCCGGATCTGCGCCGGCGGCGACGGCAGCAGGCCGATCAGCGACATCATCGTCACCGACTTTCCCGAACCGCTCTCGCCGACCACGCCAAGCAGTTCGCCCGGTTGCAGGCTGAAGCTGACATCGTTCACGGCGTGCACTTCGCCGCCGCGCGTCGCAAAGACGGTGGTAAGGTTCCGGACATCCAGAACCGGGCCTTCGGCCATGCAGAACCTCCTTCAGGTGGTTCATTTCATTATGTTTATTCTTGACGGCCGTGCTGCCATCCCCGTTCGTCGACCACGTTAGCAGCAAATCCGCATCGGGCAAGCCCCCGATCCGCTGCGCCGCCGCGGGCCGGTCGGCCACGCCTCCGTGGGCTGGTCGGCGCGGCCTCCGTGGGCTGGTCGGCGCGGCCGGCGCGGGCTAGACAGGCGGCGGACTGCCGAAAGGATGGGCGCGACGATGATCAAGCAGGTGATCTGCATCAACTGGGGCACCAAGTATGGCGCGCCGTTCATCAACCGGCTCTATGGCATGGTGGCGCGCAGCATCACCGGGCCGTTCTCCTTCACCTGCTTCACCGACAATCGCGACGGCATCCGCCCCGAGGTCCGCTGCGAGGACCTGCCGCCCTCGGACATCGAGATGCCGAAGCGCACCAAGGGGATCTGGCCGAAATCCCGGCTCTGGGGGCCGAAGCTGGCCGATCTGACCGGCCCGGTGCTGTTCATGGATCTCGATCTGGTGGTCACCGGCAGCCTCGACGACTTCTTCAGCTTCGGCGCGCCCGACGACATCATCCTGTCGCGCAACCCCAACACGCCGCTGGAAAAGCTCGGCCAGACCTCGGTGTTCCGCTTCCCGGTCGGCGCGCTGCTGCCGCTGCAGGAGGCGTTCCGCGCCGACCCGCAGGGCATCGCCGACAAGTATCGCTTCGAACAGCGCTTCGTGACCCGCAACGCGCCGGGCGGCATCAAGCTGTTCCCGGCGCCCTGGGTGCGGCACTTCCGGATGCATTGCCGCCGGCCATTCCCGCTGAACTACGCGCTGCCGCCGAAACTGCCGTCGGACGCGAGGATCGTGATCTTCCCGGGCGGGCTGCATCCGACCCATGCGATCGAGGGGCACTACCCGGGATACGACGCGACGACCCCGGCGGGCCACCTGAGGGGGCTGTTCGCCGACGACCGGCCGGACCGGCCCTGGCGCTACCTGCGCCACTACATCCGCCCGGCGCCCTGGGTCGCCGATCACTGGCGCCCCTGACCCCGCTACTTTGTTCTTCAAATACGCAAATCCCACCGCGGCCCGGCAGCGCCGCGCCGGCTTGACGGCGGTGCCGGGGCCGCGCAGGCTCTGTCAGGTCACCGCATCGGAGTTGCCATGAGCGTCCTCACGCCACGCCAGATCCTGGACCGGCTGGTGTCGTTCCCGACGGTCAGCCGCGACAGCAACCTCGCGCTGATCGACTGGGTCGAGGCCTATCTCGCGACCCACGGCATCGCGGCCACCCGGGTGCCCAACGCCGACAGCAGCAAGTCGGCGCTCTATGCGCAGGGCGGGACCGACGCGCCGGACGGGGTGATCCTGTCGGGCCACACCGATGTGGTGCCGGTCGATGGCCAGCGCTGGAGTTCGGACCCGTTCACCGTGACCGAACGCGACGGCCGGCTGTACGGCCGAGGCTGCGTCGACATGAAGGGGTTCGACGCGCTGGCGATCTGGGCCTGCGTCGAGGCCGAGCGTCGCGGCACCGCGCGGCCGATCCAGCTGGCGCTGTCCTACGACGAAGAGGTCGGCTGCACCGGCGCCGCCGAGATGATCGGCAGGATCGCGCAGCACCTGCCGCGGGCCGGCGCCGCGATCATCGGCGAGCCGTCGATGCTCTGCCCGGTGACCGGACACAAGGGCGGCACCGCCTACGAGGTCACGATCCACGGCTTCGAGGTGCATTCGTCGCTGATGGACCGCGGCGTCAGCGCGATCCACGAGGCGGCGCGGCTGATCCAGTGGGCCAACGACCGCAACGCCGAGAACGCCGCCGCCCGGCCCGAACCGCTTGCGGCGAAGTTCGACCCGCCTTGGACCACGCTGCACGTCGGCCGGATCGACGGCGGCACGGCGCATAACATCACCGCCGCCACCTGCCGCTTCGTGATGGCGTTCCGCTGCGTGCCCTCCGAGACCATGGCCGATTGGGACGCGCGCTGGCGTGCCGAGGTGGCCCGGGTCGAGGCCGCGATGCGCGCGGTGCGCCCCGAAACCCGGATCGAGCTGTCCGAGCTGTTCGTGGTTCCGGCGCTGGCCCCCGAAACCGACGGCGCCGCCGAAGCGCTGATCCGGGCGCTGACCGGCGACAACGCCGGCCATGTGGTCAGCTACGGCACCGAGGCCGGGCATTTCCAGGCCGCCGGCTACTCCGCCGTGGTCTGCGGTCCGGGCGACATCGCGCAGGCGCACCAGCCCGACGAATACATCGAGATCGCCCAGTTCGAGGCCGGGCAGGCGCTGCTCGAGAGGCTGCTGGCGCGGCTCGGCTGATCTTCCGAAGCCCTAAGGGCCCCGGCTTGCAACCGGTCGGTGAAGCGCGCAGTCTGCCGGCGAATTTCTTCGCACGACAGGATGCCCCATGCCGATCAAGAACCGCTTCGCCGAACTGCTGCCCGAGATCACCGCCTGGCGGCGTGACCTGCACGAGAACCCCGAGATCCTGTTCGACACCCATCGCACCTCGGGCATCGTCGCCGAGAAGCTGCGGGCGTTCGGCTGCGACGAGGTGGTCGAGGGCATCGGCCGCACCGGCGTGGTCGGGGTGATCCGCGGCAAGTCGGACCGGTCGGGCAAGGTCGTCGGGCTGCGCGCCGACATGGACGCGCTGCCGATCACCGAGCAGACCGGCGCGGCGCATGCCTCGAAGACCCCCGGCGCGATGCACGCCTGCGGCCATGACGGCCACACCGCGATGTTGCTGGGCGCCGCGAAGTACTTGTCGGAAACCCGCAATTTCGACGGCACCGTGGTGGTGATCTTCCAGCCCGCCGAAGAGGGCGGCGGTGGCGGCCGCGAGATGTGCGAAGACGGGCTGATGGCGCGCTGGGGCGTCGAGGAGGTCTACGGCATGCACAACTGGCCGGGGATGCCGACCGGCAGCTTCGCGATCCGGCCCGGCGCGTTCTTCGCCTCGACCGACCAGTTCGAGATCGCCATCGAAGGCAAGGGCGGCCACGCCGCCAAGCCGCACGAGACCGTCGATTCGACGCTGGTGGCCAGCCACGTCGTGCTGGCGCTGCAGTCGATCGCCAGCCGCAATGCCGACCCGACCGAGCAGATCGTGGTCTCTGTCACCTCGTTCGAAACCTCGTCGAAGGCGTTCAACGTGATCGCGCAGCGGGTCGCGATGAAGGGGACGGTCCGCACCATGTCCGCCGAAATGCGCAGACTCGGCCAGGCCCGGCTGACCGCGATCGCCGAAGCCACGGCGCAGGCCTACGGCGCCACCGCCAAGGTGAACTACATCAAGGGCTACCCGGTGATGGTCAACGCCGAGCGCGAGACCGAGTTCGCCGCCGAGGTGGCACGCGCGGTGTCCGGCGATTGCGCCGAAGCGCCGCTGGTGATGGGCGGCGAGGATTTCGCCTACATGCTCGAGGAGCGACCCGGCGCCTATATCCTGGTCGGCAACGGCGACACCGCCTCGGTGCATCACCCGGAGTACGACTTCAACGACGAAGCGATCCCGGCCGGCTGTTCGTGGTGGGCAGAGATCGTCGAGCGGCGGATGCCGGCAGCCTGACAGCCCGGCACCGGTCCGGGCGCTGCGCGGGCCGGTGCCGCGCCGCGCCCGGTCGCGGCCGGGTCAGGCCAGCGCGAACCTCGGGTCCGAGGCGATCAACGCCTCGACCCAGGCCCGTTCGGCGTCGAAATCATGCGGCACGTCGCGCGCCGCGCGACCGCCGGACAACGATTGCGACGCGAAGAAATCAAAGCCGTAGAGCCGGGCCGACGCCAGCCGCGACCGCGCCAGCATGTCGATCGCCAGCGCGCCGGTGGTCGGTCTTGCACCAAGCGTGCCGCGCAGCGTCTCGGCCCGCGCCGCCGGGTGCAGCGCGAAGCGCGGGTCGCCGGCGATCCGCCAGGGCAGCCGCTTGCGCTTGGGCGTCATCCACAGGATCAGCGCCGGGTCGCGCGCCGCGATCACCGCCGCCGGCACCGGGATCGACATCGCCAACCAGTCGGTGCGGCGGCCGTGCGACACCGGATCGGGCATCGGCGCGGCGTTGAGCCGGATCACGATGTCGGCGGCGTCGATGCTTGCGCCCATCTCGGTCTCGGCCAGCGCCCTTGCGTTGCCGACCAGGGCCACCCGCGATCCGGCCAGCCGCGCCATCAGCTCGGGCTCGGGCCTGCCGAACCGCGCCAGCCGGGTCTCGTCGCGCAGCAGCCGCGCGATGTGAAAGCCGATCATGCTCCGTCTCCCCGGGCCAGCGCCGCGATGTCGGAAAACAGCGTCTCGGCGCGCGTCA
>JBFGEI010000271.1:0-4569 GCA_041580155.1 Limimaricola sp.
CAGCTGCGCCACGACCTCGTCGATGCCCAGCACCGAGGACCCGGTTTCGCCAAGGCGGCGCAGGCTGACGGTCCGCTCCTCGACCTCGCGGCCGCCGACGGCGAGGATCACCGGCACCTTGCCGACCGAGTGCTCGCGCACCTTGTAGTTGATCTTCTCGTTGCGGGTGTCGGCCTCGGCGCGGATCCCGGCGCGGCGCAGCTGTGCCACGACCTCGTGCACCCAGTCGTCGGCATCCGAGACGATCGAGGCGACGACCACCTGGCGCGGCGCCAGCCACAGCGGCAGCCGGCCGGCGTGGTTCTCGATCAGGATGCCGAGGAAGCGCTCGAACGACCCGAGGATCGCCCGGTGCAGCATCACCGGCTTGTGCTTGTGGCCATCCTCGCCGACGAATTCGGCATCGAGCCGGTCGGGCAGGTTGAAGTCGGCCTGGAAGGTGCCGCACTGCCATTCGCGGCCGATCGCGTCGGTCAGCTTGAAGTCGAGCTTGGGGCCGTAGAACGCGCCCTCGCCGGGGTCGATCACGTAGTCGGTGCCGGTGCGCTGGATCGCCTTTTCCAGCGCCGTCTCGGCCTTGTCCCAGACCTCGTCCGAGCCGACCCTTGTTTCCGGCCGGGTCGAGAGCTTGATCTCGAAGCTGTCGAAGCCGAGGTCGGCGTAGACCGAGGACAGCAGCTCGATGAAATCGGCGCATTCCTTTTCCAGCTGGTCCTCGGTGCAGAAGATATGCGCGTCGTCCTGCACGAAGCCGCGCACCCGCATCAGCCCGTGCATCGAGCCCGAGCTTTCGTAGCGGTGGCACGATCCGAATTCGGCCAGCCGCAGCGGCAGGTCGCGGTAGGACTTGAGGCCCTGGTTGTAGACCTGCACGTGGCACGGGCAGTTCATCGGCTTCAGCGCGTTGGTGCGCTTTTCGCGGGCGCCGTCCTCGTCGACCTCGACGATGAACATGTTCTCGCGGTAGGCCTCCCAGTGGCCCGAACGTTCCCACAGCACCCGGTCGACCACCTGCGGCGTCTTGATCTCGCGGTAGCCGGCGGCGTTCTGGCGGCGCCGCATGTAGTCTTCCAGCGCCCGGTAGACGGTCCAGCCGTTCGGGTGCCAGAACACCATGCCCGGTGCCTCTTCCTGCAGGTGATACAGGTCCATCTCGCGGCCGAGCTTGCGGTGGTCGCGCTTGGCGGCCTCCTCGAGCATCGTCAGATGCGCCTTGAGGTCGTCGCGGTTGCGGAAGCCGACGCCCGAGATCCGCTGCAGCATCGGCCGCGAGGCGTCGCCGAACCAGTAGGCGCCCGCAACGCTCATCAGCTTGAAGGCGTCGGCGGGCAGCTGGCCCAGGTGCTGCAGATGCGGGCCGCGGCACAGGTCCTGCCAGTCGCCGTGCCAGTACATCCGGATCGGCGCCTCTTCGGGAATCCGGTCCAGCAGCTCGATCTTGAAGGTCTCGCCGCGCTCCTGGTAGTAGGCGCGGGCCCGGGCACGGTCCCAGATCTCGGTACGGATCTCGTCGCGGGTCGCGATGATCTCCTTCATCTTCTTCTCGATCGCGCCGAGGTCGTCGGGGGTGAACGGCGCCGCGCGGTCGAAGTCGTAGAACCAGCCCTTTTCGGTGACCGGGCCGATGGTGACCTTCACGTCTGGCCAAAGCTCCTGCACCGCGCGGGCCATCACATGCGCGAAGGCGTGGCGGATCAGCTCGAGCGCCGGCGCCTCGTCCTTGGTCGAGTTGATCGCGATGCGGCTGTCGGCCTGGATCGGCCAGGCCAGGTCCCAATGCGCGTCGTCGACCTGGGCCGAGATCGCGCGCTTGGCGAGGCTGGGCGAGATCGAGGCGGCGACTTCGCCGGCGGTGATCCCGGCGGGATACTCGCGGCTGTTGCCATCGGGAAAGGTGAGGGAGATCTGGGCCATGTCGGCCTCCTCGTCGGTTTGGCGCCCACGGAACGCCCGGTTGCGGGTTATGGTGGCGGTCTTGATGCGTCGCCGCGCCGGGCCTGTCAAGCGCACGGCGCGCCCCGGGGCTTGTCATCCAGGCGCCGTGCCGGGATGTTGCGGACGACACAGGGAGAGACCGCGCATGACCAGCAGATTCACCACGCCGCAAGGCCGCAGCATCGCCTATGTTCAGACCCCGGGCCGCGCGCCGGGCGTCGTGTTTCTTGGCGGTTTCCGGTCGGACATGGAGGGGACCAAGGCGCTGTATCTCGAGGCCTGGGCCCGCGAGCAGGGCCGGGCTTTCCTGCGGTTCGACTATTCCGGCCACGGCAGCAGCGGCGGCGATTTCGAGGACGGCGCGATCGGCGACTGGGCCGAGGATGCGGCGGCGGCGCTGGGGCTGACCGAAGGGCCGCAGATCCTTGTCGGGTCGTCGATGGGCGGCTGGATTTCGCTGCTGCTGGCGCGGGCGATGCCGGAACGGATCGCCGGGCTGGTGACGATCGCCGCGGCGCCGGATTTCACCGAGGACGGCTTCTGGGCCGGGATGGACCAGCCAATGCGCGACCGGCTGGCCGCCGAGGGTCGGCTGGAGCAGCCGTCGGACTACGGCACGCCGCTGGTGATCACCCGGCGGCTGATCGAAGAGGGGCGCGGCAACTTGGTGCTGCGAACACCGCTGGTGCTGCCGTTCCCGGTGCGGTTCCTGCAGGGCACCGCCGATGCCGACGTGTCGGTCGCCACCGCGCTGAAGCTGCTTGACCACGCGCAGGGGTCCGACATGCGGCTGACGCTGGTCGACGGCGCCGATCACCGGTTTTCGACCCCCGATTGCCTCGAATTGGTGAGCGCGGCGCTGGCCGAGGTGACGGCGCGCGGCTAGCGCCGCAGCCGCAGCGCGATCGGCCGGGCCAGCCGGTCGAAGCCGACCGAGGCCATCGCCACCGCCGCCCAGCCCCAGAGCGCCGCCAGCACCAGCAGTGCCATGAACAGCATCAGCCCCAGCGTGGCGAGGAAGGCGGCGGTGAAATCCGGGGCAGGCTGGCGCATCGTGACACCGTGGCTTGTGACACGGCTGAGCTAGGTCGCGGCCCGGGCTTCGTCCAGCGCCAGCGGCAAGGCGTCTGCCAGCGCCGCGAGATCATCGGGCGTGCCGGCGCTGATCCTGATGCAGCGGTCGAGCGGCGCGACGCCCGGCATCCGCACGAAGACGCCGCGGCGCACCAGCCCCGCCAGCACCGCCTTGGCAAAGCCGCCGTCGCCGCCGCAGTCGACGGCGACGAAGTTGGTCGCCGAGTCCAGCGGCGTCAGCCCGTTGTCGCGGGCGATCGCGGCGATCCGGTCGCGCGACGCGGCGACCTGGGCGCGGACGGTGTCCAGCCAGTCCTGGTCGCCAAGCGCCGCCAGCGCGCCGGCCTGCGCCATCCGGGTCAGCCCGAAGTGGTTTCGCACCCGGTCGAAGGCGGCAATCAGCGGCGCCGGGCCGATGGCGTAGCCGACCCGCGCCCCGGCCAGCCCATGCGCCTTGGAGAAGGTCCGGAACCGGATCACCCGGTCGTCCGAAGGGTCGATCTGCGGCGCGCTGTCCTCGGGGGCGAATTCGACATAGGCCTCGTCGAGCACCAGCAGCGCGCCCTCCGGCAGCGTGTCGATCATCGTCCGGATCGTGGCGGCGTCGTGGTAGCCGCCCATCGGGTTGTCGGGGTTGGCGATGTAGACCAGCTTGGCGCCCGAGGCGACGGCGCAGCCGATCAGCGCCTGCGGATCGGCCCGGTCGTCGGCGCCGTAGGGCACCCGGTCGATCCGGCCGCCAAAGCCGGTGACGTGGAAGTCGAAGGTCGGGTAGCCACCAAGCGACGTCACCACCCAGTCGCCGGTGCCGACGGTCAGCCGCACCAGCAGCCCGAGCAGCCCGTCGATGCCTTCGCCGACCCGGATATGCTCGGGACCGATGCCGTGATGCGCCGCGATCGCGGCGCGCAGCTCGTGCGCCTCGGGGTCGCCGTACATCCAGGCCTCGGCGGCGGCGTCGCGCATCGCCGCGATGGCCCGCGGCGATGGGCCGAACACGTTCTCGTTGGCGCCCAGCCGCGCATCGAAGCGACGGCCAAGCGCGCGCTCCTGGGTTTCCGGCCCGACGAAGGGCACGGTGGCGGGCAGCGACGCGGCAAGCGGGGTCAGGCGCGGATCATCGGTCATCCCAAGAAGATGCCGCGCCGCCGATCCGCCGACAAGCGGCAAAGCGGCCCGATCGCCGCCTCGGCCGCTCGGCCCGGGACCCTAGGGCCGGTCCGGCGGCGCGCCGGTCAGTCGCGGATATCGCGGTCCAGCATGCGTTCGGCGACGACGTCGCCATTGGCGTTGTAGAGCACCGCGTAGACGTTGCCGGTCGGGTTGCGGTCCAGCTGGAACCGCACATTGCTGTTGGCGCCGGCGATCACCTCCTGCGAGGCCATGACGCGGCCGTTGATGTCGGTAAGGTCGACCCGGCCGCCGGTGTCCGAGCGCACCAGGTCGAGCGTAATCAGCGTGCCTTTCTCGACCGTGCGCTGGAAGCCGAAGCCCGGTTCGGCGGTGACGGCGGACCCCAGAAGCGTGGCGGCGAGGGCGAGGGCGATGGTGGTTTTCATG
>JBFGEI010000272.1:0-4484 GCA_041580155.1 Limimaricola sp.
CCTGAATCTCTCAAACATCGCCAAGGCTGTTTTCTTTCGATGTTTTCCGGGAATATCCATCTGGTTTCGCGGCGAAACCTTTCGGCAACGGTCGGAAAGCCGAACTCGACAGCGATATTTCACGGGACGAGGCGATGTGCGATGGTCCGGGCAATCACAGCCGGAATGGCGCACATGACCGGAGGCCGCGCATGAGCAGAAGACCCGAGACGACCCCCCCGCCCTTCCACAAGATCGACCCGGCTAAGGCCGCGGCGCGGCTTGGCGACCGGGTCGACACCACCCGCTTCGCCAAGGCCGCCGCCTTCTGCGCCCGCGGCCGCGACGACATGGCCCGCCGCGGCTACGCGCCAGACGGCACCAAGCGTCTGCGCAAGTTCTCGATTTGGGAAATCACCCGCTACCTGATCCCCGTCGCCGCCGCGCATCTGCGCCGAGTTCTGAAATCGAACCCGGAGCTGCCGCAAGGCGAAGGCGAAGCCGGCGCCAAATGGTTCAGCCTCGACGAGGTGCTGCAGCTGCGCGAGCATCTCGACCGCGAGGGCGCTGCAAGCAAGGAATACCGCCCTTGGCGCCCCGAGGGCCAGCCGGCCAAGATCACAGCGGTCGCCAATTTCAAGGGCGGCTCGGGCAAGACCACTACCTGTGCTCATCTCGCCATGGCCGCCGCGCTCGACGGCTACAAGGTGCTGGTGATCGACCTCGACAGCCAAGCCTCGATGACCTCGCTGCTCGGCGGCCAGGTCGCCGACGAATGGCAGACCGTGTTCCCCCTGCTGGCGCGCGACTACGCCCGCGCCGTGCTCGAAGAGAACGCGGTGCGCGCAGCGCGCGGCGAAGAGCCGTTGCCGCTGGACGAGACCCTGACCGAGGCGTTGGAGGTTTCGCCACGAAACCTGATCCAGACTACGCACTGGCCGAACATCGACCTGATCGGCGCGCAGCTGAACCTGTACTGGTCCGAATTCCAGATCCCGGTCTGGCGCATGGGGCTGAAATCATGGTCGCTCTGGGACGCGCTGAATAACGCGCTGACCGAGGAAGGCCTGCTCGATGAATACGACATCGTGTTCCTCGATACGCCTCCTGCACTTGGGTACCTTACGATCAACTCGCTCTCGGCCGCCGACATCCTGCTGGTGCCGCTTGGCGCAAGCTTCCTCGAATTCGACTCGACGGGTCGCTTCTTCGACATGCTGTATTCGACCTTCGCCTCGATCGAGGATGGCGAGAACGCGCAGCGCCGCCGCGCCGGCCTGCCCGAGATGCGCTTCGAATGGGACGTGGTGCGCGCGGTGATCACCCGCTACGACGCGGCGCAGCAGACCGATCTGGCGAACGTGATCCAGGCCTATTTCGGCGACTTCATGACCGCCTACCGGCAGGAGTTCACCGCGCTGGTCGGCCAGGCCGGCGAGCAGATCAACGGCATCTACGAGGCGGATTACCGCGACTTCAACCGCGAAACTTATCTGCGCGGCCGCGAGGCGTTCGACCGCACCTATGCCGAGTTCAAGGAGCTGCTGCTGGGCAGCTGGTATCGAGACATGCAGGATGAGCAGAAGGAGGCACGCCATGGCGAGACGCAGGACGCTTGAGGCGCCGGACGCGGCGACGCTGGCCGAGATCGAGAAGGGTTTCGCCGCGAAACCCGGCGGCGCGCCTCTCGGGCTTGGAGCGCCGATCGCCAAGGTCGCCTCCGAGACCGCGCAGAGCCGCGACGCGCGCAGCGCCGAGGACCGGGCCGCCGAGGCCCGACGTGCTACCCAGGCCGAGGCTTGGAGCGCGGCGCAGGCCGAGGGCCGGGTGATCGAGACGCTGCCGCTCGACCGGATCAAGCTCAATCATCTGAGTCGCGACCGCATCGACTCGGACCCCGAGGAGATGGCCGAGCTAGTCGCCTCAATCCGCGCCAGCGGCCAGCGTCTGCCGGTCGAGGTCGTGCCGCTGGAAGACGGGCAGTACGGGCTGATCTCGGGCTGGCGACGGCTGCGGGCGCTGTCGATGCTAGCCGCCGAGGAGGGCCGTCCGGCCGAGGTGCGGGCACTGGTGCGCCCGGCGATCGAGGCCGGCGCGGCCTATGCGGCGATGGTCGAGGAGAACGAGATCCGCGCCCAGCTCAGGCCGTATGAACGCGGCCGGATCGCAGCGGTGGCGGCGCAGACCGGCACGTTCGAGAGCGTGGAGGCCGCGGTTGACGTGATCTTCGCCGCCGCGTCGAAGGCTAAGCGGTCGAAGATCCGCGGCTTTGCGTTGGTGCATTTCGAGTTGGGCGATCTGCTGAATTTTCCGCGCGATCTTTCCGAAGCTAACGGCGGCAAGCTGGCCGTCGCGCTGCGTGCCGGTTTCGCGGCGAAACTGCGGGCGGCGCTCGAGCATTGCAGCGCTGAGGACGCAGCGGCGGAATGGGCGCTTCTGGAGCCAGTGGTGCAGGCCGCGCAGCCGTCCGAGCAGCCGTCCGAGCAGCCGTCGGCCAAAAAGTCGCGCGGGGGTCGGCCGCGCCGCGCCGCGGCGGCGCCGCTTGCCGAAACCGTGCTGGCGGACGGCGCGCATGTCGCGGTGCGCGAGGAGCGCGGCAAGCTGGTGGTCACGCTGGACGGGCAGGGGACGGCGCCGCGCGCTGCTGCCGAGCGCATGCTGGCGCTGCTGTCGCAGCACTGGGTCAGCTGAAACCGGGCCGGGCCGTCCCGTAACCGGGTACCTTTGGGGCCAACGACCGCAATGACCGGCCGCGGCAAAGCGATCCCGCAAACGGGTCCCTCTGGCGCGGCGGCTCGGGGCAGGGGGGCCGGTCTAGTCGGCGCTGCTCGGCAACAGACAGGCGGGCGGATCGTGCGGGCCGGGGCGCAGCAGGAGGTCGCTGAGCCGTTGCGCCGCGATTGGCAGCGCGGCCCCGGCGCGAGTCATCAAACCGTAGGGCTGGACCGACAGTCCAAGATCGGAGGGCAGGATCTCGCAGGCGCCCCCTGTGAACTGGGCGGCAACCGCTTGCGCCAAAGGTGCCACCGCGTTGCTGCGCTGGACGAGCGCCAGGGTCAGCAGGAAGGACGAGGTGGTAACGCTAATCCTCGGCGCCGGCAGGCCGAGATGGGCAAGCCGGTCCTGCACAGTGTCATGCAGGATCGTGCCGCGTGCGGGCAGCACCCAGTCGTAAGACAGCACCATATCGGGCGTAAGGCCGGGCCGGGCCAGAAGCGGGTGCTCTGGCCGGACCACCAGCGCCACCGGCTCGGGGCCAATCGGTCGGATGTCGAACATCGCGGCGGGATGCCCGGTCGGCAGCCGCGCCAAGGCCAGATCGAGCCGGCCCTCGACAAGACCGTCGCCGAGCACTTCAGAATTGCCGACCTCGACATGGATACGCAGCTTGGGCATCGACATGCGGGCGCTGCGCAGCGCCGGCAGCACCCGGTCCAGCGCGGCGCCGGTCACCGCGCCGACCCGGACCTCGCCAGTCAGGCCGGTCGCGATTTCGCGTAGCTCGCGGTCGGCGTCGCTGATCTCGGTTAGGATCCTCGTCGCGCGGCGGGCAAGGGCGCGGCCCTCCTCGGTCAGCTGGATGCCGCGTCCGTCGCGTTGGCGCAGTGGGTGACCGGCGATTCGCTCGGCTTCCGACAGCAGCCGCGAAGCGGCGGGCTGGGCAATGCCGAGCGCCTCGGCGGCTGCGCTGATCGTGCCGGTCCGGTCGAGCAGGGCGAGCAGCCTCAGATGGCTGAGCTTGAGGCCGCGGCGTAAGAGTTCTGTCGGCATGGAATATCCATTTCGTAATGCCAGCATGCCCATACATTATTTGTTGGGTATTCGTCCATCTGCCAGATTGTAGGCGCGCCGCCGGTTGGAGGGATGGCGTGATCGCCGTTACCGAAACGGCACTGGGAGGTAGACATGAACGATCCGCTCAAGGCGCTTGGTGCGCTGACACTGGTGGCCGGCCTGCTCGCCGGGCCGGTCGTGGCGCAGGACAAGGGCACCATCGGCATCTCGATGCCGACGAAATCCTCGGCCCGCTGGATTTCGGACGGCAATTCGATGGTCGAGCAATTCGAGGCGGCCGGCTACCAGGCCGATTTGCAATATGCCGAAGACGACATCCCGAACCAGCTGGCGCAGATCGAAAACATGATCACCAAGGGCGTCGACGCGCTGGTCATCGCCTCGATCGACGGCACCACCTTGTCGAACGCGCTGGAGAACGCGGCGGCGATGGAAATCCCGGTGATCGCCTATGACCGGCTGATCCGCGAAAGCGAGAACGTCAGCTACTACGCCACCTTCGACAATTTCCAGGTCGGGGTGCAGCAGGCCGAAAGCCTTGTCGCGGGGCTGGAGGAGCGGTTCCCGGAAGTCGAGCTGTGGAATGTCGAGCTGTTCGGCGGCAGCCCGGACGACAACAACGCGTATTTTTTCTACGACGGCGCGATGAGCGTGCTCGATCCGCTGATCGAGGCGGGCAAGGGCGCGGCCCTCCTCGGTCAGCTGGATGC
>JBFGEI010000273.1:0-4484 GCA_041580155.1 Limimaricola sp.
GACAGCCACGCCTTCGCGGTGTCGGACGCCCGGTTCGAAGTGGTCGGCGGCGTGCTGCGGCTGAGGTCCGGCGTGGCGCTCGATCATGAAACCGAGGCCAGCGTTTCGGTCGAGGTGACCGCCACCGACTCCGGCGGTCTGGACCTGATGCAAAGCTTCGTGGTGACCGTCGAGGACCAGTGGGAGTACGCCACCAGCCTGCTGCACGACCGTATCACCGGCGATGAGGGGGATAACCTGGCCTACGGCTATGCCGGCAACGACGTGATCAGCGGCAAGGGCGGCGGCGACACGCTGATGGGCAACGCCGGCGACGACCTGCTGCGCGGCGGCTCCGGCGCCGATGCGCTGTTCGGCGGCATCGGCCGGGATCTGCTCGACTACCGGTTTTCCGACGATGGTGTCGAGGTCGATCTGAAGGCCGGCACGGCGCTGGGCGGCCATGCCGAGGGCGACAGCATTTCCGGGTTCGAGTCGCTGCGCGGCTCAGGCTTCGGCGATGTGTTGCGCGGCAACGGCCACGACAACATGCTGGTCGGGCTTGCCGGGGCGGACCATCTCGACGGTCGCGCCGGGATCGACCGGGCCGACTACCGGCATTCGGGGCAGGGCGTCGCGGTCGATCTGCACCACGGCAGCGGCACCGGCGGCGATGCCGAGGGCGACACCCTGCGCAGCATCGAGAACATCCGCGGCAGCCTGCACGACGACCAGCTGGTCGGAAACGGCAGGGCCAACGTTCTGTTCGGGTCGTTCGGCAATGACACGCTCGACGGGGCCCGCGGCGCCGACCGGCTGTTCGGCGGCAGCGGCAACGATGTTCTGGACGGCGGTGCCGGCAACGACGTGCTTTGGGGCGGCAGCGGCAGCAACCGCTTCGTGTTCACCGGCGGCCGTGACGTGATCCAGGACTTCCAGGACGGCGTCGACCTGATCGAGATCCACACCGCGTTGTCGATGTCCGAGCTGATGGACAGGGGTCACATCGTCGGTGACCACGCGAAATTCGTGATCGACGGCGACCTGTTGGTGATCCGCGGCGTCGCTGACCTGCAGGTGCTTCAGGACGATTTGATCATCGTCTGACCGCGCCTCAGGTGCCGGCTATGCGCGATCGCCGCGCGGCACGTCCGGACGGCCGCTCTGGATCGGCGCCGAGGTCTCGACCCAAGGCAGCCAACGTTCGCATCGCGACCAGGCTTCTTCGGCGGCAAAGCTGTCGTGCGACCGGATCGCGGCGCGAAGCCGGTCGAAATCGCGGATTATGGTGGCGATCTTCGTGTAACCAAAACGCGGTGGCTCGGACATCAAGCAAGCTCCTCACAAGGCACCCCACCACGTCACACTACACCACTTTCAGGTTGCATGTCGCCCCTTTGCTCCGCCTGGCCAGACCGGGACGCGCGACACCGATGGCAGCACGCCGCAGGACAGGCCGTCGCAGCGGTGCGAAACGTCAATCCGACACGCCCCGAAACGCGAACGACCCGGGCGATGCCCGGGCCGCTTCGACAAGCCTGGCGCTAGAGCCGGGCGCGGGGATCAGCGCAGACGGGCTGCGGAAATCCGGGCCTGCTCGCGGCCGATCTCGTGGATCATCCCGCGGGTCAGGCCGATGTCGGCAAGGTCGCGATCCTCGAGCGCCGACAGCTCTTTCACGGTGCGGTTGTAGCCGCGCCAGCTGGCGAAGGCACGACGCAGCCGCAGGGTCGCGGCGGGACGGTCGGTGGTGGCGGCAAGAAAGCCGGTCTGGTTGATCGTGGTCATGGCATGCTCCTAGTGCGATGCGAGTGTGTTCGTCTTCGCTACAGGAGGTGGGGCACCGGGAGGGATTTGACTAGCCATTCGGCCCTGCCGGTTCGGCAACCTCGCCATGCGTTCACGTCAAACGTCACCCTGGCGGTTTGCGACCGCGCCGCCGGCCAAATGGCGGCGGCGCGGCGTGAGGCGGGGTGGTGGAGCGGTGCCACCCCGGCGATTTCAGGCGGCGGTCGATGCCAGACGGTCGCGCACCACGGCGAGATCCTCGAGCCGACCACCGGTCATCACTTGCAGCGCGCTGCGACCGCCGAAGGCGGCGCTGCGCTGGCGCACCCATTCATGGCCGCGCCCGGGGCCGGATCGACCGGCGCGCAGCGCCATGTGGATTTCGACCAGCATCCGCATCCGCTGCTTGCGGTCGCGATCGACCAACTCGACGCAGCCGATGCTCCAGCGGCGCCAGGTGCCGGGGTGCAGCCCGCCAAGGATCGCCAGCGCGTCGGCGTCGCGCAGTTCCCAAACCCGGAACAGGCTGACCACGGCCCGGGCCAGTGCCCGCGCCTCACCATCCGAGATCGTGGCGGCATCGGCTTGGCTTGCGGCGGCGCTGACGGTCATCACTCGCTCCTGGGCTGCGACTTTTCCTGCTGGTATCATGCAAGGCTGAAGATTGCATTATCGTCGCGCGGCACCGCCCTGGACCGGCTGGAACCCGCCTGCGCGGCGCCGCGTTCGACGTAGGGGCGAGAGTGTCGGCGCCGCTTCCGGAGGCCGGCAGGCTCTGTTAACTTCGCGGCGTTCAAGGCGCATTGGGGCCAAGGTTTGATGACAGCGACGAAATCGAAGGCGAAAACCGGGATTCCCGGCCTGGACGACGTGCTGTCGGGCGGCCTGTCCGAAGGCCACGTGTTCCTGCTGGAAGGCTCGCCGGGCACCGGCAAGACCACCACCGCGCTGCGATTCCTGCAAGAGGGCGCCGCCGAGGGCGAGATCTGCCTCTACGTGACCCTGTCGGAAACCGACCAGGAGCTGCGCTCCGGCGCCGCGTCGCATGGCTGGACCCTCGACCCGCTGATCCACGTGTTCGAGGTGGTGCCGGCGGAAAGCCTGCTCGACTCCGATCAGCAGCAGAGCCTGCTGTATTCCTCGGATCTGGAGCTGGGCGAGGCGACGCGGCAGATCTTCGACGCCTTCGAGCGGGTCAAGCCGCGCCGGGTGGTGATCGACAGCCTGTCCGAGATACGGCTTCTGGCGCAGGGATCGCTGCGCTACCGGCGGCAGATCCTCGCGATGAAGCATTATTTCGCGCGGCACGACGCCACCGTGCTGATGCTCGACGACCTGACCGCCGAGATGAACGACAAGACGGTGCACAGCGTGGTCCACGGGGTGATCCAGCTCGAGGAGCTGGCGCCCGAATACGGCGCCGAGCGGCGCCGGCTGCGGGTCACCAAGTATCGCGGCCAGGCCTATCGCGGCGGCTACCATGACTTCGCGATCCAGACCGGCGGTCTCGCGGTGTTTCCGCGGCTGGTCGCGCTCGAGCATCGGGTTCCTTTCGTGCGCGAACAGATGACGAGCGAGCTTCCGGCGCTCGACGCGCTGCTTGGCGGCGGCATCGATCGTGGCTCGAGCACCTTGGTTCTCGGGCCGGCGGGCACCGGAAAAAGCCTGTTCGCGGTGCAATTCGCCGTCGCCGCGATGCGGCGCGGCGAAAAGGCGGCGCTGTTCATCTTCGACGAGGAGCTGGGGCTGCTGTTCGACCGGATGCTTGGCCTCGGCATCGATCTCGAGGCGCTGCGCGCCGCCGGGCTGCTGCTGGTCGAACAGGTCGATGCCGCCGAGATGTCGCCGGGTGAATTCGCGCACCGGGTCCGCGACCGGGTCGACGGGGCCGGGGTCAGGACCGTGGTGATCGACAGCATGAACGGCTACCAGGCCGCGATGCCGCATGAAAACGCGCTGGTGCTGCATATCCACGAATTGCTGCAGTATCTCAACCGGCGCGGCACCGCGACCTTCCTCACCGTGGCGCAGCACGGTCTGGTCGGAGACATGAAGGCGCCGGTCGACGTGACCTACCTTGCCGACACGGTGATCCTGCTGCGCTATTTCGAGGCCGCCGGCCAGGTGCGGCGCGCGGTGTCGGTGATCAAGAAGCGGACCGGCCACCACGAGCACACGATCCGCGAGTTCCGCATCGGCCGGCGCGGGCTGATGCTCGGCGAGCCGTTGACCGGGTTCCAAGGGGTTCTGCGCGGCGTGCCGACCTTCGTCGGCACCAATGCGCCGCTGATGGGCCCGTTGCAGGGAGATGTCGATCATTCCTGACCGCACGGATTTCACGGCGCTGGTGCTGGCGCCGCATGGCCGGGACGCGAAGCTGGCCTGCATGCTGCTGGCCGATGTCGGCATCACCGGACAGACCTGCGCCGGCGTCGCCGAGCTGCGCGGGCGGGTCGACGACGACACCTGTCTGGCGGTGGTCACCGAGGAAAGCATGCGCCACGCCGACCTGACCGGGCTGGCGCGGATGCTCGAACATCAGCCGGCCTGGTCGTCGCTGCCCTTCGTGGTGCTGACCCACCAGGGCGGCGGCCCCGAGCGCAACCCGGAAGCGGCGCGGCTGTCCGAACTGCTGCAGAACGTCACCTTCGTCGAACGGCCGTTCCACGCCACCACCTTCGCAAGCGTGGTGCGCTCGGCGCTGCGCGGACGGCTGC
>JBFGEI010000274.1:0-4454 GCA_041580155.1 Limimaricola sp.
CGCCGTGGGCCGGACGATCTTCGCCGAGGCGGCGCGCGACTGGCTTTCGGGCCGGATCGACGACGACGCTGCGGTGGCCCGGATGGCCGAGCGCTACGCGCGGCTCTGCGGTATCTGGGACAAGGCGCGCAGTAGGTCTGTGCCGATGACGGATCGCTCGACGAGACCATGGCGGTGAAGGACCACGACGTGGTGCTGGCGCCGCGCGGCCATACCCCTGCGGCGCACCCTATGGTTTCGAGATGTATTACCTCAACGTGATGGCCGGACCGCGCCGCAGCTGGCGCTTCGTGGCGGCACCCGAGGTCAACTGGATCGTGAAGCGCGACGCCTGAGCCGCGTGCCCCGACCGGCCGCCATGACCCCGGCCGGTCGAGGCAGTGGTGCCGGGGGTCTGACCCGCCGGCCCGGGCACCGACCGGTCGCGTCGAAACCGACCTTGGGCGGATGGTTGCCGCCGCGAGGCTATGCACGCAATAGTCCGAGGTTACGACTCTACCTAAAGGTGCAATGATGCGGCTTCGACCGGCAATCAGATCACTTCGGGGAGGTGTAAGATGAAGTTCACGACATACGATCCGGTGAACCGTTCTCAGCGCGCGGATGCGGCCGACGATGTCGGGGTGAACCGGCCCAGAACGGCCACCATCGGCGACGTCATCGCGGCGCGCATGGGGCGTCGGGACCTGATCAAGGGTGCGCTCGGCTTCACCGCCATCGCCGCGACGGTCAGCCCGCTGGCGCTGGCCGCCGGCCGGGCCGAGGCGCAGACCGCCGGGAGCAGCTTCGACTTCCCCGAGATCGCGGCCGGCGAAAGCGACGACATGGTGGTCGCCGACGGCTATGACGCCGACGTGCTGATCCGCTGGGGCGATCCGGTGCTGCCGGGGGCGCCCGAATTCGACCTCAACAACCAGACCGCAGAGGCGCAGAACCAGCAATTCGGCTACAACTCGGACTTCATCGGCACGGTGCCGCATCCCGAGGCGCCGGAGGATCCGAACCGGCTGCTGCTGGTCAATCATCACGAATACACCAACGAAGAGCTGATGTTTCCCGATGTCGGCATCGAGCAGGGCGAGGATTTCGCCCAGATGACCGAAGAGCTGGTCAACATCGAGAAGGCGGCGCATGGCGGCTCGGTCGTCGAGATCCGCCGCGGCGACGACGGCAAGTGGTCGGTGGTGCGCGACTCGCGTTACAACCGCCGGATCACCGCCGAGACGCCGATGAAGATCTCCGGGCCGGCGGCGGGCCATGCCCGGATGATGACCAGCGCCGATCCGACCGGCACCGAGGCGCGCGGCACCTTCAACAACTGCGCCGGCGGCATCACGCCCTGGGGCACCTGGCTGATGGCCGAAGAGAACTTCAACGGCTACTTCTGGAGCGACCAGGAGACCCCCGCGGCCGATGACGCGCTGTCGGCAGCGCTCTACGACCGCTATGGCGTGCCTGGCAAATGGTATGCCTGGGGCAAGTTCGACGACCGCTTCAACATCGACAAGGAGCCGAACGAGCCGAACCGCCACGGCTGGATCGTCGAGGTGGACCCGGCCGACCCGGCCTCGACCCCGGTCAAGCGCACCGCGATGGGCCGGGTCAAGCACGAGGGCGCGATGCCGGCGGTGAACGGCGACGGGCGCATCGCGATGTTCATGGGCGACGACGAGCGCTTCGATTATGTCTACCGCTTCGTCACCGATGCCGCCTACGATGCGGCCAACCCGGACCCCGACATTCTCGACAAGGGCGTGCTGTCGGTGGCCAGGTTCGACGAGGACGGCAGCATGACCTGGCTGCCGCTGGTGCATGGTGAAGGCCCGCTGACCGCCGAGAACGGGTTCACCGATCAGGGCGACGTGCTGGTCCAGACCCGCCGCGCCGCCGATCTTCTCGAGGCCACGCCGATGGACCGCCCCGAGGATGTCGAGCCGAACCCGCAGACCGGCAAGATCTACGTGATGCTGACCAACAACACGCGTCGCGAGCCCGGTGACGAGAACGTCGCCAACCCGCGGGCCGACAACGCGTTCGGCCATATCATCGAGATCACCGCGCCGGACGGTGATTTCGCCGCTGAAAGCATGCCCTGGGAAATCCTGGTGAAATGCGGCGATCCCGCGATCGCCGAGGTCGGCGCCACCTTCTCGGCGGCGACGACCGAAGACGGCTGGTTCGGGATGCCCGACAACTGCGCGATGGACGCCAAAGGCCGGCTGTGGATTTCCACCGACGGCAATTCGGGCGCCGAAACCGGCCGCGCCGACGGTCTGTGGGCGATGGAAACCGAGGGCGAGCTGCGCGGCACCTCGAAGCACTTCTTCCGGGTGCCGGTGGGGGCCGAGCTTTGCGGCCCATGGTTCGTCAACGACGACCAGACGCTGTTCGTGGCGGTGCAGCACCCGGGCGACGGTTCTACCCTGGCGGCGCCATCGACCCGCTGGCCCGACTTCGCCGACGCCATGCCGCCGCGCCCGGCCGTCGTGGTGATCCAGAAGCAGGGCGGCGGCCGGATCGGCTAGCGCGCCCGACACCGCGGTCGTCCGAAGGCGCGCCGTCAAGCGGCGCGCCTTTTCCTTTGGCATGCTGACGGCGGGCCGCATCAGACACGGCGATTAATCATTGACCCAGAACAACCTTTGGATGAGTCTTGAAACTGCCAGCACCGGTGGGTCCATGCCGAAGAACATTCTCATCTTTTCCGACGGCACCGGCCAGATCGGCGGGCTGCGCCCGGACCAGCGGCTGTCCAACATCTACAAGATGTATCGGGCGATGCGCCCCGGACCGTGCTCGCCGATCAGCCCTCTTGAACAGGTCTGTTTCTACGATCCCGGCCTCGGCGCGGGCGAGGCGGGGCGGCTGACGCTCAGGCGGGTATCGAACATCCTGTCGGCGGCGGTCGGCACCGGCATCGATGAGAACGTCGTCGATTGCTACGAACAGATCATCTGTGACTACGAGCCCGGCGACCGGGTGCTGCTGTTCGGCTTTTCGCGCGGGGCCTATACCGTCCGGGCCGTGGCCAACGTGATGAACCTGTGCGGCATTCCGACCCGGATGCCCGACGGCTCGGCCGTGCCGCGCTACGGGCCGAGGCTGCGCAAGATCGCCAGCGACGCGGTGCATTACGTCTACACCCACGGCAACGGCTACCCGAGGGGGCAGGCACCGTATCACCAGCGGCGCGAAGAGCTGGGCCGCCGGTTCAGGCGGAAATACTCCAGCTTCGTTCCGGACGCCGAACGCGACGTCCAGGGCAACGTGCAACCGGCGTTCATCGGGGTCTTCGACACCGTCGCGGCGCTGGGCAACGCCAAGGTCGGGGCAGCGGCGGCCGTCGTCGCGGCGGGTCTCTTCGCGGCGGTCATCGCGATGATCCTGGCCTCTGCGCATTGGGCGCTCTGGGGCAGCCTGAGCCTCGTCCTCGTCCTGGTTCTCTATTGGTATGCCCGTCTGAAATGGTCGCAGTGGAAATACTTTTCTCCCGACGAGGCGCGGCCGCTGAAGATCTCGCGCATCCGCGATTGGCCGGAAATCTGGAAATACGGGCATTACGCGCAGTGGAACTTGCAGAATTACGACCGCTGGCTTGATTCCGACGTGCTGCACGCCCGCCATGCGCTCGCCATCGACGAGCATCGCAAGGACTTTCCGCGCGTGAAATGGGCGATGCCCGCCGAAGCCCGCAAGGCCGAGGGCCGGGCGCCGGTCTGGCTGAAACAGGTCTGGTTCGCCGGTTGCCACAGCGATGTCGGAGGCAGCTATCCGGAACCGGAGTCGCGTCTCAGCGACATCGCCTTGAAGTGGATGCTGGACGAGCTGAAGGAATGTCGCCCCGAGGTGCGGGTCAACCATGACATGCTGTACCTGACGCCGGATCCGCTGGGCATGCAGCATGAAGAGACGCTCATGCTGAAGCTCGGGCCGTTCTGCTGGAACTGGCCGAAGCAGCCTCGCAGCCTGTCGGGCGACTTTCCGGTCCACCCTTCGGTGCTGAGCAGGCTGGCCGCGGCGGCGGTGTCGCATCTGGGGGAGATGAAGCCCTACCGGCCCGAACAGCTTGCCGGGCACCCGGACGCCGCCGATTTCTACCGCCCGGCGGACAAGAGGGGATCTCGGACCTGTGTCCCGCCCGACGGTCGCGGTCGATGGCCCGCCGCCGCAGCCAACGAAGACATTGAATGAAGCGCCGATATCAAGGACGGTATCGGCGACCCGGCCGCAATGACGATACGGGGCCAGAGACTCAGTAGATTGCTTGCACCCGAAAGGGGTTTTTGATGACCACCGCACTCATTCCGTTTGTCACCCACACCTATGTCATCGACAAAACATTTCGGGATGACGGGAATACTGTCCGCACCGAAACCATCTACCGGGAGGAGGCGGGCGTATCCGAGGCCCGTGTTTTCATCGGCGAGCAGTACTTTCCCAATTCCTTCTACACC
>JBFGEI010000275.1:0-4446 GCA_041580155.1 Limimaricola sp.
ATCCGGCCGCGGCCGCCCCTGGGGGCGGCCGCTTTCGTCTTTGGCTACTGGCACAGCCGGAAATCGCCGCTCCGTGCCTTCACGTCCAGGTGCAGGTGGTCGGCATGGGCGGCGTCGGTGCCCGGCCCCAGCACCGTGGTGAACCCGAGGCAGGCTGTGGCGCGCGCCGCGTCCTGGAACGCTTCGGCCATGCTGCCCTCGCGCTCGCGCGGCTGCACTTTCACCGTGCTGCCGTCGCCGAAGCGGAACGCCATGATGTCGATCGCGTTGCCGAAGGCGTGCTCTGACAGCACCTCCTCGGGATCGCCGTTGCGGCGCCGGCACAGGTAATCGGTGCCCTGCTCGATGCCGGTCAGCGCGCCGCGCTCCAGCCCCGAGGCGGCCGGGATCGCGAAGCTCGCCACCCACTGCGCCAACTCCAGCGCGGTCTCGCAGCGTAGCGTCGCCTCCGGCAGCAGCGCCACGCCTGGCACGATTTCCGACACCGTCACCGGGCGGGCGATGCCGCAGGTCGCATCCTCGGGGTCGCTGACCTCGGCCGCCCGCCGGTAGCCGACGCCCAGCTCATCCAGCGCCATGGCGCAGGCCTCGAATTCGGCTTCGGTTTCCACGGGCCGGGTGGGGGTGATGGCGGTGTCTGCCGCGGGCACCGCTTCTGCCCGTGCTGCGGCGGCAGGCGGCTCATCGGCTTTCACCGGCGCATCGTCCGGCAGCAGGATCCGGGGCCGGTCCTGCAGCGCCGCCGCAGCCGCCGCCTCGGGCCGAGCCGGTGGCGTCGGCACGGTCTCGGGCGTGGTGTCCGCCAAGATCGTGTCCGCCGGCGCCCCTGTCCCGGCCTGCGGGCTCGGCGTCGCGGCACCGGCTTCGGGGTCGGCAGCTTCGGACTGCGTCGATGCAGCACCCGCGTCGGGCCGTGCCGGCGGCAACGGTGCCGAAATCGGGGCGCTGGCCGAGGCATCGGCCGGCGCGGTCTGCGCCGCCAGCGGACCCGCCGCCAGCACGATCAGCGCCGCAAGCGCCGCGCGGCTCACTCGATGAACTCCACAACGACGCCCTCGGTCACCAGATGCGCCAGCTCCTCGACATCCCAGTTGGTCAGACGGACGCAGCCGTGGCTGACGTTCTTGAACAGCGACGACGGGTCCGAGGTGCCGTGCAACCCGTAGGTCGGCTTCGACAGGTCGATCCACACCGCGCCGACCGGTCCGTTCGGCCCCGGCGGCAGGATCAGCACCTCGTCGTTTTCGCCCTGCTTGAAGTTGATCTTCGGGTTGTAGGTGTAGGTGGGGTCCAGCGCCACGCCGACCACCTCCACGGTGCCCGAGGGCGACGGCGTCGCCGAGGACCCGACCGTCACCGGGTAGTTCGCGATCATCCGGCCTTCGGCGTCGAAGGCGGCAAGCCGGCTGGTCGGCTTGTGAACCTCGATCCGCGCCACCTTGGTTTCCTGCTTGGCGCCGGGATCGACCACGGTGATCACGCTGCCGGCGGCGAAATCGGCGCCGGGATTCAGCGCCACCAGGAAATCCTCGTCCATGTGAAACCGCTCGGCCAGCTTCTCGGTGACCCGGATGTAGCCCAGCCGGTCGAGCTGCGCCAACTCGGCATAGTCCTGCGGCAGCGGCTGGCTCAGCCCGGTGACGTCGTCGTCGGCGATCACGTAGCTCTGCAGCAGACCGGCGGCCTCGGGCCCGCCCAGCGCCTGCCAGACCTGCGGGTCCATCTCGCCGTCGACCGGCAGGGATTCGCGGGATTCGAAGGCGGCGATGGCGCTTTGCGACATGCCGCCGCGCCAGCCGTCGATGATCCCCGGCGATATCCCGGCCCGGTCCAGCAACACCTGCGCCACCACGGTCAGCGCCGACTGGCCTTCGGGCAGCGCGCCGCCGTCGTAGCGCACCGCCTCGATCTGCGGCACCGTCGGCGGCGACTTCTTCGACCCGGCAAGTTGCGACGGATCCGGCAGCAGCACGTCGCCCGGCAGGATCACGCTGGGTCGCAGCGTCGAGCCGTTGCCCGAGCGCCGGGCACCCGATTGCGGCGCGATCGGCTGCGCCCCGGATTGCCGCAGGATCCGCATCGTCTCGGGCTGACCGGTCGACGGGCCCGGCTGCCCCGACGCGGCCCCCGGCGCGGTGCGCCGCAGCACGTCCTGGGCGTCGCGTCCAAGCTGTTCGGCGTTCTCCGCGCCGCGCGACGAGGTCTCCTGCGCCAGCGCCGCTCCGGCGGCCAGAACCAGCGCGGCGGCGGAGATCGTCAGGTGGCGGGGAAATGCGGTCATGCTGTCGTCCTCGGTATGGTTTCCAAGGCAACGCCGACAGGGCCGCACCGGTTCACCCGGTGCGGCAGGTTGTTAACGGCTGCGGCCGAGCCGCGTCTTCAACGCCACATCGACGGCCGGCGGCACGAAGGCCGACACATCGCCGCCAAGCCGGGCGATTTCCTTGACCAGCTTCGACGCGATCGCCTGGTGCCGCGCGTCGGCCATCAGGAAGACCGTCTCGACGCTGTGGTCGAGCACCCGGTTCATCCCGACCATCTGGTATTCGTATTCGAAGTCGGCGACGGCGCGCAGGCCGCGGATGATCATGCTGGCGCCGACGTCGCGGGCGCAATCGATCAGCAGATTCTCGAACGGATGCACCACGATCTCGGCGCCGCAGTCCCTGCCGATCGGACCGGTTTCGGCCTCGATCATCGCCACCCGCTCGTCCAGGGTGAACAACGGCCCCTTGTCGCGGTTGATCGCCACGCCGATCACCAGCTTGTCGACCAGAGTGCAGGCCCGGCGGATGATATCGGTATGGCCCAGCGTCACCGGGTCGAAAGTGCCGGGATAAAGCCCAGTGCGCATGACGTCTCCTCGCCGCATCTGGGCGACACGCAACATGATGCCGGACCAAGATGCAAGGCGAAGCAACGCTTCACGGCAACGCGGCGCGACCGGTGGGTCCCGGAATCCACCGGTGCCGCGACCGGCACCGGCGGGCGCCGGGTCAGTGACCCATGATCATGCCTTCGAGCGCGTCCTTCTCCATCGCCAGCTCCGAAAGCCGCGCCTTGACCACGTCGCCGATCGAGATCAGCCCGATCATCACCTCGTCCTCGACCACCGGCAGGTGCCGGAACCGGCCCATGGTCATCCGTTCGAGCACCGCGTCGGCGCTGTCCTCGCGGTGGCAGGTGGTCAGGTCCTTGGTCATCATCGACTCGACCGTATCCGACATGCATTCGAGTCCACGGCGGCCCAGTTCGCGCACCACGTCACGTTCCGACAGGATGCCTTCGGCGCGCTGGCCGTCGCGTGACACCACCAGCGCCCCGATCCGCTTTTCCGACAGAAGCCGCACCGCATCGGCCACGGTCGCATCCGGCTGGATCGTGGTAACCGCTTCGCTGGCCTTGGATTTCAGGATCTGTTGCACGAGCATGTCGCGTTCTCCTTGCCTTGCGCCACTGCGACGCTTGGATCAATCGTCGCCCCCGCCCGCCCCGTCTGTCAAGCACGCCGCCGCCTCCAGCCGGGCCACCTCGGCGCGCACCCCGGCGACCAGCGCCGCCGCCAGCCGGGTCAGCCGGTCCGAGCGCCGGTCGGCGGCGTGGCGCACCAGGTAGAACGCCCGGGTCAGGCCGACCGCCTCGGTCAGCACCCGGCGCAGCTCGGGCGCGAAGGGCAGCGCGAAGTCGTGCACGATGCCGATCCCGGCGCTCCGCAGCATCATCAGCTGCACCGAGACCGAGTTCGAGGCCAGCTGCACCCCCTCGGCGCCCAGCGCATCGAGATAGTCGAGCTCGCGGTCGAAGATCATGTCGGGGATGTAGCCGACCAGCACCCGGCCCCGGACCTCGGCGACCGACGCCGGGATCGGCGCGTCGAAGCGCTGCGCCAGGTGCAGCCGGTAGTCGGTGATCTTCTGCACCGTCAGCCGTCCGGCTTCGGGCGGGCTGACGGTGATCGCCATGTCGGCCTCGCGGCGCGACAGGTTGACGACCCGGGGCAGCGCCAGCACCTGCAGTTCAAGCCCCGGGTTGTCGGCCTGGATCGCGGCGCAGACCTGCGGCAGCACGAAGTTGGCGCAGCCGTCCGGCGCGCCGATGCGGATCTGCCCGGTCAAGCCGTCACCGGCGCCCTGCCCGGTTTCCGAGGCCCGCGACAGCGCGTCCTCGGCGCGGGCGGCGTGGACCTGCATTCGCGCGCCGAGGTCGGTCAACGCGTAACCCTGCGGCGATTTCACGAACAGCGCCGCGCCAAGCCGATCTTCCAGCCGGGCGATCCTCCGGCCCAGGGTCGCCGGGTCCATCCGCAGCCCCGGCGCCGCCGCCGACAGTCTTTCTGCCCGCGCCACCGCGAGAAACACCCGCATATCGTCCCAGTTATCCAGCGCCACGCGGCCCCCATCATGCAAAAATGGAAAGCCGTTTTGGAATCCTGCCTCTGTTAGGAAC
>JBFGEI010000276.1:0-4444 GCA_041580155.1 Limimaricola sp.
CGGATCGGCCGCCTCGGGTGCGGCGCGGCGCAGCTGCGGCAACCCGAGGTCCATCCGTGCCCGGATCCGCCCCGACAGCGCGTCGATCGCCAGCGTCACCAGCGCCGAGACCCCAAGCAGCAGCAGCACCCGGTCGGTGCGCAGCTCCTGCACCGCGGCATCGACGAAGAACCCCAGCGTGCCGATCCCCAGGAGACCCATCATCGCGCTGTCGCGCACGATGATCTCCCAGCGGTACAGGCACAGCGCCCAGAAATTCCCCGACAATCGCGGCAGCAGCTCCCAGGCGGCCAGCGCCAGGCCGCGCGGCGCGTCGGGCCGCAGCCGCGGCACCTGCGCTTCGGCCTGGCGGCCCAGCAGATGCGCAATGATCGCGCCGTTGTGCAGCCCCAGCGCCAGCGCCGCGGGCAGCATCGACGGCCCCAGCAGCTGCAGCAGCACGAAGGCCAGCATGTAGTCGGGGATCGACCGGCCCAGCACCAGCGCCGCATGGCCCAGCAGCACCCCGGCGCGACCGCTGACCCGGCGCACGATCAGCGGAAACCCGATCAGCGCCAGCGCCGCGGCCAGCGCCAGCGCGATCTGCGACAGCACCAGCGTCGCCAGCACGCCGGGCAGCGCCTGGGTCGACAACAGCCCGCCAAGCCAGCCGGCGAAGTCGGACCAGCCGGACGCGGCGGCCCAGCCACCGTCGCGCAGCGGCGCCGGCACCACGTCGCGGGTCAGGAAGCGCAGCAGTGCGCCGGAACCCATCGGCGGCGCCGGATGGGTCGCCAGCAGCGCCACCGCCGCCACCAGGTAGCCCGGCACCAGCCGCCAGCGCATCCAGTGCCGGATCGGCAGGATCAGCGCCAGGTAGACCAAAAGCACCGCCGCCGCGGCGCCGTAGTTGGCCTGCCGGAAATCGGTCTCCAGCAGGTAGCCCAGCGTCGGCAGCCCGACGAAGCCGAGCACCGCGCTCGAGCGCAGCCCGCATTCGATGCGATACAGCGTGTAGGCGCGGATCTCCGGCGCGACCAGCGGCAGCCGAGCCCAGGCCAGCGCCGCGATCCGGCCGGTGCCGCGGGGCAGGGCGCGGGCGGCGGCGGGATCGGCCTCGGCCAGGTAGTCGGCGAAGACCTTGGCGAAGATCCCGGCGTAGGGAATTGCGATCGCCAGCACCCCGGTAAGCGGCCCCAGTCCGGTCACCCCGAGCAGCAGCAGCGCCCAGAACAGCTCGTGCACCGAGCGCAGCGTGATGCAGAGCCCGCGCAGCAGCGGGCGGCGATAGCCGAAGGCCAGCGCGAATCCGGCCGCGGCCCCGGCGAACACGCCGCAGAGCGCGAAGGCGACGGTCAGCGCCGCGGCCCGGGCCAGCGCCATCGGATCGCCGAAATCCGGCGACAGCAGCCCGGCGCCGATCCGGCGCAGCGTCAGCCAGGGGTCGGGCCGCGCCAGCTCCAGATCGGCCAGCGCAAGCGCGGCCAGCGTCGCCAGCGCGAAGCCGGCGAACACGAGGCGGCGCTGCGCGGGGGCGGGGGCCATGGATCAGATCTCGTACAGCGCCATGACCTCGGCCAGCGAGGTCTGCGCCGCCGGCCGGTCGAGCACGACCCGGCCGCCCGAAAGGCCGATCACCCGGCTGGCCAGCTGCAGCGCCCGGTCGGCGTCGTGCAGCGCCACCACCATGGTCGGAAACCGGTCGCGCAGCGCCTCGAGCAGCGCGGCGGCGCGGGTCGGATCGACCGCCGACACCGGTTCGTCGGCCAGCAGGATGTCACCGCCGCGCAGCAGGGCCCGGGCCAGCGCGGTGCGCTGCTTCTGGCCGCCCGACAGCGTGGCGACCCGGCGCCGGTCGAAGCCGGCAAGCCCGACCCGGTCCAGCACCGGCGCCACCTTCGCGCGCTCACCGGGCAGCGGGCGCAGCAGGTTCAGCAGCCCGTAGCCGGTGCCGTGGTCGTCCAGGCAGCCCATCCAGACGTTGTGGAACACCGACAGCTGCGGCACCAGGCCGGGATCCTGCGGCACCAGCGCCAGCCGCAGCCGGGCCGCCTCGACCCGGGCGCGGATCGCGTTCAGCAGCGTCGACTTCCCGGCGCCGCTGCGCCCGAGCAGCACCACCCGTTCTCCGGCGGTGATGCTGAGCCGCACGTCGTGCAGCGCCGGTGCGCCGTCCCAGGACAGGGTCTCGCCGGCAAAGCTGGCCAGGGGCGGCTGCGGCATCAGTCGATCAGGTCAAGCTGCCGTGCGGTCGACAGGATCGGGGCGTAAAGCTCGTTGTCGGCGGCGATGAAACCTTCGCGCGGGAACGAGGCGAGGATCTCGGGGTCGGTCAGCTCGATCAGCGCGGTCTGCACCCGCTCGGCGAAGCCGTCGCCCCAGCGCGCGTCGACATCGCCGCGGATCGTCCAGTTGTAGTCGGGGTAGGCGGGGCTGCGCCAGATCACCTCGACCGCGTCGACCTCGGGGGCTGCCTCGGCCACCGCCTGGTCGAACACGGTGTAGTTCAGCGCGCCCAGCTGGTAGGCGCCCGAGGCGACCAGCCGCAGGGTCTGGCCGTGATCGCCGGAAAACCCGACCTCGCCGAACAGCGCCTCCGGGGTCTTGCCGGTTTCCTGCTGGATGTAGAACTCGGGCATCAGCCGGCCCGAGGTCGAGGTCTGCGCCCCGAAGCTGAAGCTGAGCCCGTCGAGGCCCTCGGGAAAGGCGCCGTCCGCAGGCTCGGTCAGCCCGGTGGACTTGTTGGCGATGATGTAGCTGACGAAGGCGAGATCCTCTGTGCCCTGCGCGATCGCCTGCGAGTCGGGAACCTCCAGCCGCGCCTGCACGCCGGACAGGCCGCCGAACCAGGCCAGCTGGATCTGGTCGTTGCGGAACGCGGTGACCGAGGCGGCGTAGCTCTTGACCGGGATGTAGGCGACGGGCACGCCGAGCTGGGCCTCGAGATATCCGGCGACGGCCTCGAAGCGTTCGATCAGGCGGGTTTCGTCGTCGTCCGGGATCGCCGAGAAATACAGCGTCGGCGCCGAGGCGTCGAAGTCAGGCGTCTGCTGCGCCGCGGCGGTGCTGCCGGTGCCGAGCAGCGCCAGCGCCGCCAGCCGAATGAGTGTGATGTTCATCTGCGCCGTCTCCAACCCGTTGAATCCGGCCTCTGTAGCGCAGCCCCCCGTCAAGTCAAAGCCGAAGCGCCCCGGCGGAACCGGCGGGCTGGTCGTGCCCGATCACCACGCGATCGCCGCGCAGCGCCAGCGGCACCGGATCGAGACCGCAGCCGAGACCGGTCCCGGCGACCCCGATTCCGGTCTCGGCGTCGAACTGCGCCCCGTGCATCGAGCACATCAGCCGCGCGCCGTCGGCGCTGAGCAGCCCGCCGCCGCGATGATCCAGCGGCAAGTACTGGTGCGGACAGGCGTTGACGTAGCCACGCAGCCCGGCGGCGGTCTCGACCAGCAGCAGCGGAAACCGCCCGGCCTCGGTCTCGACCAGAACCGACAGGGCGCCGCGCAACGCGGCGCGGTCGCAGATCTCGGTGCCCGGTTCCGGGGCGCTCGCGTAGTCGCGCCAACTCATCGCCGGGCCGCCGTGCCGGTCATTCGGCGGCGGTCGGCGATTTCAGCACGCCGCGGCGCACCTGGTCTTCTTCGATCGACTCGAACAGGGCGCGGAAGTTGCCCTCGCCGAAGCCGTCGTCGCCCTTGCGCTGGATGAATTCGAAGAAGATCGGCCCGATCACCGTCTTCGAGAAGATCTGCAGCAGAATCCGGGTCTCACCGCCGCCGACCACGCCTTCGCCGTCGATCAGGATGCCGTGCCGCTTCATCCGGTCGATCGGTTCTTCGTGGCCGGTGACCCGCTTGCGGCTCATCTCGTAATAGGTGTCGGGCGGCCCCGGCATGAACGCCAGGCCATTGTCGGCGATCGCGTCGGTCGCGGCGTAGATGTCGCGCGCGGCGACGGCGATGTGCTGGATGCCTTCGCCCTTGTATTCGCGCAGGTATTCCTCGATCTGGCTGTTCTCGTCGGCGCTTTCGTTGATCGGAATCCGGATCTTGCCATCGGGCGAGGTCAGCGCGCGCGAGGTCAGCCCGGTCTGTTTCCCCTTGATGTCGAAGAACCGGATTTCGCGGAAGTTGAACACGTCGTGGTAGAACTTGTACCAGGTGTCCATGTTGCCGCGCACCACGTTGTGGGTCAGGTGGTCGAGGTAGTAGAAGCCGACGCCCTCGGGCTTGGGGTCGACCTTGTCGAACCAGTCGTATTCGTCGCTGTAGCAGCTGCCGTCGTCGCCGTAGGTGTCGACGAAATACAGCAGCGACCCGCCGATCCCGACAACCGCCGGCACGTCGAGCGACTTGTCGTCGCCGGTGTATTCCTCGGCCCCCAGCGCCACGGCGCGCTCGAGCGCGTGCTGCGCGTCGACCACCCGCCAGGCCATCGCCGGGGCGCAGGGGCCGTGTTCGGCGAC
>JBFGEI010000277.1:0-4444 GCA_041580155.1 Limimaricola sp.
GTCGCCGCGACGCCAAGCAAAACGGCGGCAAGAAAGCTGGTGCGCATCGGCGGTCCCTCGCGGTGTGTCACGGCAATCCCAACGCGGGGCCGCCGGCTTTGGTTCAGGCCGGCACACCACCCCAAAGCGCGGCGCGCGTCCAGTGTCTTGCGCCCGTCGGCGCGCGGCGATCGGCAAGGATCCACTGGCCTCGGCGCGATGGCGCCGGGCATGCGCGACGCCGACGGCCAGAGCCGCAGGCCAGGCGAGGTTGATCTGTCGCAAGGCAGCGCCGCGCCGATCCGGCTAGGGCTGCGGTGGGAGGTCACGATGCAGGACCACGGCCACAGCAGACAGGAAATCGCACGACGGCTGGCGCAGGCCGCCCGCCCGGGGCACCTGCGCGACGTCGTCTACGGCGCGATCGACGGCGCGGTGACCACCTTCGCGATCGTCGCCGGGGTGCAGGGCGCCGGGCTGTCACCGACGATCATTCTGACGCTGGGCAGCGCCAACATCCTCGCCGATGGGTTCTCGATGGCAGCGAGCAACTATTCCGGCACCAAGGCCGAGCTTGACGACATCGCGCGGATTCGCGCCGTCGAGGAGCGCCACATCGACGAGTATCCCGAGGGCGAGCGCGAGGAAATCAGGCAGATCCTGCACGGCAAGGGGTTGGAGGGTCCGGTGCTGGAGAACGCGGTAACCGCGATCTCCGGCAACAGGGCGGCGTGGATCGACCTGATGCTGACCGATGAATACGGTTTCGGGCTGAAGGTGCCGGCGCCGCTCCGCGCCGCGCTTGCCACGTTCGGCGCGTTTCTCGCCGCCGGGATCGTGCCGCTGCTGCCTTTCGCGCTGGGGCAGTCGGCGGCGTTCGAGGTCTCGATCCTGCTGACCGCCACCGTGTTCTTCACGATCGGCGCGCTGAAAAGCCACTGGTCGCTTAGCCCGTGGTGGCGGTCGGGAGCCGAGACGCTGCTGATCGGCGGGCTGGCGGCGACGATCGCCTACGTCGTCGGCAGCCTGTTTCACGCCGGCGGCGCGCCCTGAAGCCAGGCGCCGCGCCCTTGGGGGACGCGGCGACGGCGATCAGCGCTTGATGATGATGTAGAGCGCGTGGACGATGCCCGGAATGTAGCCAAGCAGCGTCAGCAGGACGTTGATCCAGAAGTGCTTGCCCAGGCCTTCCTGCAGAAACACGCCGAGCGGCGGTAGCAGGATGGCGACGATGATCCTGAGGATGTTCATGTCTCGAACCCGGACGCGCCGGGTCTCCCTTGTGAATGTGATATAGAGGTCCGGCCGCCGGTCCGATCCGGCCCGGCGGCGGCCCTCAGGCCACCGCGGCGCGGCCGTCGGCGATCATCTGCCTGGCCTCCTGGCGGTCGGCCCGATCCGCTTCGGGGGCCTCCTGCAACTCCTCCGCCTTGGGTTCGTATTGCAGCTCGGCCATGACCGGGAAGTGGTCCGACCCGATGTTCGGCAGGCGTTTCAGGTCCACCAGGGTGAAGGAATTGTCGTGGAAAATGTGATCCAGCGGCCAGCGCAACAGCGGGTGGCCGGCGTGGAACGTGCTGAACATGCCGCGGCCCCGGCGCGGGTCGAGCGCGCCGCTCATCCGCTGGAACAGCCGGGTTGTGTGCGACCAGGCGACATCGTTCAGATCGCCGGCGACGATCGACGATCGCTTGGATCGACGCATGTCCTGCGCCACCAGCAGGATTTCGGCATCGCGGGTTTCGCTGTCGTGATCGGGGTCCGGCGGCCTCGGGTGGACCCCGAAGAACTCGATCCAGACCCCGGACGGCAGCTTGAGCCCGGTGCGGATCGACGGGATCTTGTCGGACACCAGGAAGCGGACATCGGTGCCGTCGAGCTCGAGCTTCGAGAACAGCTCCATGCCGTAGTAATTGTCCTGCGGCCGCTTGATCCGATGCGGGTAATGGGCGTCGAGCGGCGTCAGGCTGTCGTGCCACCAATCGTCGATCTCGACCACCAGCAGCACATCGGGATCGACCTCGCGGACCACCCGCAGCAGGTCGGCCGAATTTCGGTTCTCCATCAACACGTTCGAGATCATCAGCTTGAGCCGCATTCCGGGCCGGCCCGACGTCGCGTCGAGCACCTGTCGCGGCGCCAGCCGGGTGTAGGGAAAGATCCGGTAGAGCTGCAGCCCCAGCGCCGGAGCCACCACGGCGACGAAGGCCAGGTCCGCGACGGAGGCGACACCGAACCACGCCAGATACCCGGCCAGAAGCAAAGCCAGCGCGGCGGCGATCTGGACCCGCGGGAAGTCGCTGATCCGCACCCACCACCGTGCGCTGCGCACCAGCGGAAAGATCGTCTGGATCACCAAGCAGGCGGCGACGGCCCAGAACAGTGGTTTCATCTGCAATTCTCCGAAAGCGGACCGGCCGGACGACCCGCCGTCCGCCACGTGATCACGCCGCGCCTATCCAAGCTAGATTGGCCGGACCGCTTAGCAATGGCGCCGATGCGCCGTTGCGACGGCGCGGCGACGCGGAGCCAGATTCGGCGTCAGCCCTGCGGCATCGGAAAAGAAATCCGGCAGGTGAATCCGGGGCTCTGCAAGGTCTCGACGGTGCCGGCCCATTTGGTCTCGATCAGCTGCTGGATCAGCTGCGTGCCGAAGCCCGAGCTGACCGACGGCGGGCAATACGCCTGCTGCTGGTCGCGCCACTCGAGCGTGAACAGCGGCGCCGCGCCATTCACGGCCGCGACCGACCAGCAGATCGTCACCCGGCCCTCGCCGCCGGTGAAGGCGCCGTACTTCGCCGAATTGGTCGCCAATTCGTGCAGCACCAGCCCGAGGTCGAAGCACAACTCGGCCGGCAACATCACCTCGCGACCCTCGAGGTCGAGCATCGCGTGAAACGGCTCGAGCGTGGCGCCGATCAGCTCGCGGACGTTGCTCTTGGTCCAGCCGTCGGCGCTGACCAGGATGTTGGCCCGTGACATCTGCGCCAGCCGCGTCTCGAACTTGGCCTTGGCCTCGGCGAGGCTGCCCGACGTCCGGACCGTCTGGTTGAAGATCGAGCAGACGAACTGCAGCATGTTGCCGGCCCGATGCGCGATCTCGCGCACCAGCAGGCTCTGGCGCCGGGTCGACTGGTCGTGGCGGTGGCAGCCGGCGATCAGGTTGGCGACCGACACCAGGTACTGGACTTCGCTGTCGTCGAACTTGCGCAGCCGGTCGTCATGCGCGCCAAGCACCCCGTAGGGCCGGGCGCCGACGCCGGGAATGGTGACGCTCATGCCGCTGCGCACGCCGTGTTCGTGCAGCAAGGGCGGACCGCTGAACCGGGTCTCAAGGCGCAGGTCGTCGACGATCAACGGCCCGTCGTGGATCAGCGTGAACCCGGCCTGCGATTCAAGGTCGATGCCGACCTGCGCCCGGCCCACCAGCCCCTCGGCCCAGCCGACCCCGGCCAGCAACTTCAGGTGGTCGGCCTGGTCGGCGAAGGCCAGCACCTTGACCATCGGCAGCGACAGCGCCTTCGCCACCAGCGCGGTGGTGGTCTGCAGGAACTCGTCGAAGCAGCCGTGCCGCAGCGCCAGCGCGCCGATCTGGTTCAGCGTCTTCTGCTGCAACAGCTGGCGCGACCTCGCCCGGGTTTCGCGCAGCTCATGGGTCATGTCGCGCGAGATCACCAGAAAGCCGGTCGGTTCGCCCTGAGTGTCGCTCAGCCGCGAAATCCCGACGTCCCAGCTGGTCAGGTCGCCCGAGGTGCGGCGGTAGTCGGCGGTGAACCGGGCCGCGCCGTCGACCCGCGCCCGCGTGATCGCGGCGCCGGCGCGGGCACTGTCGTCGCCTTGCCAGAACTCGGCATAGCCGCGCCCGACCACGCTGTGCGGCGCGTCGATCTCGAAACTGCGGCAGCCGTCGAGGTTGATCGACTGCAAGGCGCCCTCAGGGTCGAGGATCTTGATGCAGTCGCGGCTGTGATCGAGGATCGAGGCGGCCAGCGTCGCGCTGCCGCGGCGCGCCGCCTCGGCCAAGCGCAGCTCGGTGATGTCGGCCAGGGTGTTGACCGCGCCGATCAGCGCGCCGTTCTCGTCGTGCAGCGGCTGCGGCGACACCAGCACGTTGCAGCGCACCCCGTCGGGCTTTTCGACCACGATCTCGGCGTTCTGCAGGCCCCGCCCGGTCTTCAGGCACTGCGCCATCGGGCACTGGTCGTGCGGCAGCGGATCACCGGTGGTGGTGAAGATCCGCACCGAGCCGCACCACCGGCTGGTGCCGACAACCGGGGCCTGGCCCCAGAGCGCCGCGGCGGCGGCGTTGAAATAGGTGATCACGCCGCTGGTGTCGGTGGTGTAGACCGCCGAATTCAGCCGATCGAGCACGCGATCCGCCGCTTCGAGCGACGGCATGTCGCCGGTCCGCAACGTCGAGTGCTGATCCTGGTTCATGAAAATCACTCCAAGATTTTCACGATGA
>JBFGEI010000278.1:0-4439 GCA_041580155.1 Limimaricola sp.
GCCTGGCGCTGGGCGTCGTTGAAATAGGCCGGGACCGTGATGACCGCCTGGGTCACCTCTTCGCCGAGATACGACTCGGCGGTTTCCTTCATCTTCTGCAGCGTGAAGGCCGAGATCTGCGACGGGGAGTACTTCTCACCCTTCACCTCGACCCAGGCGTCGCCGTTGCCGCCGTTGACGATGTTGTAGGGGACCAGCTTGCGGTCCTTCTCGACCGCGGCGTCGGACAGACGACGGCCGACCAGGCGCTTGACGGCGTGGATCGTGTTCGACGGGTTGGTCACGGCCTGCCGCTTGGCAGGCTGGCCGACCAGACGCTCGTCGTCGGTGAAGGCGACGATCGACGGGGTGGTGCGGGCGCCCTCGGCGTTCTCGATGACGCGGGGCTGGGAGCCGTCCATGATCGCCACGCAGGAGTTGGTGGTCCCGAGGTCGATCCCGATTACTTTAGCCATGTTCAAAACCCTCTCTTAGGCGGTTTTAGCGGTGCGGACCCGTTGAGGCATCCGCCCCTGACAGGAGACAGGCAGCGGGCCGGCTGGGCCCGCCGCGGATCACTGGGCTATATAGGGAGGGCGTCTGGGGGCTGCAACTGTCAGGCTGCAGGTCAAATCGGCATTTTGCCGAGCCGCCACGCCAAGATGCCGCCATCCGGCGGCCATCCCAAGCGTGCAGAAGAGAGGATCCATGCCCGACGAGATCGACCTGAACGGTGCACGTATACTGCCGGGCTTTCTTGAGCCCGAGGCGCAGCTGGCACTGCTGGAGGACCTTCGCCGGGTGGTGGCGCTGGCGCCGCTGTTCCAGCCGACGACGCCGCGCGGCCAGCCGATGAGCGTCCGGATGACCGCGGCCGGCCAATTCGGCTGGATCTCGGACCGGCGTGGCTACCGCTACGAGCGGGTCCACCCGGTCACCGGCGCGCCCTGGCCGGCGATCCCTGACCGCGTGATCCGGGTTTGGCGGGCGCTGTCGGGCTGCGACCGCGACCCGGAGTGCTGCCTGGTGAACCTGTACCGCGACGGGGCCCGCATGGGGCTGCACCAGGATCGCGACGAGACCGACCTGAGCTGTCCCGTGGTCTCGATCTCGCTTGGCGATGAAGCGCTGTTCCGGGTCGGCGGCGTGGCGCGGGGTGGGCCGACACGGTCGATCTGGCTGCGCTCCGGCGACGTCGCCGTCCTGGGCGGCGCAGCACGGCTGGCGCATCACGGTATCGATCGGATCCGCGCCGGATCCTCGAGTCTGCTGACGGGCGGCGGCCGGATCAATCTCACGCTCCGGGTGGTGAGCTGACGGCGCGGCCGCGAAAAACTTTACGCAAAGTTTTTCAAATTCCTTGCGAAGGAATTTGAGGCCCGCCCGAATATGGCGTGGCCGCTATGCCGGGGCGGGGTAGGCTCAGCGGCTGGCGCCCCAACTGACGCTTGCGTGGCGGCGTGTATAGGATTCAGCCATCAGGCCGATCACCACCAGCCCCAGCCCGACCCAGAGCGGGTAGGTCGGCGAGCTGAAATGCGGATTGTAATTCAGGAACACATAGCCCCGGGCCTGATCGATCGCGTGGAACAGCGGATTCCAGTCGAACAGCGGCAGCATCGAGCCGGGCAGCATGTTGGCCACGAACATTTTGCCCGACGCGATCATGTTGGCACGGGCGTAGATCGACGCGCCGATCTGCACGAACTCGGGAAACCAGGGCTTGAGCGCCATGAAAATCATCCCGATGCCGACCCCCGAAAACCAGGCCACCAGCAGCATCGCCATCGCGCCGATCGGTTGATCGATGGTGATCGGCACCACCAGAACGTGGTAGAAGAACAGCACCACGCAGAGCGACAGCAGCTGGATGTAGAGCGCGCCCAGCGCCGCGGCGCTGATCGTGACCGCGGTGTTGAGCGGTGCGTGCTTCATCATCGACGACGCCGGACCTTCGGCCTTGATCACCGCGGTCATCGCCTTGGTGTGGGTCAGGAACAGGAAAATACCCGACATCAGGTACAACAGGAAATCGCCGCGCAGTGCGCTGCCCCGGGCCCCGAGCAGGGTAAACATGATGTAGAACGCCAACACGAAGACCACCGTCTGCGCGATGTTCATCAGCAGTCCAACCAGCGCGTTGCGATGGTCCTTGCGGATCTCGCGCACGGTGGAGTGGTAGATCAGCTCGATCATTCCGGCGGCCTGGCGACCAGGGCTTCGGCGGCCGGGGCGTCGGCGGCCGGAGCCTTGGTGGGCCGTGGGGCTGTGGGGCGCCTCGTGCATCTCTGCCTCGTTCAGGGGGCCGCGGTCGGCCGCGCCGAAAACCGGCCGGCTGGATGCGCGAATTTCTTGCCGATCCCCTGTCGCCGCAGCATAAGGAGGTCGCTCCGACCGATCAACATCGCTGGAAACTCATGGCGATACCGGGGCGCGGACCGAGGAAAGGCAAGTGGTGATGGATCTGGACAGGCTGACGCAGGTGATGCGGCGACTCGCGATCGAGGCCGGGGCGAAGATCATGGAGATCTACGACAGCCCCGAGTTCGAGGTGCGCTCGAAAAGCGACGACAGCCCGGTGACCGCCGCCGACGAGGCCGCCGATGCGCTAATCTCGGCCGGGCTGCGCGCCGAATTCCCCGAGATCGCGCTGGTCACCGAAGAGCAGGCCGACAGCCACGGCCAGCAGGTCAGCACCTTCCTGATCGTCGACCCGCTCGACGGCACCAAGGAGTTCGTCCAGCGCCGCGGCGATTTTACCGTGAACATCGCGCTGGTCGAGAACGGTGTGCCGACCCGCGGCGTGGTCTACGCCCCGGCCAAGCGCCGGCTGTTCTACACCGAGGCTTCCGGGCGGACCGTCGAGGAAACCGGCGCCTTCGACGCCGCGACCCCGGGCCCGACCGCACCGATCCGCGTGTCGACCCCCGACAACGCGGCGCTGCGCGTGGTCGCCTCGAAATCGCACCGCGACGCCGCCACCGACGCCTATATCTCGGGCTACGTCACCGCCGACATGAAGAGCGCCGGCTCGTCGCTGAAGTTCTGCCTGGTGGCGACCGGCGAGGCCGATCTCTACCCGCGGCTCGGCCGCACCATGGAATGGGACACCGCCGCCGGGCAGGCGGTGCTGGGCGGCGCCGGCGGCAAGGTGGTGCGGTTCGACGACCACAGCGCGCTGGGCTACGGCAAGCCGGGCTTCGAAAACCCGTTCTTCATCGCCTACGCCCCCGGCGTCGATCTGACGGCGCCCTGATGTCGGTTCTCATCGTCATCCCGGCGCGCTTCGCCTCGACCCGCTACCCGGGCAAGCCGCTTGTCGAACTGCGCGGCGCCACCGGCAAGTCGCGCAGCCTGATCCGCAGATCCTGGGAGGCCGCGATGGCGGTCGAGGGCGCGACCCGCGTGGTGGTGGCGACCGACGACGACCGGATCCGCGTCGCCGCCGAAGCTTTCGGCGCCGAGGTCGTGATGACCTCCGAGTCATGCCGCAACGGCACCGAGCGCTGCGCCGAGGCGTTCGACACGCTGGGCGGCGGCTTCGAGGTGACGGTGAACCTGCAGGGCGACGCGCCGCTGACCCCGCCGTGGTTCGTCGAACGGCTGGTCGAGGATCTGCTGGCGCATCCGGCGGCCGAAGTCGCGACACCGGTGCTGCGCGCCGACGGCGCGGCGCTGTCCGGGTTCCGCGAGGACCGGCTTGCCGGTCGGGTCGGCGGTACCACCGCGGTGTTCGGCGCCGACAACACGGCGCTGTATTTCTCGAAGGAAGTGATCCCCTACACCGGGCGCGACTACGCCGCCGACGCGCCGACGCCGGTGTTCCACCACGTCGGGGTCTACGCCTACCGCGCCTCGGCCCTGGCCGCCTATCCGCGCTGGCCGGCCGGGCCGCTCGAGACCCTCGAGGGCCTCGAGCAGCTGCGCTTTCTGGAACGCCGGGTGCCGCTGCTCTGCGTCGAGGTCGAGGCCCGGGGCCGGCAGTTCTGGGAGCTCAACAACCCCGAGGACGTGCCGCGGATCGAGGCCATGCTGTCTGCGATGCAGGTGGAGTGACGCCAGACCGCGTCAGCGTGGTGGTGGTCAGCCGCGGCAGGCCCGCGGCGCTGGCGCTGTGCATCACCGCGCTGGCGCAGCAGCGCCACCCCGAGTTCGAGGTGGTGGTGGTGGCCGATCCCGAGGGGCTGGCGGCGCTGGCGCGCTGGCAAGGCCGGATCCGGTGTCTCGGCTTCGACGAGTCCAACATCTCGGCGGCGCGCAACCTCGGCGTCACCGCCGCCGCCGGGGCCGTCGTCGCGTTTCTCGACGATGATGCGGTGCCCGAACCGACCGGGCTGGCGCGGCTGACCGCGCCCTTCGCCGATCCCGACGTGGCGGCGTCCGGTGGCTATGTCCGCGGCCGCAACGGCATCGCCTTCCAGTGGCGCGCCCGCGCCGCCTTTGCCGACGGCAGCGGCCGC
>JBFGEI010000279.1:0-4437 GCA_041580155.1 Limimaricola sp.
AGCGTCGCTTGGGCGTAGCCGCAGGCTCCCAGCTCCGGCACGATTTCGGCCAACGGCGCGTCGAGGTCCAACAGGCCCTCGGCATGGATCGCCCCGGCGAGCAGTCCCGTCACGGATTTCGAGACCGATTGAGACAGGTGCAGCGAGGCCGGTCCCATGTCGTTGAGGTAGCGTTCGAAGACGACCCGGCCGCGATGCATCACCAGAAAGCCGTCGGTGTAGCTTTGCTCCAGGAAGTCGTCGAGGCTGCGGCTTCCGCCCGTCGGATCGGGAACGGCGAGATCGCCAAGCGGATCGATCGCTTGCGGCAGCGGTTGTGCCGGGCCGGTTCCCCGGAACACGTCGGTCGTCGGCACGATGCTGCGGACGTTCTGAAACGACCAGCGGTTGAACGGGGGCAGGTCCCAGTTCGTCAGCGTCGGCCGCTTTTCCGGCGGCGGCGGGAAGCCTTGCATGATCCCGAGTTCGCGCGCCGTGCGGGGGCGGCGGCCGAGGACCGGCGTCGCGTTGGCGTTGGGCATGGCAGTCTCCCGGGGGGTGAGAAGGGCGTGGCGCGCGGATCGCTCCGCGTGCCGGGCCGGACCTACTGTTTCAGACGGGTCCAGACCTTGTTGTAGAGATCGACCACCTCCTGCGGGCAGGGGGTGACGAAATCCGGGGCCGGGGCGCCGGCTGGAATGACGATCTCGGGCGCTTCCAGCATCTCGGGGTCCATGAACGCATCTGAGCCCATGATCCCGTTGGCGTAGCGCGCGAAGTTCGAAGCCATCGCCGCGTTCTCGGGCTCCATCATGAAGTTCACGAAGAGCTTCGCGTTCTCCATGTTCGGCGCGTCCTTCAATACCGCGATGTTGTCCATCCAGCCGGTGAAGCCCTCTTTGGGGTAGGCGTATTGCAGGGTCGGGCGCTGCGCGCGCGCCCGCATCGCCGCGCCGTTCCAGTTCTGGCTCACATCTACATCGCCCGAGGTCAGCTTCTCGATCGTGGCGTAATCCATGGTGCGCCAGTGCTGCTTGGCGTCGAGCAGCAGGTCCATGACCTCGCGCATCTGCTCTTCGTTGCCGTTGCAGCGGTCGTAGCCGAGATAGCGCAGCCCGGCGTTGATGACGTCGTTCATGTCGTTGAGCATGTTGATCCGGCCCTTCAGCTCGTCTGGCGGTGCGAAGAGCAGCGACAGCGAGTCGAGCTCGCCGTCGTAGACGGCGGTGTCGACGGTGAAGGAGGTCGTGCCCCACTGGTAGGGGATCGAGTAGTCGCGGCCCGGATCCCACCAGACGTCGACCCATTTCGGATCGACGTTGGCGAAGTTCTCCATCTCGTTCGGCTTCACCTGCGCGAGCAGGTCCTGCTCGATCATCACCTTGATCATGTAGTCGCCCGGCACGACGATATCGAAGCCGGTGTTCCCCGCCTGCACCTTGGCGAGCATGGTCTCGTTCGAGTCGTAGCCGTCGAGGTTCACCTCGACATCGTACTCCTGCTCGAATTTCTCGAGGAGTTCGGGCGGCGTGTAGTTGCCCCAGTTGTAGATGTTGAGCTCGCCCTCCGCCGCGGCGACGGTGCCGGCGAGCGCCAGCACGGAAGCGGCGACGAGGCTGGTTGCGGGTCGTGTCATCATGGTCCCTCCTGTTGTGCCGCCGTCATTTCCGCATCCGCCGCTGCACCCCGAAGAGCAGCAGCACCAGCAGGACCGAGACCCCGACCAGGATGGTCGACACGGCGTTGATCTCGGGGGTGATCCCGCGCCGGATGGCGCCTAGGATGTAGATGGGCAGGGTGGTTTCGCCGGGACCGGCGATCATCAGCGTGATGATCACGTCGTCGAGCGAGACCACGAAGGCCAGCATCGCGCCCGCGAGGATGCCCGGCGCGAGAAGCGGCAGCGTGACCTGCCGGAACGCTTGCCAGGGCGTCGCGTAAAGGTCGGCCGCGGCCTGTTCGAGTGTCAGCGTCATGTCCTCGAGCCGCGCGCGCACCGGCATGAAGGCGAAGGGGATGCAGAAGGCGGTATGCGCCAGCATCAGGAAGCCGATGCCGTTGACCCCGGTCAGGCGCTTGACCAGCGAGAACAGCGACAGCGTGGCTATGGCGGTGACGATCTCGGGGATCATCAGCGGCTGGTTGACGATGCCGAGCGCCAGCGCCCGGCCCCGAAAGCGCGGGCTTCGGGTGGTGGCCAGCGCCGCCATGGTCGCGGCGACGGTCGCGCCAAGCGTCGCCACGGCCGCGATCTTCAGCGAGGTCCAGGCGGCGCCGCGGATCGCTTCGTTGGCGAAGGCGGCCTCGTACCAGCGCCACGAGAATTCGGTCCAGCGCACCACCGAGCGGTTGTCGTTGAAGGAGAAGACAACCAGCACGACGATCGGCAGGTAGAGCGCGACGATGCAAGCCCAGGCAACCGCCGAGAATCCGGGCATTGCGCGCAGGTCGCGCATCCGACGTTGCGCCGGGCGCAGGGTCTCTGTTTTCGGGGTTTGGTCGCGGACGGATGCGGAGATCTCAGCCATGGGCGCTGCCCTCCCGTCTGGCGGCGCGGGCATGCGCCACCAGCACCAGCACCACCAGCGCCATCAGGATTAGCGCCACCGCCGAGCCAAAGGGCCAGTTGCGCGACGAGCCGAACTGCATCGCGATCATGTTGCCGATCATCAGCTTCTTGCCGCCGCCAAGCAGCTCTGGCGTGATGTAGGCACCGAGGCCGGGGATGAAGACCAGCACGCAGCCGGCGACGATGCCGGGGCGGGCCAGCGGCACGATCACGTGGCGCAGCACCTTCCAGCGGCTGGCATAGAGGTCGTAGCCCGCCTCCAGCAGCCGCATGTCGATCTTCTCGAGGCTGGCGTAGAGCGGCAGCACCATGAAGGGCAGGTAGGCGTAGATCAGCCCGATGAAGACCGCCGTATCGGTGTAGAGGATCGAGAGCGGCTCCGAGATCAGCCCGACCTGCATCAGCGACAGGTTCACGATCCCCTCGTCGCGGATGATCAGCAGCATCGCGTAGGTGCGGATCAGCAGGTTGGTCCAGAAGGGCAGGGTGATCAGGAACAGCCAGAGATTGCGTTGCTCGCGCGGCCTCGTGGCGATGAACCAGGCGGTCGGAAAGCCGAGGATCAGCGCGCCGAGCGTCGCGCCGAAGGCGAGCCCGATCGAGCGGGCGAAGATCGACAGGTAGGCGCCGTTGAACTGCAGCGTGTCGTCGAAGATGTCGCGTTCGAACAGGAACTGGACATAGGCGTCGAGCGAGAACTCCCAGCTCACCCCGCCATAAGTGCCCGGCGTCAGCACCGAATAGACCAGCGTTATGCCGAGCGGCAGCACCCCGACGGCAAGGATGATCGTCAGCGCCGGCGCGAGCAGCGCGGCGCGGGACAGCCGCGCGCGTCGGCGGGGCGCCGCGCCGCTCACGCCAGCACGCGCGCCTGCTCGGGCGCGATGCAGGCGCCGAGCCGTGCGCCCGGCTGCAGTCGGGCCGGATCGACCGGGCCGGAGTGGCGCAGCACGAAGGGCTCGCCCGAGGCCAAGCGCAGGTGGATGTTCGATCCCGAGCCGAAATAGACGACATGCTCCAGCCTGCCCTCGATGGTGGCAGCCTCCTCGGCCCCGGCAAGCCGCACGCCCTCGGGCCGGACCGCGACCGACACGGCGCCGTGCCGCGGCAGGTCCGGGTCGAGCCGTGCCTCGATCGCGGCGCCGTCGCCAAGGCGAACGAGGGCATGCCCCTCGCGGCTCATGCGCTCGATCTGGCCCTCGAGGATGTTGATCTCGCCGATGAAGTCCGCGACGAAGCGATGCGTCGGCCGGTCGTAGATCTCGGTCGGGCTGCCGACCTGCAAAAGCTCGCCCGCGCACATCACCGCGATCCGGTCCGACATGGTCAGCGCTTCCTCCTGGTCGTGGGTGACGAAGACGAAGGTGATGCCGGTCTCGGCCTGCAGCTTCTTCAGCTCCAGCTGCATCGCCTTGCGCAGCTTGAGGTCGAGCGCGGCCAGCGGCTCGTCGAGCAGCAGCACCCGCGGGGCGGGGGCAAGCGCCCGCGCCAGCGCCACGCGCTGCTGCTGCCCGCCGGAAAGCTGCTCCACCCGCCGCCCCGCCATGGCGCCAAGCTCGACCAGTTCGAGCATCTCGGCGCTGCGTCGCGCGATTTCGGACCGGCTCCGGCCAAGCATCTTCAGCCCGAAGCCCACGTTCTCGGCCACCGTCATGTGCGGGAACAGCGCGTAGTTCTGGAACACGGTGTTGACCGGCCGGCGATGTGGCGGCAGGGCGGAAATGTCCTCGCCGTCGAGCTCGATCCGGCCCGTCGTCGGCAGCTCGAAGCCGGCGATCAGCCGCAAGAGCGTGGTCTTGCCGCAGCCCGAAGGGCCGAGCAGGGTGAAGAACTCGTTCTCCCGGATCTCGAGGCTGAGATCCTTCAGCGCCTCGATCGGGCCGAAGGTC
>JBFGEI010000280.1:0-4415 GCA_041580155.1 Limimaricola sp.
GTCCCGTCAATGTCGGCTTCTCGGGCGGTGAAAAGAAGCGTAACGAGATCCTGCAGATGGCGGTTCTCGAGCCGAAGATGTGCATCCTCGACGAGACCGACAGCGGCCTCGACGTCGACGCGATGAAGCTGGTCGCCGACGGCGTCAACGCGCTGCGCAGCGAGGGCCGGTCGTTCCTGGTGATCACCCACTACCAGCGGCTGCTCGACCACATCAAACCGGACGTCGTGCACATCATGTCCGACGGCAAGATCATCAAGTCCGGCGGTCCCGAGCTGGCGCTCGAGGTCGAGAACAACGGCTATGCCGACCTGCTGTCCGAGGTGGTCTGATGGCGCTGGCGAAGCTTAAATCCGACGCCACCGAAGCCCGGCTTGCCGGGCTGAGCCTGCCCGAAGGTGCAAGCTGGGCCGATGAAATCCGGCGCGACGCGCTGGCCCGGCTGACCGCGATGGGTCTGCCGCAGCGGCGCGACGAATACTGGCGCTTCACCAACCCGATCGACCTGCTGGCGCCGCAAGCGCCGCAGGCCGAGATCGCGCTCGACGCGCCGGGCTTCGGCGAGGTGGCGGTGCTGCGGGTCGTGTTCACCGACGGCGTGTTCGACGCCGAGGCCTCGGACCCGCTGTCCGAAACCGGTCTCGAGATCGAGCGGCTGGCCGATGCGACGTCCAAGGACATCCATTGGATCAAGGGCTTGCTCGGCGTTCTCGAGACGCGCGGCCAGAAGCCGGTCGACCGTCCCTTTGCCGTGTTCAACACCGCCTTCGCCAGCGACGGCGTGGTGATCCGGGCCACCACCAAGGTGGCGCGCCCGGTGCATGTCGAATACCGGCGCTCGGACGATCGGGCCGAGGCGGTGCTGCGGCATCTGGTGCGGGTCGAGGACGGCGCCGAGGTCACGCTGCTGGAAAGCGGCGTCGGCGCGGCGCGGTTGAACACCGGGCTCGAGGTCGACATCGCCGACAACGGCCGGTTCCACCACGTGCGGATGCAGGGCCGTGACCACGAGCGTCGCTGCGCCACCCATTGCTTTGCCAAGCTGGGCCGCGAAAGCACCTTCAAGAGCTTCACCCTGTCGCTGAACGGCCGGATGACGCGCAACGAATGCGTGCTGGAACTGGTTGGCGACGATGCCATCGCCCATGTTGCCGGTGCGGCGCTTGGCGACGGCCACGACTTTCACCACGACGACACCGTGTTCATCACCCATGACGCGGTGAACTGCGAAAGCCGTCAGGTGTTCAAGAAGGTGCTGCGCAACGGTGCGACCGGGGTGTTCCAGGGCAAAATCCTGGTGAAGCCCGACGCGCAGAAGACCGACGGCTACCAGATCAGCCAGTCGCTGCTGCTCGACGAGGACGCGCAGTTCCTCGCCAAGCCGGAACTCGAGATCTACGCCGACGACGTGCAATGCAGCCACGGCTCGACCTCGGGCGCGATCGACGACACGGCGCTGTTCTACCTCAAGTCGCGCGGCATCCCGACCGACAAGGCGCAGGACCTGCTGGTTCTGGCCTTCGTCGCCGAGGCGCTGGCCGAGATCGAGGACGAGGAACTGGCCGAGACGCTGCGCGATCAGCTGGCCGGCTGGCTGGAGCGGCGTCGCTGAGATGCCGGTCACGGCGGACATCATGCGGACCTGGCGCGCCCCGCGCCAGGTGATCCGCGACCTGCTGGCGATGGGCCCGCGCGAAGATCGGGCGATCGCCTGGCTGATGGCCGGCTGTGGCCTGATCTTCGTCGCCCAGTGGCCGCGGCTTGCCCGCACCGCCGAGCTGACCGGCACCGAGCTCGACCGCCTCATCGCCTACGAGCTGGTCGCCTGGCTGATCGTCTGGCCGCTGGTGTTCTACGCCGTCGCCTGGCTCAGCTTTCTGCTGCTGCGTCTGGTCCGGGTGAAGCTGACCAGCTTCGGCGCCCGGCTGGCGCTGTTCTGGGCCTTTCTCGCGGCGACGCCGCTGGGGCTGCTTTATGGGCTGCAATCGGGGCTGAACGGTCCTGGTCCGGCCACCGACGTGGTCGGCGTGCTCTGGATCGGGCTTTTCGCGCTGTTCTGGGTGCAGGGGCTGCGTGCCGTCACGGCGCGTTCGACATGACCGGCACATTTTTCACTTCGCTGATCGGGCTCAGCCTGCGGGCACCGGCAAAGGCCGCTCAGCAAGTCCTGTCGCTCGGGCTGCGCGGCGCGGTGCTGTGGCAGAGCTTCGCGCTGGTCACCATCTGCAGCGTGCTGCTGACAACGCTGATGCAGGGTGCGCTGCCGGTGCTGCCGACCGGCGACTCGGGGCTGGTGATCATGCCCTGGACCTACGCGATGATCCTTGGCGGGTCGCTGTTGCTGCTGTCGGCGGCGCTGCTTGGCACCGGCAAGGCGATGCGCGGAAGCGGCCGGTTCCACGAGGCGCTGGCGCTGGTGGTCTGGCTCGAGGTGCTGGCGATGGCGCTGCGGCTGCTGCAGGGCTTGCTGCTGCTGGTGCTGCCGCCCTTGGCGGGGCTGGTTGGACTTCTCGGGCTGGGCTACCTGTTCTGGAGCCTGGTCCACTTCATAAACGCGCTGCATGACTTTGAAAGTCTTGGAAAATCAGCGCTTGTCCTGGTGCTGGCCCTGCTTGGTATCGGGATCACCGTCGCGGTGCTGCTGGCGCTTTTCGGGGTCGGCGCGCAAGGAGGATTGCCCAATGTTTGACGTCGATCGGATCCGGTCGGAATTTCCGATCCTGTCGCGCCGGATCAACGGCGTGCCGTTGGTCTATCTCGACAACGGCGCCTCGTCGCAGAAGCCGCAGGTGGTGATCGACGCGATCAGCCGCGGCTACGCCGAGGAATACGCCAACGTGCACCGCGGGCTGCACACGCTGTCCAACATCGCCACCGAGAAATACGAGGGCGTGCGCGGCACCGTGCAGCGGTTTCTCGGCGCCCCGAACGAACGCGACATCATCCTGAACTCGGGCACCACCGAAGGCATCAACATGGTCGCCTATGGCTGGGCGATGCCGCGGATGCAGCCGGGTGACGAGATCGTGCTGTCGGTGATGGAGCACCACGCCAACATCGTGCCGTGGCATTTCCTGCGTGAACGCCAGGGCGTGGTGCTGAAATGGGTCGAAACCGACGCCAACGGCGATCTCGATCCGCAGGCGGTGCTCGACGCGATCGGGCCACGCACCAAGCTGGTCGCGGTGACGCATCTGTCGAATGTGCTGGGCACGGTCGTCGACGTGAAGGCGATCTGCACCGGCGCGCGCGACAAGGGCGTGCCGGTGCTGGTCGACGGCAGCCAGGCCGCGGTGCACATGCCGGTCGATGTCGCCGATATCGGTTGCGATTTCTACGCGATCACCGGGCACAAGCTCTACGGGCCCTCGGGGTCGGGCGCGATCTACGTGGCGCCCGAACGGATGGCCGAGATGCGGCCCTTCATGGGCGGCGGCGACATGATTTCCGAGGTGACCCGCGACACCGTCACCTGGAACGATCCGCCGATGAAGTTCGAGGCCGGGACGCCCGGCATCGTCTCGACGATCGGTCTTGGCGTGGCGCTGGATTGGATGATGGATCTGGGCATGGCGCAGATCGCGGCCCACGAGACCCGGCTGCGCGACCATGCCCGCGACAGCCTGCAGGCGCTGGAGTTCATTCGGCTGCAGGGCACCTCGGCCGGCAAGGCGGCGATCTTCTCGTTCACCATGGACGGGGCGGCGCATCCGCACGACATCTCGACGGTGCTCGACAAGAAGGGCATCGCGGTGCGCGCCGGCAGCCATTGCGCGATGCCGCTGATGCAGCACCTGGGGCTTTCGGCAAGCTGCCGCGCGTCGTTCGGGCTCTACAACACCGAAGCCGAGGTCGACAGCCTGGTCGAGGCGTTGGAGCTTTGCCACGATCTGTTTGGCTGACGTTGCGCCGGGTGCGAAATTGCCGTTGCACCCGGCGGCACTATCGCCTATTCCGCCCCTATTGGCACCCGTAGCTCAGCTGGATAGAGCGCTGCCCTCCGAAGGCAGAGGCCACAGGTTCGAATCCTGTCGGGTGCACCAAATTTTCCTTTAAAATTAAGCTTTTTTCTGACAGCGTTGAGCGTCGAAGTCCGCTCCCGCAGCTGCTGACACCTCCAATGCGCTTCGTTTTCGGTACAAACCCCGTACAAGCTCGTCGAAGGGGGCGATAAGGAAGTCGTTCTGCAATCATGCTTCCAATCCATCAGCTGCGGCTCGCGTGCCTCGCTGTAGTCAGCATCCCGAGCTCGAGCCGAGGAGGAAGGCTGGTCGCAAACGCCAATATCGTGGGTACGAAGGACCAGACATGTTGATGATCGCATCAATATGGTGGTTGCAACCAGCCACAGGACGTTTGTCCGTTTTGGGCCCAAACTGACCGCGACGTGGCAGGAAACCTCCGCAGTCGCAACA
>JBFGEI010000281.1:0-4410 GCA_041580155.1 Limimaricola sp.
ACCATGATCTACGTGACCCACGACCAGGTCGAGGCGATGACCATGGCCGACAAGATCGCGGTGCTGCGCGCCGGCAAGGTCGAGCAGTTCGGCCGGCCGCTCGACCTGTACAACGCCCCCGAGAACATCTTCGTCGCCGGCTTCATCGGATCGCCGAAGATGAACTTCATCAAGGGCACGATCGACGCCGCCGACCGGGCGCTGCTGCGGCTGGCCTCGGGCGAGACGGTGCACCTGCCGCGCGGCGGCTTCGACCAGGAGCCGGGCGCCGAGGTGACGATCGGCGAGCGGCCGACCCACCTGCGGCCCGACGCCGCCGGCGAGGTGTCGATGCAGGTCGACAGCGTCGAGCAGCTTGGCGGTGAATCCTACATCTACGGCACCACCGCCGGGGGCGCCGCGATCACCGTGCACAGCCCGGGCCAGACCAGGATCAGGCCCGGCGACCGGATCGCGCTGAACATCCCGGCCGACAACCTGCACCTGTTCAACACCGAGACCGGCCAAAGCCTGCGGGCGCAGCCGTCGCCGGCGGTGCTGCTGGAAAGGGCCTGAGATGAAGCAGACCTGGCGATGGTTCGGCCCGGCCGACGAGATCTCGATCCGCGAGATCGTGCAGACCGGGGCGCAGGGCGTGGTCTCGGCGCTGCACCACATCGCCCCGGGCGAGGTCTGGCCGATGGAACAGATCAGGGCCCGGCAACGCGAGATCGCGGGTCCGGCCGAGGCGCCGACCGGCCTTGGCTGGGACGTGGTCGAAAGCCTGCCGGTGTCCGAGGTGCTGAAGACCAAGGCCGGGCCGGTGGCCGAACATCTTGACGCCTACCGCGCCAGCCTTGCCAACATCGCCGAAAGCGGCATCCGGACGGTGTGCTACAACTTCATGCCGGTGCTGGACTGGACCCGCACCGATCTGGCCTGGGCAATGCCCGACGGCGCCCGGGCGATGCGCTTCGACCTGCTGGATTTCTGCGTGTTCGACCGGCACATCCTGGGCCGCGCCGCCGCCGCCGAGGATTACCCGCAAGCGCTGCTCGCCGAGGCCGAGGCGCGGTTCGCGGCGCTGTCCGACGAAGCCTGCCGCCGGCTGGCCGACAACATCGTCGCCGGGCTGCCCGGCGCGAACGACCGCTGGACCCTGCAGGACGTGCGCGACCATCTCGGGCGCTACGCCGGGATCGACCGCGACCAGCTGCACGGCAACCTCGTCGATTTCCTGTCCGAGGTGGTGCCGACCGCCGAGCGGCTTGGCCTGCGGCTGTGCTGCCACCCCGACGACCCGCCGTTTCCGCTGCTTGGCTTGCCACGGGTGGTGTCGTCGGAAGCCGATTACGCCCGGATCACCGAGGCCGTCGACAGCCCGGCCAACGGCATCACCTTCTGCACCGGCTCGCTCGGCGTGGCCGAGGGCTTCGACCCGGCCGGTTTCGTGCAGCGGCTCGGGTCGAAGATCCATTTCGTCCACCTGCGCAACACCCGGCGCGGCGAACCCGTCGGCGGTGGCCGCAGCAGTTTCTACGAGGCGGCGCATCTGCAGGGCGATACCGACATGGCGGCGACAGTCCGGGCGCTGGTCGCCGAAGAGACGCGGCGCCGCGACGAGGGCCGCGCCGACCACCAGATCCCGATGCGGCCCGATCACGGCCAGTCGATCCTGTCGGATCTCGACCGGCCGATGATGCCCGGCTACCCGCTGATCGGCCGGATGCGCGGGCTTGCCGAGCTGCGCGGGCTGATGACGGCGTTCGAAAGCCTCTGACGCCGGCCGGGCGCGGATCGGCCGCGCCGCCGCCGATGTGTCGCCGCACCGCGTCACGGCCGCGCCGATCCTTCCGCGCGCGGCCCAGGCCGTGACAAGGCACGGTCAATTCGCCACGGTAAGGGTCTGTGGTCGCGTCAGCCCTGGCGGCGGCCGGTATCCAGCGAGGCCCGAATGCTCGGCACCACGATCCTGATCCTGCTCGACCTCGCCAGCGCCGCGGCGCTGCTGATCTGGTCGGTGCGGCTGGTCCGCACCGGATTCGAGCGGGCGTTCGGCGGCCAGCTGCGGCACTGGCTGCGCTGGTCGACCTCGGGACGGTTGCGCGCCGCAGGCACCGGCGCCGGTGCCGCGATCCTGATGCAAAGCTCGACCGCGGTCGCGGTGCTGCTGGCCGGCTTCGTGTCGGCCGGCACCATCGGCGGCGTCGCCGGGCTGACGATCCTGCTCGGCGCCGATCTCGGCTCGGCGGTCGTGGCGCAGCTGCTGAACTCGTCGCTGGCGGCCTTCGCGCCGGTGCTGCTGCTGGCCGGGGTGGTGATCTTCCTGCGCAGCGAGCTTCGGCGCACCCGGCAGATCGGCCGGATCCTGATCGGGCTGGCGCTGCTGTTTTTGTCGCTCGACCTGATCCGCGCCGCCAGCCAGCCGCTGGTCGACAGCTCGCAGATCCAGGTGGTGATGCTGTATCTCGCCGGCGAGACCGGCGCGGCGTTCCTTGTCGCCGCCGTCTTTGCCTGGCTGGTGCATTCCAGCGTCGCCGCGGTGCTGCTGTTCGTCGCCATGGCCGGGCAGGGGATCATGCCGGTCGAGGCCGCCTTCGCGATGGTGCTGGGCGCCAACCTCGGCGGCGCGCTGATCGCGCTGGTGCTGACGCTGCACTCCGAGGCGACGGTGCGCCGGGTGATCTGGGCCAACCTGGTGCTGCGCGGCGGCGGTGCTGCGGCGCTGCTCTACCTGCTTTCGGTGGCGCCGGGGCTTTCGGGCCTGCTGGGCGCCGAGCCGGCGCAGCAGGCGCTGAACCTGCATCTCGCGTTCAACGCGGCGCTGCTGCTGCTCTGCCTGCCGCTGGTCGGCCCGATATTCGCCGCCGCCGCCCGCCTGATCCCGCAAGGCAGCACCGAGATCGACGCGGCGGCGCTCGGCGCGGCGCTCGACCCCGAGGCGCAGGCGCATCCGAAGCGGGCCTTCTCCTGCGCGGTGCGCGAGCTGGTGCATATCGGCGGCCGGGTCGAGGCGATGCACCGCAACGTGCTGCCGCTGTTCGAACATTTCGACGAGATCGCGGCCCGGACCATCAAGGACGAACATCTCAGGGTGTCGCGCGCGTCGCTCGAGCTGCGGATCTACCTTGCCGGGGTGCGCGGCAAGGACGCCGAGGACGAGATCGGCACCCGGGCGTTCGAGCTGGCCGGCATCGCCGCCAACCTCGAGGCTGCCTCCGACATGATCGCCCGCAAGATGGTGGCGCTGGCCGGGCGGATGAGCCTCGAGACGCTGCGGTTCTCGGACGACGGCTGGCGCGATCTCGCGGGGTTTCACGACACGGTGCTGCGCAACGTGCAGCTGTCGATCTCGGTGCTGATGAACGAAGATCCGGCATTGGCCCGGGTGCTGGTCGAACAGAAGGAGACGGCACGCGAGACCGCGCTGGATCTGGAGCAGAAGCACCTCTACCGGCTCAAGCAGGGGCTGTCGGAGTCGATCGAAACCAGCAGCGTGCACCTTGATCTGCTGCGGGCGCTGAAGGCGGTGAACACCAGCTTCGCGATGATCGCCTACCCGCTGCTGAGCGAGAGCGGCGAGCTGCTCGAAAGCCGGCTGGCGGCAAGCTGAGTGGGTCGCGGAACCAACCGCCCCCGGCGATCGGGATCGCCGGGGGTTTTGGGTCAGGCGGCCTCGGGCAGCCGCACGAAGAAGGTGGTGCCGCGCCCGGGGGTGCTTTCGAAGGTCACCTCGCCGCGATGCGCCTCGACCACCGAGCGGACGATGCTGAGTCCGATGCCCAGCCCGATGCCGCTGCGTTCGCGCCCGGGGGCGTCATCGGCCTGGAAGAACCGCTCGAAGATGCGTTCGCGCAGCGCTTCGGGGATGCCGCGCCCGGTGTCCTTCACCGCGAGCACGACCTTGCCGCCGACCCGCTTCAGGCTGACGCTGACTTTGTCGCCGGGGTTGGAGAACTTGGCGGCGTTGGTCAGCAGGTTCGACACCACCTGGCCAAGCCGGCGCAGGTCGCCGTCGACCCGCAGGTCGCGGTCCAGCTCTTCGGCGACGATCTCGACGCCGAACGCCCTGGCATAGGGTTGGTTGACGCTGATCTGCGCCTTGAGCAGCTCGGCCAGGCCGGCGGTCTCGAACGCGTAGTCGGACTGGCCCGTCGCGTAGGTGTCGGCTTCCAGCAGGTCGTTCACCAGGCTGGTCAGCTGGGCGCTGCCGGTGCGCGCGGTCCGGACCAGCTTGACGAACTTCGGCGGCATGTCCTTGCCGACGCTGATGTCGAGCGCGTAGATCGCGCTGTTGAGCGTGCTCAGCGGGCCGCGCAGCTCGTGATTGACCACGGCGATGAACTGGGTCTTCGCCAGATCGGCGACCTGCGCCTCTTCGAGCAGCGCCTTCTTCAGCCGCAGCTCCCTGCGGGTGTGCTGCGATTCAAG
>JBFGEI010000282.1:0-4392 GCA_041580155.1 Limimaricola sp.
CCGCGTCTCGGTGCGAGACGCGGCCCCGTTCGTATCGGCAGGCGCGTGGGCGGACCCGCGCGCGGCCCGGTCAGGCGAGCATCACCATCGGGTTCTCGAGCGCCTCGGCGATCTGGTTCAGCAATTGAGCCCCGAGCGCCCCGTCGATCACCCGGTGATCGACCGAGAGCGTTACCGACATCACCGTCGCGACTTCGATCTCGCCGGCGTCGTTGACCACCGGCTTCTTCACCCCGGCACCGACCGCGAGGATCGCGCCATGCGGCGGGTTGATCACCGCGTCGAAGTTGTCGATGCCGAACATCCCGAGGTTGGAGATCGCGAAGCTGCCGCCCTGGTATTCATGCGGCGCCAGCTTGCGATCCCGCGCCCGCTTGGCCAGGTCCTTCATCTGCGCCGAGAGCGACGACAGCGAGCGGCTGTCGGCGTCGCGCAGCACCGGCGTGAACAGCCCGCCCTCGATCGCCACGGCGACCGCGACGTCGGACGGCTTCAGCTTCAGCACCCGGTCGCCGGCCCAGACCGCGTTGGCATCCGGCACCGCCTGCAGCGCCAGCGCCGAGGCCTTGATGATGAAGTCGTTGACCGACAGCTTCACGCCGCGCGCTTCCAGCTGCTTGTTGAGCTGGCCGCGGAACTTCAGCAGCGCATCGAGCCTGATGTCGCGGCGCAGGTAGAAATGCGGGATGGTCTGCTTGGCCTCGGTCAGCCGTGCCGCGATGGTCTTGCGCATGCCGTCGAGCTTGACCTCTTCGAACTCGCGATCGGCGTACATCTTGATCACGCTTTCGGCCTGCACGCCCGGCTTGGGCGCTTCGGCGACCGGCGCCTTCGCAGGTTCGGCCGCGGCCGCCGCGGCCGGTTTGGCGCCCGGCTTGGCGGCTTCGACATCGGCCTTGACGATCCGGCCACGCGGACCCGAGCCCGAGATCTGGCCGAGGTCGAGCCCCTTGTCCTTGGCGATCCGCCGCGCCAGCGGCGAGGCGAAGACCCGGTCGCCCTTGGCGGCGTCGGCGGCTGCGGATTTCTCCTGCTGCGCCGCCGCGCCATCGCGGCCATAGCCCTTGGCCGGCGCGGTTTCAGCCGAGGCCTCGGCCGGTTCGGCATGCGACGACGCCTCGGGTTTCGGCGCCGAGGCGCTGCCGATGTCGGAGGCGCTTTCGCCCTCTTCCAGCAGCACCGCGATCGGCGTGTTGACCTTCACCCCTTCGGTGCCCTCGGCGATCAGCAGCTTGCCGACGATGCCCTCGTCGACCGCCTCGAACTCCATCGTCGCCTTGTCGGTCTCGATCTCGGCCAGCAGGTCGCCGGAGGACACGGTGTCGCCCTCCTTGACCAGCCATTTCGCGAGCGTGCCTTCCTCCATGGTCGGCGACAGCGCGGGCATCAGGATTTCCGTTGGCATGTCTCGCGCCCCTTACTTGTAGGTCACTTTGCGCACCGCCTCGACGACCTCGTCGGTCGTGACCAGTGCCAGTTTCTCGAGATTGGCGGCGTAGGGCATCGGCACGTCCTTGCCGGTGCAGTTGATCACCGGCGCGTCGAGATAGTCGAACGCCTCCTGCATGATCACCGACGAGATGTACGAGCCGACCGACCCCTGCGGCCAACCCTCTTCGACGGTGACGCAGCGGTTGGTCTTGCGCACGCTCTCGAGGATCGCCGCGGTGTCCATCGGACGGATCGTCCGCAGGTCGATCACCTCGGCCTCGATGCCGTCCTCGGCCAGCTTCTCGGCCGCCTCCAGCGCGTAGGTCATGCCGATGCCGAAGCTGACGATGGTCACGTCACTGCCTTGGCGAGCGATTTTCGCCTTGCCGAGCGGCACGGTGAAGTCGTCCATCACCGGCACCTCGAACGAGCGCCCGTAGAGGATCTCGTTCTCGAGGAAGATCACCGGGTTGGCGTCGCGGATCGCCGATTTCAGCAGGCCCTTTGCGTCGGCCGCCGAATGCGGCGCCACGACCTTCAGGCCGGGCACCTGCATGAACCAGGCGGTGTAGTCCTGGCTGTGCTGGGCGCCGACCCGGGCGGCGGCGCCGTTCGGGCCGCGGAACACCATCGGAGCGCCCATCTGGCCGCCCGACATGTACAGCGTCTTGGCCGCCGAGTTGATGATCTGGTCCATCGCCTGCATGGCGAAGTTGAAGGTCATGAACTCGACGATCGGGCGCAGCCCGCCGAAGGCGGCGCCGACCGCGATGCCGGCGAAGCCGTGCTCGGTGATCGGCGTGTCGATCACCCGCTTGGCGCCGAATTCGTCGAGCAGGCCCTGGCTGATCTTGTAGGCGCCCTGGTACTCGGCGACTTCCTCGCCCATCAGCAGCACATTGCCGTCGCGGCGCATTTCCTCGGCCATCGCGTCGCGCAGCGCTTCGCGCACGGTCGTGGTCTTGGTCTCGGTGCCTTCGGGCCAGTCCGGGGTGCGGTCGATCTTGGCCGGGGCAGGGTGCGTCGCACCGGCCGCCGGAGCGGTCTCGCTCGACTGCGCCGTGTCGGCCGGAACCGGCGCCGAGGCCGGTTCGGACTTGGCGCTGTCGATGTCGGAGGCGCTTTCGCCCTCTTCCAGCAGCACCGCGATCGGGGTGTTGACCTTCACGCCTTCGGTGCCCTCGGCGATCAGGATCTTGCCGACGGTGCCTTCATCGACGGCCTCGAATTCCATCGTGGCCTTGTCGGTCTCGATTTCGGCCAGGATGTCGCCGGAGGCGACGGTGTCGCCCTCCTTGACGAGCCACTTGGCCAATGTGCCCTCTTCCATGGTGGGAGAGAGCGCGGGCATCAGAATTTCGGTCGCCATGCTCAGGCCTCCTGCGGGGCTTCTTCAGCGTAGATGTCTGTCCAGAGCTGGTCGACGCCCGGCTCGGGGCTCTCCTTCGCGAATTCGGCCGACTCGTTGACGATCTCCTTGATCTCCTTGTCGATCGCCTTCAGGTCGTCCTCGGTCGCGTGCTGCCCGGACAAAAGCACCTGGCGCACCTGCTCGATCGGGTCGCGCTCTTCGCGCATCTTCTGCACCTCCTCGCGCGACCGGTACTTCGCCGGGTCGGACATCGAGTGGCCGCGGTAGCGGTAGGTCTTGATCTCGAGGATGTAGGGACCCTTGCCCGAACGGCAGTAGCCCACCGCGCGTTCGCCGGCTTCCTTGACCGCCAGCACGTCCATGCCGTCGACCTCTTCGCCCTCGATGCCGTAGGCCGCGCCGCGCTTCCACAGCGACGGGCTCTTGGTCGAGCGCTGGACGCTGGTGCCCATGGCGTACTGGTTGTTCTCGATCACGAAGACGACCGGGAGCTCCCAGAGCTGGGCCATGTTGTAGGTCTCGTAGACCTGGCCCTGGTTGGCGGCGCCGTCGCCGAAATAGGCGAAGGTGACGCGGCCGTTGCCAAGATACTTGTCGGCGAAGGCGAGGCCGGCGCCGATCGGCACCTGCGCCGCGACGATGCCGTGGCCGCCGTAGAAATGCTTCTCCTTCGAGAACATGTGCATCGAGCCGCCCTTGCCGCGGGAATATCCTCCCTCGCGGCCGGTCAGCTCGGCCATGACGCCCTTGGGGTCCATGCCGCAGGCCAGCATGTGGCCGTGGTCGCGGTACGAGGTGACGCGCTTGTCGCCTTCCTCGGCGGCGGCCTCGAGGCCGACCACGACGGCCTCCTGGCCGATGTAGAGGTGGCAGAAGCCGCCGATCAGACCCATGCCGTAAAGCTGGCCGGCCTTCTCTTCGAAACGCCGGATCAGCAGCATCTCGCGGTAGTGGCCGAGAAGCTCCTCGGCGGATTGGTTGGAGCCCTTGGGGGCTGGGGTGTCGGTGCCCTTTGCGGATGCCGCATCGGCCGATTTCCGGGTCGCCATGGCGTCTCCCTTTGCGCGGTGACGGATAGTTTAGCCTTGAACTATCACTTACAGAACTTGCCGCAGATGCAACAGCGCAATTTGACCTAGCGCGAAGCGACGCGCAAAATCATTGCCGCGGCCCGCGCCGCGATAAATTTCAAGGCATGTTTTCAGAAAGTTGCGCCGCGAAGTTCGACCGGCGTCCGGTCCTAGCGGATGACGATCTCGTCGGCGCGGATCATCCCCAGCACTTCGCGGGCGCGGCTGTCGAGCAGGTCGAGGTCGAGGTAATCGTCGGACAGGCGGCGAGTCAGGTTCTCCATCTCGGCCACCTCGCGGCGCAGCGCCGCAAGCTCGTCGCGCAGCGTGCGGGCCTCGGCGTCGACCTCGGCGCGACGGAACACGCCGTAATCGCCCTGCACCGCGGCAAAGGTGAAATACAGCCCGATCAGCACCATGCTGAGCACGAAGAGAAGCGGACCCAGCGAGGGTCGGTTGCGTCGGATCATCTGCCTTGCCTCAAGCCCCGCCGCACGGTCCGGCGACGTTGGACGGATC
>JBFGEI010000283.1:0-4314 GCA_041580155.1 Limimaricola sp.
ACCAGATTGGTTTCGTCGAGCGGCACCCCGGCGGCGAAGGGGCCGGTGACCTCGAGCGTCAGCTCGGTCGCCGGCAGCGCGGTGATCTGGTCGCCGACGCCGGCAAAGGCCACCAGGCTGTCGAGCAGGTGATACCCGCCGGCGCGCAGCCCGGTGACGTGCAGCGCGAGGTTGATCTTGGCCGGGGCGAAGCCTTTCTCGAGCGGCGCCACCTACTTGGTTTCCGCGACGCGGTTCAGCGGGTCGCGGCCCTCGTCGGCCAGCACCGCGTCGAGCCCGACCTCGAGCTTGCGGCGAATCCGGGTGGCGTCCTCGGCTTCGGGGTCGAACGACAGCGCGCGCTGCCACTGGAACCGCGCCTCGATGCGCCGGTCGACGGCCCAGAGCGCGTCGCCGAGATGGTCGTTGACCACCGGGTCGACCGGCTCCAGCGCCGCGGCCCGCTCGAGGCTGGTCACCGCGTCCTCGTACTGCCCGAGGGTGAACTGCACCCAGCCCAGCGAATCGACGATCGCGCCGTTCTGCGGCTGCGCCATCACCGCGCTTTCGATCATCCCCAGCGCCTCGTCGAGCTTCTCGCCGCGCTCGACCAGCGAATAGCCGAGGAAGTTCAGCACCTGGCTTTGGTTCGGCTCGATCCTCAGCGCGGCGCGCAGGTCGGCCTCGGCGCCGGCCCAGTCGTCGAGCCGGTGCCGGGCGATGCCGCGGGCGTAGTACAGCCACCAGGACGCCGCTTCGGGCGCCATCTCGATCGCCTTGGTGTAGGCGGTCACCGCCTCGGCGTGTTGCCCCGAGATGCGGCGGATGTCGCCCAGCGTCACCTGCACCGCCGGCAGATCGGGATTCGACCGGCCGAGCAGCTCGAGCACCTCGATGGCGCGGGTGGTCTCGCCGGCCTTGCGCAGCACGTCGGCGCGGCCAAGCTCGGCCATCGGGTGGGCCGGGTCGCCCGGCTTGATCCGGCCGTAGGCCTCGCCGGCCAGGTCGTAGCGGCCCAGCGTGTCGAGCAGCTCCGCGGTCAGCAGCACCGCCTCGACATGGTCGGGGTCCAGCGCCAGCGCGGTCCGCGCATAGAGCAGCACATAGGCTTCGGGCGCCTCGGTCAGCAGCGCCCCGGCGACGCTGAAATAGACCTCGGCCAGGCCGGCGCGGGCATCGCCGATGAAATCCCAGGCCAGCGTGTCGCCGGCGGCGAGGCTGTCGCGCAGCTGTTCGAGACCCGGGTCGAGCCCGGCGCCGTCGTCGTCGCCAAACAGCGCCAGCGCGTCGTCATTGCGGTTCAGCTGGCTCAGGATCTGGGCATGGGCGATGGTGTCGCGGCGGGTCGGCAGCAGCCCGTCCTCGGGCGGCAGCGACAGGATCTCGTCGGCGGACTCGAAATCGCCGGCCGCGGCCAGCGCCAGCGCCTTGTGATACAGGCCGAACGACTTCAGCCCGGGGGTTTCGATCACCTCGTCGAAGGCCGACAGCGCCTTGTCCATCTCGCCGCGCCCGACCCGGGCCCAGGCGCGGGTCAGCCCGTCGACCAGCGGGCCGACGGCCTGTCCGGCCTCGAGCATGTCGAAGATCGCGTCCCAGTCGCCGCGCGTCGCGGCGTCCTGCTGCAGCGCCATATTCGCCAGCTGGCTTTCGACCCCGTCGTCGCTGAGCCGCTTGGCGATCGGCAGCGCCCGGTCGAGGTCGCCCAGCGCCAGCAGCGCGGCAAGCGCGTTCTCCATCAGCGCGGCGTTGTCGGGGTCGTTGCCCAGCGCGGTGATGTACCAGTCCGAGGCGACGGCGAAGTCATGCGAGGTCGCGGCGCTGCGCGCCGCGAGATAGGCACCGGCATCGGATTGGGCAATCGCGGGGCCGGCGCCAAGCGACAGCACGGCTGCGACGGCCAAGGCGCGCAACGAATGGATCGTCATTTGGTCTGCTCCTGCCGTTCCGGTCTTTGCAACACAGGCTAAAGGCGACCCCCGGGCGACGCAATGCGGCGCCGCCCGGCCCGGCGGAATCCCGCGGTTACATGTTCGGGTAGTTCGGCCCGTCGCCGCCCTGCGGCACCGTCCAGACGATGTTCTGGCTCGGGTCCTTGATGTCGCAGGTCTTGCAATGCACGCAGTTCTGGAAGTTGATCACGAAGCGCGGTCCGGTCTCTTCCTCGACCACCTCGTAGACCCCGGCCGGGCAATAGCGCTGCGCCGGCTCGGCATAGGTCGGCAGGTTGACCGAGATCGGCACCGACGGATCCTTCAACTTCAGGTGGCAGGGCTGATTTTCTTCGTGGTTGGTCGCGGCAAAGGCGACGTTGGTCAGCCGGTCGAAGGACAGCACCCCGTCGTTCTTGGGATAGTCGATTTCCTTGTGCTGCGCCGCGGGCTCGGTCGCGGCGGCGTCGGTCTTGCCGTGCTTCAGCGTGCCGAACAGCGAAAAGCCGAACAGGTCGTTGGTCCACATGTCGAGACCGCCAAGCCCGAGCGACGCCGCCAGACCCCAGCGCGACCACATCGGCTTGACGTTGCGGACCTTCTTCAGGTCCTTGCCGACCGGTCCGTCGCGCAGCGCCGCGTCGTAGCCGTCCAGCGTGTCGCCCGAGCGGCCGGCGGCGATTGCGGCATGCGCCGCCTCGGCGGCGTGGATGCCCGACAGCATCGCGTTGTGGTTGCCCTTGATCCGCGGCACGTTGACCATGCCCGCCGAACAGCCAAGCAGCGCGCCGCCGGGGAAGGCGGTCTTCGGCATCGACTGCCAGCCGCCCTCGGAGATCGCCCGCGCGCCGTAGGCGACGCGCTTGCCGCCCTTCAGCAGCTCGGCGACCATCGGGTGGTGCTTGAAGCGCTGGAATTCCTGGTAGGGCCGCAGGTAGGGGTTGGCGTAGTTCAGGTGCACCACGAAGCCGACGTAGACCTGGTTGTTGTCGAGATGGTAGATGAAAGACCCGCCGCCGGCGTTGCGGTTCAGCGGCCAGCCCATGGTGTGGGTGACGCGGCCTTCCTTGTGCTTGGCCGGGTCGATCTCCCAGATTTCCTTCATCCCGAGACCGTATTTCTGCGGCTCGTGGCCCTCGGCCAGGTCGAAGCGTTCGATCGCCTCCTTGGACAGCGACCCGCGCACGCCTTCGCCGAGGAACACGTACTTGCCGCGCAGCTCCATGCCCGGCTCGTAGGACGGGCCGGGGGTGCCGTCGGGGTTGCGGCCGAATTCGCCGGCGACGACGCCGGCGATCTCGCCGTTGGCGCCGTAGACCAGCTCGGAGCAGCTCATGCCCGGGAACACCTCGACGCCGAGACCCTCGGCGACCTCGGCCATCCAGCGGCAGACGTTGCCCATCGACACGATGTAGTTGCCGTGGTTGCTCATCAGCCGCGGCATCAGCAGGTTCGGGATCCGCACCGCGCCGGCCTGGCCGAGCATGTGGAATTCGTCCTCGCGCACCGGCACGGTGATCGGCGCGTTCATGCTGCGCCACTCGGGCAGCAGCCGGTCCAGCCCCACCGGGTCGAGCACCGCGCCCGACAGGATGTGGGCGCCGACCTCGGAGCCCTTCTCGAGCACCACCACCGACAGATCGGGGTCGAGCTGCTTGAGGCGGATCGCCGCCGACAGGCCGGCGGGTCCGGCACCGACGATTACGACATCGTATTCCATCGCTTCGCGATCGATCTCGGGCAGGCTTGTGGCGTCGGACATGTCGGTCCCCTTGCTTGACGGGAGATTTGCGTTGCGACCTTGGGTAGACCAAGCTTGCCGACGGGGCAATCACGACGCTGCGCTGCGGCGCGCGGCATGCCGTCGCGATGCGGTGCCGGCCACCCGGTCTTGACTTCGGCCCCGCCGGCGGGGTTATGAACGTCCGATGATGCACGGCCCCGGACCGGGGGAAAGGCCTTACTACATGGAAAAGATCCCGCTGACCCGCGCCGGATACGTCAAGATCGACGCCGAGCTGAAGCAACTGAAGTCCGTGGAACGCCCGGCGATCATCGCGGCGATCTCGGAAGCGCGCGCGCATGGCGATCTCAGCGAGAACGCGGAATATCATTCGGCGAAGGAAAAACAGTCCTTCATCGAGGGCCGGATCAAGGAACTCGAAGGGGTGATCTCGCTTGCCGACGTGATCGATCCGACCAAGATGTCGGGCACGATCAAGTTCGGCGCCACCGTCAAGCTGGTCGACGAGGACACCGACGAGGAAAAGACCTACCAGATCGTCGGCGAATACGAGGCCGACATCGAACAGGGCCGGCTCAACATCAAGTCGCCGCTGGCGCGGGCGCTGATCGGCAAGGACGAGGGCGACAGCGTCGAGGTCCGGACCCCGGGCGGCGAGAA
>JBFGEI010000284.1:0-4276 GCA_041580155.1 Limimaricola sp.
CAACACGCGCACGGCCCCGATCTGGCGTCAGACCTACATCGACTGCCAAGAGCTGATCTACGCGATCCGCCACCTCGCCGTCGCCGGAAAGGTGCTGGAAGACGACGCCATGGTGGCGCGCTCCAAGGAATGGCTGCTGTCGGCCGCCGATTGGGATCCTTCGGGCACCACCTCGCGCGGCTACACCGACGAATGGGCCTTCCGCGTCGCCGTGGCATTGGCCTGGGGCTATGACTGGCTGCACGACGTGCTCGACGAGGACGAGAAGTCGCGCGTCCGCCGCGCGCTTCTGGTCCGCACCCGCGAGGTCGCCGATCACGTGATCCGCCACGCGCATATCCACCTTTTCCCCTATGACAGCCACGCCGTGCGTTCGGTCTCGGCGGTTCTGATCCCGGCCTGCATCGCGCTTCTGGGCGAAGAGGACGAGGCGCGCGAGTGGCTCGACTATTCGATCGAGTTCCTCTGGACCGTCTATTCGCCTTGGGGCGACGCCGATGGCGGCTGGGCCGAGGGGCCGCATTACTGGATGACCGGCATGGCCTACCTCACCGAGGCGGCCAACCTGCTGAAATCCTTCACCGGGCACAATCTCTACGAGAGGCCGTTCTTCCAGAATACCGGGGATTTCCCGCTCTACACGAAGGCTCCCGACACCCGCCGCGCCACCTTCGGCGACGACAGCACCATGGGCGACCTGCCTTGCCTGAAGATCGGCTACAACCTGCGCCAGTATGCGGGCGTGACAGGCAACCCGGCCTATCAGTGGTATTTCGACGAGATCTGCCGCAACGATCCCGGCACCGAGGGCGCGTTCTACAACTACGGCTGGTGGGACCTGAACTTCGACGACCTGATGTACCGTCACGACTGGCCGCAGGTGGAAGGCGCCGCGCCCGGGCCGCAGGATCGGCTGCGCTGGTTCAAGGGCATCGGCTGGGCCGCGATTCAAAGCCACATGGACGACCCCGAAAAGCACCTGCAATTCGTGATGAAGTCCTCGCCCTTCGGCTCGATCAGTCACAGCCACGGCGACCAGAATGCCTTCTGCCTGTCGGCCTTCGGCGAGGATCTGGCGATCCAGTCGGGGCACTACGTCGCCTTCAACTCGTCGATGCACCAAGGCTGGCGGCGGCAGACGCGGTCCAAGAACGCCATCCTGATCGACGGCAAGGGGCAGTACGCCGACAAGGACAAGGCCCGCGCCATGGCGGCGACCGGAAAGATCATCACCGCAGAGGACCGCGGCGAAGAGATCTACATCCACGGTGACGCCACCGCCGCCTACCGTTCGCTCAGCCCCGAGGTGACCAGCGTCAGCCGCGAGGTGCATTTCGTCCATGACAGCTACTTCGTCATCGTCGACAGCATCGACGCCGAAGCCCCGGTCTCGATCGACTGGCTTTTGCACGCCAACGCGCCATTCGAACTGGGCCAGGCCTCGTTCCGCTACACCGGGCAGAAGGCGGGCTTCTACGGGCAGCTCGTGTGGTCCGAGGCGGGGATGCCGGAGCTTTCGCAGGAAACCGGGTTCCCCGGGGTCGATCCCAAGGAATACGACGGCCTGCCGGTCAGCACCTGCCTTACCGCGCGCTTCCCCGAGGCGACGCGGCACCGGATCGCGACGCTTCTGGTGCCCTACAGGCTCGACGCGCCGAAGCGGGTTTTCCACTTCCTCGACGACCAGGGCTACGACTGCGACCTCTATTTCACCGATGCCGAGGAGCGCAGCTTCAAGCGGGTGATCAAGAAGCTCGCCCGGACCTGACACCCTACCGTCCGGTGAGACCCGGACGGCGCAACTCCACTCAATTCGAAGGACCGAACACATGGAACTCAAGGGAAAAACCGCGATCGTCACCGGCGGCGGACGCGACATCGGCCGTGCCTGCGCCATCCGCCTCGCCAAGGCGGGCGCCAATGTCGCGATCAACTACTACCAGAGCGGCGAGGGCGCCGAGACCGCCGTGCGCGAGATCAAGGACATGGGTGGCAGCGCCTTCGCGATGCAGGGCGACATGACCGACCCGGCACAGGTCAAGGCCTTCGCCGCCGCCGCCGCCGAGGCTTACGGCGCGATCCACGTGGTGATGCCGGTGACCGGTGGGTTGATCGCGCGCAAGACCATTCCCGAAATCACCCCCGAGCATTGGCAGGCGGTTATGGACATCAACGTCACCTCGGCCTTCCTGCTGGTGCAGGCGGCGCTGCCCTTCATGACGGAAGGCGGCGCGATCGTGAACATGGCGTCCCAGGCGGGCCGCGACGGCGCCGGTGGTGGCGCGCTGGCCTACGGCGCGGCCAAGGGCGCGATCATGACGATGACCCGCGGCATGGCCAAGGAGCTGGCGCCCGCGATCCGCGTCAACGCGCTGTGCCCGGGGATGATCGACACCGACTTCCACAACATCTTCACCAAGCCCGAAGTGCGCAAGACGGTGGCGGGCAACACGCCGCTGAAGCGCGAAGGGACCTCGGAGGAAGTGGCGGAACTCGCGGTGTTCCTGGCCTCTCCGGCGGCGTCCTTCATCACCGGCGCCAATGTCGACATCAATGGCGGCACGGTCTTTTCCTGATCCTCCCCCGGGGCCGCCTTGCGGCGGCCCCGACCTATCAAGTCGATTGCCGGGCGGCAGTGCGACCATCTGGGCCGGCAAACGCGCTTTGCAGTCCAATCCGAGCCTCGCGCACGAATTACCCCGTCGCGCGCAGGCATCACGGCACACCAAGACCGGCCAAGCCCTGTCCGAAGACATCCGAAAGGAGCATTCCATGCTCAAGACCAAGCATCTGATCGCGGGCGAGTGGCGCGACGGCACGGCGCAGTTCGAGAACCAGCCGATCCACGGTGCGCCGGACCTGTTCCAGGCGGGCACCCCCGAACTGGTCGACCGCGCCTGCGAGGCCGCCGAGGCCGCGTTCGACAGCTACTCGGCCACCAGCGGCGCGCAGCGCGCGGCCTTTCTGCGCCGCATCGGCCAGGAGATCGAGGCGCGCGGCGCCGCGATCACCGAGATCGGCATGCGCGAGACCGGACTGCCGGAAGCCCGGCTGACTGGCGAGCGCGGGCGCACCGTGGCCCAGCTCAACCTTTTTGCCGATCACGTCGAGGCAGGGCAACATCTCGACCTGCGCCACGATCCCGCTCAGCCGGATCGCCAACCGATGCCGCGTCCCGAGTTGCGGATGATGCAGCGGCCGATCGGTCCCGTGGCGGTGTTCGGCGCCTCGAACTTCCCGCTCGCCTTCTCCAGCGCCGGCGGCGACACCGCCGCGGCGCTGGCGGCGGGCTGCCCGGTCGTGGTCAAGGGCCACTCGGCACATCCCGGCGTGGCCGATCTCGTGGCGCAGGCGATCGATGCGGCGCGCGAGGCCGAAGGGCTGCACCCGGGCGTCTTCAGCCAGATCCAGGGCGGCAACCGCGCCGTGGGCGAGGCGCTGGTGCGGCATCCGCTGATCCGTGCGGTCGGCTTCACCGGTTCGCTTACGGGGGGGCGGGCGCTGTTCGACCTCTGCGCCGCGCGCCCCGATCCGATCCCCTTCTTCGGTGAACTGGGGTCGATCAACCCGGTCTTCGTGCTGCCGCATGCGCTGGCCGCGCGCGGCGCGGAGATCGCGTCGGGCTGGGCCGCCTCGCTGCTAATGGGGGCGGGACAGTTCTGCACCAACCCGGGCGTGGTGGTGCTGCCGGCGGGCGACTATGCCGACAGCTTCATCGATGTCGCGGCCAAGGCGCTGGGCGAGGCGCCCGACCAGCCGATGCTGACCCCCGGCATCGCCGCGGCGTTTCGTGCGGCCCGCGAGGCGCTGACGGCGAACCGCCGGGCGGAGACACTCCTCGCGCGGGAAAGCGATCCGCGCCACGCCTCTCCGGCGCTGTTCGTCACCGGCGCCCCCGACTGGCTGGCCGATACGACGCTGCACGAAGAGGCCTTCGGACCCTTGGGCGTCGTGGTTCTGGCCGACACCGCCGAGGAGATGCGCGCCGTGGCGCGACAGCTCGAGGGCCAGCTCACCTGTACGCTGCAGATCGACGAGGAGGACGCAGCCGAGGCCGCGCCGCTGTTGCGGCTGCTGGAACGCAAGGCAGGGCGGCTTCTGGCAAACGGTTTCCCCACCGGGGTCGAGGTGGCCGACGCGATGGTCCATGGCGGGCCCTATCCGGCCTCGACCAACTTCGGTGCCACCTCGGTCGGCACCCTGTCGATCCGCCGCTTCCTGCGCCCGGTCTGCTTCCAGAACATCCCCGCGGCGCTGCTGCCCGAGGATCTGCGCG
>JBFGEI010000285.1:0-4256 GCA_041580155.1 Limimaricola sp.
CGATCGGGGACGCGACGGGCGCTGCGGCGGGTGCTGCGTCGGCCGCGACCGGGGCGCTGTCGGCCTGCTGCGGCGCCGGAGCGCTGTCGGCTTCGGCACGCGGCGCGTGGTCGGGGCGCGGGCCCCGCTCGGGGCGCGGACCGCGGGCCAGGTCGGGCGCCGAGTCGAGCTTGCGCATCTTCAGCCCGTCTTCCGGCGACATGTCGGGACCGATCTCGCGCAGGAAGCCTTCGACGGCGCGCTCGGCGATCTCGATGAAGGTCTCGGTCTGCTGGATCCGGATCGCGCCGATGTCGTCCTTGGAGATATTGCCGGCGCGGCACAGCAGCGGCAGCACCCAGCGGGCCTCGGCCCGGTCGTCGCGACCGGCAGAGATCGAGAACCAGGTGCTGGGGCCGAATTCCTGCGGCTTGCGGGCCGGGGTCGAATCCGGGGCCGACAGCTCTTCGGGCGCCGAGCGGCGGGTGCGGTACATCTTCAGATAGGCGGCGGCGATCTTCTCGGCGCCGTGCAGCTCGAGCAGCTTTGCAGCGAACTCGGCGGCGTCCGACGGAATCGTCTCGGACCAGACCGGGTCCTCGAGCAGCCGCTCTTCGTCGCGGCGCAGGATGTCGTCGGCCGAGGGCGGCACGGTCCAGTCGGCGGTGATCTTCGCGGTGTAGAGCAGGCGCTCGGCCTTCTTGCGGACCTTGGCCGGCACCACCAGCGCGCTGACGCCCTTGCGACCGGCGCGGCCGGTACGGCCCGAGCGGTGCAGCAGGGTTTCGGCGTTGGTCGGCAGTTCCGCGTGCACCACCAGTTCGAGGTCGGGCAGGTCGATGCCGCGCGCCGCCACGTCGGTGGCGACGCAGACCCGGGCACGGCCGTCGCGCATCGCCTGCAGCGCGTGGGTGCGCTCGTTCTGGCTCAGCTCGCCGGACAGCGCAACCACGGAGAAGCCGCGGTTCGACAGCCGGGCGGTCAGCCGCGACACCATCGCGCGGGTGTTGCAGAACACGATGGCGTTGGCGGCGTCCTGATAGCGCAGCACGTTGATGATCGCGCCCTCGGCGTCCTGCTGGGCGACCTGCAGCGCGCGGTATTCGATGTCTGCGTGCTGGCCACCGGCGGTGGCGGTCGCGACCCGGACCGCGTCGCGCTGGAAGGTCTTGGCGAGCTTGGCGATCGCCGGCGGCACGGTGGCCGAGAACATCAGCGTGCGACGGCTTTCCGGCGCGGCGCCGAGAATGAATTCGAGGTCCTCGCGGAAGCCCAGGTCGAGCATCTCGTCGGCCTCGTCGAGCACCACGGCGCGGATGTCGGTCAGGTCGATCGAGCCGCGGCGGATGTGGTCGACCAGCCGGCCCGGGGTCGCGACCACGATATGCGCGCCCCGCTCGAGCGCGCGGCGTTCGTCGCGCATGTCCATGCCGCCGACGCAGGAGGTGACGGTCGCGCCGGCCTTCTCGTAGAGCCAGGTCAGCTCGCGCATCACCTGGAACGCCAGCTCGCGGGTCGGTGCGATCACCAGCGCCAGCGGTGCCGCGGCGCGGTCAAGACGCTCGGCCTCGCCCAGCAGGGTCGACGCGATGGCGAGGCCGAAGCCGACGGTCTTGCCGGACCCGGTCTGCGCCGAGACAAGCAGGTCGGCGCCATCGAGATCGGGGCGGGTGACGGCGTCCTGCACCGGGGTCAGCGTGGCGTAACCGCGCGCTGTCAGCGCGTCTTGGAGGGTCTGGATCATGCGAGGGGGTATCCGTTGGTTCAGGCCGGCCGGTGCCGGTGCGGCTCCCACTCGGAATCGGGCGGGACAAGCGCCTCCCCTTACGCGGTCCGAGCCCGGCTGTATATAGCCAGTGTTATCACATCCGAGGCTGCGGATCGACCGCGGCGGCGCAGTTCCCGGCATGCGTGTGCGGGCCGGGGTCGGCCCGCCGCAATGCGAACGGCCGCGCCCGATTTCCGGACGCGGCCTTCGATGTCACGCAGCGGATCGCGGGGCCGGGGCCCCGCGGCCATGTCACTCGCCGGGAACGGCGCCCATCTGCGGGGTCTGCTGTGCATGGTGGTGCCGCGCGCCGACCGGGCGGATCGTCAGGTTGGCGAAGAACGCCACGACCAGCAGGCCGGCCATCACGTACATCGTCGTGTTGTACAGGCTCGGCGTCGGGTCGATGGTGCCCGCGGGCGCGATCGACATCAGCCCCGAGATCGTCACGGTCTTGGCCGCCACCAGCTGGTCGAGCTGGTCGAGACCGGCGCCGAACTTCGCGGCGAAAGCCGCCGGATCGACGCGGCTCGCCAGGTCGGCGACCGCCGATTTCAGCGACATGTCACGCAGCGAGGTGATCAGCAGCGGTCCGAGCACGCCGGCGGTCGACCAGGCGGTCAGCAGACGGCCGTGGATGCCGCCGACATGCATGGTGCCGAACATGTCCGCCAGGTAGGCCGGGATCGTCGCGAAGCCGCCGCCATACATGGTGAAAATGATCATCGTGGCGACGTAGAAGCCGATCAGCCAGATCACCGACGGGTCGCTCGCGGTGGCCGAGGCGAAGTAGGGGATCGACATGTAGAGGATCGCACCCAGCACGAAGAAGATGTGATAGGTGTTCTTGCGACCGATGTAGTCCGAGGTCGAGGCCCAGAAGAACCGGCCGACCATGTTGAACACCGAGATCATCAGCACGTAGGTCGAGGCGAAGGCCGCGGTCACGATCAGCGGCATCGAGGTGCCGTAGATTTCCGACATCATGGTCTTGGCGACCCCGATCACGCCGATGCCGGCGGTCACGTTGAAGCACAGCATGATCCACAGCTGCCAGAACTGCGGCGTCTTCATCGCCTGGTCGATATGCACGTTGTTGCGGGTGATCATGCCGTTCGAGGCGGCTTCCGGCTTCGGCTGCCAGCCTTCGGGCTTCCAGCCCTCGGCGGGAACGCGGAACCCGAAGGCCGCGATGATCATCACGACGAAGTAGCCGATGCCCAGCGTCAGGAAGGTCGCGGCGGCGCCGGTGTTGCCGGTGCCCACGGCATAGAGACCATCGGCGACGACGCCGGGGATCTGCGCGGCCTGGGCCGCGGTGGCGGCGACCGCCTCGACCCGCTGGCCGCCCTGCTCGACGAACACCCGGCCGGCTTCGGTCACCGTCGCGAGATCGGCCTTCATGCCGAGGAAGGTCGGGGCTTCGGAGTAGAGGTTCAGCAGCCAGCCCTTGAGCGGGGCCGCGATGATCGCACCGCCGCCGAAGCCCATGATTGCCATGCCGGTGGCCATGCCGCGCCGGTCCGGGAACCAGCGGATCAGCGTCGAGACCGGCGACACGTAGCCGAGTCCGAGGCCGCAGTCGCCCAGCACGCCGTAGCCGAGGTAGATCATCCACAGCTGGTGCGCCGCGATCCCGAAGGAGCCGATGACGAAGCCGCCGCCCCAGAGGCAGGCAGCGAGCACGCCGACCATCCGCGGGCCGACTTTCTCAAGCCATTTGCCGCCGAACGCCGCGGCGAGGCCGAGGAACACGATGGAAACCGAGAAGATCCAGACCACCGACGACAGCGACCAGTCTTCGGCGGCGCTCGACACGACACCGAGTTCACGGGTCAGCGCCGGGTTGAACACCGACCAGGCGTAGACCGACCCGATGCACAGGTGGATCGCGATCGACGCGGGCGGCACCATCCAGCGGTTGAAGCCCGGCTTGGCGACGATGTTTTCTTTTAGCAGGAACCCGAACGGGCCCTTCGACTGAGACGTGCTCATCTGTTTCCTCCCCATGGGCGTCCCCTCGGCTCCGTCTCCCGGCGGCGCTGGCGTGGGGTCGCAACGCGGAAAAGCTGTATCGGCGGCCCTTGCGCTGTCAATAAAAATCATTAGCTATATCAGTGGCTTATAAGGACACTATGTCTCGGGTCCCGGTGTGCCGTGGCACAGAACTGGACATTTTGTCCCGCGGCGGCCGGCGTAGGCGCCGGTCCGGGTCAGACTGACCCGGAGACAGGGGCTGCACTGGGCAGCCAGATAGTGAAGCAGCTGCCGGCATCGGGCGCGCTTTGCACGCTCAGCGCGCCGCCAGCGTGCGACACCAGATTCTGGCTGATCGACAGGCCAAGCCCGGTGCCGAGGCTGCGCTTGGTGGTGAAGAACGGATCGAAGATCCGGGCCTGGGTCGACGGATCCATGCCGATCCCGGTGTCGGCGACCTCGATTTCGACACCGGCTCGGCCATCGCGCAGCACGTCGCGGCACGCCAGCCGCAGCGTGCCGCCCTCCGGCA
>JBFGEI010000286.1:0-4251 GCA_041580155.1 Limimaricola sp.
CAGCATTCGCTGCTCGCGCTCGTGGTGATCCCCGAGCTGCGCATTTCCGATCTCGGGCTGGTCGACGTCACCCGCTTCGAGATCGTCGAACTCTACGAGGGACAGGAATGAACATCATGGACAAGAGCTTGAAGATCCAGTCGCCGCCGGTCCCGGCTGCCGAGGCCTTCACCGATCCGGCGGCGGCGCTGGTCCGGCTCAAGCAACTCTACGACACCGCGTCGCAATTCCTGTGCAGCAAGTTCACCGAAACGCTGACCGGCGGCATGCCGGTGTCGCGCTACCGCGCCTTCTACCCGGAGATCCGGTTCTCGACCGCGACCTTCGCGCTGGCCGACAGCCGGCTGAGCTTTGGCCATGTCGCCGGTCCCGGCACCTATTCGACCACGATCACCCGGCCCGAGCTGTTCGGAAACTATCTCGAACAGCAGATGGGGCTGCTGATCCAGAACCACGGCGTGCCGGTGGTGATCGGTGCCTCGGACACGCCGATGCCGGTGCATTTCGCGGTGGCCAACGACCCGTCGATGTCGGTGCCGCAGGACGGCGCGATGGATTTCCACCTGCGCGACGTGTTCGACGTGCCGGACCTGTCGACCACGCATGACGACATCGTCAACGGCAACGGCTTCGTCTACCCCGACGGCTCGGCGCCGCTGGCGCCGTTCACCGCGCAGCGGATCGACTATTCGCTGGCGCGCCTGGCGCATTACACCGCGACCGACCCGACGCATTTCCAGAACCACGTGCTGTTCACCAACTACCAGTTCTACGTCGAGGAATTCGAGGCCTTCGCGCGCCACGTGCTGGCGGATCCCGACAGCGGCTACACCGCCTTCGTCGGCCCCGGCAATCAGGTCATCACCGACCCCGAGGCACCGATCCAGGTGCCGCCGAAGCTGCCGCAGATGCCGACCTATCACCTGAAGCATGCCGGCGGGCAGGGCATCACCCTGGTCAACATCGGCGTCGGCCCGTCGAACGCCAAGACCGCGACCGACCATATCGCGGTGCTGCGGCCGCATGCCTGGCTGATGGTCGGGCACTGCGCCGGACTGCGCAACAGCCAGCGGCTCGGCGACTTCGTGCTGGCGCATGGCTACCTGCGCGAGGACCACGTGCTCGACGACGACCTGCCGGTCTGGGTGCCGATCCCGGCGCTGGCCGAGATCCAGATCGCGCTCGAGGACGCGGTGGCCGCGGTGACCGAACTCAAGGGCTTCGAGCTGAAGCGGATCATGCGCACCGGCACCGTGGCGACGATCGACAACCGCAACTGGGAGTTGCGCGACCAGTCGGGTCCGGTGCAGCGCCTGTCGCAATCCCGGGCGGTGGCGCTGGACATGGAATCCGCGACCATCGCGGCCAATGGATTCCGGTTCCGGGTGCCCTATGGCACGCTGCTCTGCGTCAGCGACAAGCCGTTGCACGGTGAGTTGAAACTGCCCGGAATGGCCTCGGATTTCTACAAGACCCAGGTCGCCCGTCATCTGATGATCGGGATCCGCGCGATGGAAAGCCTGCGCGAAATGCCGCTGGAAAGGATTCACAGCCGCAAGCTGAGAAGTTTCGAAGAAACCGCATTCCTCTGAAATCCGCTCATTCCTTGGGGTAATCGACGATTTCGGCTTGCAATGCCCTGAAAATAATTGTGGGTCTATGCGGACGCCGCCCTTGCGGCGCAAGGATTTGCCCTACCACCGGGCTGTGAGAGGAGACCTGAGAATGGCCAAACCGATGACCAAGGCGCAGCTCGTCAGCGCCATCGCCGACGAGTCCGGCAGCGACAAGAAATCCGCCGGCGCCGCCCTGGACGCGCTGGTCGCGATCATCACCCGCGAGGTGTCCGGTGGTGGCGCCGTGACGCTTCCCGGCGTCGGCAAGATCTACTGCCGCGAGCGTCCGGAGCGGATGGTGCGCAACCCCGCCACCGGCGAGCAGATCCAGAAAGAGGCCGACAAGGTGGTCAAGATGACCATCGCCAAGGCCCTGAAGGACAGCGTCAACGAATAAGCCGGCCGCCGCGCCTTGCGGCGCGGTCAGGCTTGCGAAAGGGTCGCCCGGGAGGGCGGCCCTTTTTCGTATCCGCCTCGCGCAAGAGCCGGGGAGATATCGCCATGGATGTCAGGTCGCTGCTGCTGGGTCTCAGCTTCGCGCTGATCTGGTCGTCGGCGTTCAGCGCCGCGCGGATCGTGGTGGCGCAGGCGCCGCCGCTGACCGCGCTGACGCTGCGCTTCGGCCTGGCCGGGGTGCTGGGCGTGGCGCTGGCGCTGGCGCTGGGCCAGAGCGCCCGACTGACCCGGGCGCAATGGCGCGGCGTGGTGGTGTTCGGGCTGTGCCAGAACGCGCTCTATCTCGGGTTGAACTTCACCGCGATGCAATGGATCGAGGCGTCGCTGGCCGCGATCATCGCCTCGACGATGCCGCTGCTGGTGGCGCTGATCGGCTGGCTGGTGTTCCGCGATCGGCTGCCGCGGCTGGCGGCGATGGGGCTGGTGGCCGGCATGCTCGGGGTCGCGGTGATCATGGGCGGCCGGCTGGGCGGCGGTCTCGATCTTCTGGGCGTGGCGCTCTGCGGCGTCGCGGCGCTGGCGCTGGCGGTTGCGACGCTGGCGGTGCGCGGCGCCAGCTCGGGCGGTAACCTGCTGATGGTGGTGGCGCTGCAGATGCTGGTCGGCGCGGCGGCGTTGCTGCTGCCGGCGCTGGCCTTCGAAACCCGGCCGATCGACTGGTCCTTGAGCCTGGTGCTGGCGTTTCTCTACACCGCGCTGGTGCCGGGGCTGCTGGCCACCATGGTCTGGTTCGTGCTGGTCGGCCGGATCGGCGCGGTGCGCGCCGCGACCTTCCATTTCCTGAACCCGTTCTTCGGCGTCGTCATCGCCGCGCTGCTGCTGGGCGAATCGCTGCGGCCCGGCGATCTGGCCGGCGTCGCGGTGGTCGCCGGCGGCATCCTCGCGGTGCAGATGTCGCGCCGCGGATCGGCAGGAAACCGCACAACTCCGGCGGTCCCGGAACACGCCCAAGGGGATACAGGTTTTTCAGCTGTCACTGCAAAGGAGGACATCATGTTCGACTACAGCAACAGCAACCAGATCTCGTCCGACCGGGTCAACGGCACCGAGGTGTTCGGGTCTGACGGCGGCAAGATCGGTCATATCGACCACCTGGTGATCGACAAGCGCAGCGGCCGGATCAGCTACGCGGTGATGGGCTTCGGCGGTTTCCTCGGCATCGGCGAGGACCACTACCCGATCCCCTGGGCCAAGCTCGACTACGACTCCGGGCTTGGCGGCTACCGCACCGACATCACCGAGTCGCAGTTGCAGGGGGCGCCGACACGCACCGACCGCTGGTACGACGACCGGCGCTGGGAAGAGGCGACCTACACCCACTTCGGCGCGCCGTACTACTGGATCTGACCTTCGGACGAAAAAGGCCGCCCCTCGGGGCGGCCTTGAAGTGTCCGGCGGTGCCGGTCTCAGCCGATCCGGCCGCGCACGCCGCCGGTCTGGCCACGGTCCAGCAGCAGGTGATCGAGCAGCACGCAGGCCATCATCGCCTCGGCCACCGGCACCGCGCGAATCCCGACGCAGGGGTCGTGCCGACCCTTGGTCACCACCTCGGTCGCGCTGCCGTCGATCCGGATCGACTTGCGCGGCGACAGGATCGACGAGGTCGGCTTGACCGCGAAGCGCAGCACCACGTCCTGTCCCGAGCTGATCCCCCCGAGGATGCCGCCCGAGTGGTTCGAGCCGTACTCCGGGCCATCGTCGCCCATGAAGATCTCGTCGGCATTGTCGCGCCCGGTCAGCGCCGCCGCCGCCATGCCTTCGCCGATCTCGACCCCCTTCACCGCGTTGATCGACATCATCGCCGCCGCCAGGTCGGTGTCGAGCTTGCCGTACACCGGCGCACCGAGGCCCGCGGGCACGCCCGAGGCGGTGACCTCTATCATCGCGCCGACCGAGTTGTGGTCCTTGCGCAGCGCGTCGAGGTAGTGGTTCCACTCCTCGGCGGCGTTGGCATCGGGGCACCAGAAGTCGTTGCGGCCGACCTGGTCGATGTCGAACCGGGCGCGGTCGATCTTCTTTTCGCCCATCTGCACCATGTAGCCGGTGATCTTCAGCCCCGGCACCAGCGCCGCCAGCGCCGCACGCGCGACGCCACCCGCCGCGACCCGCGCCGCGGTCTCGCGGGCGCTGGACCGGCCGCCGCCGCGATAGTCGCGCAGCCCGTATTTCAGATGGTAGC
>JBFGEI010000287.1:0-4237 GCA_041580155.1 Limimaricola sp.
GGCCCGCGCCGACGCCAACGCGCAGGCGATCTGGGACTTCTGCGACGCGCGCCCCTGGATCGGCAACCTCGCCGAGGATGACGCGACCCGATCGAACACCAGCGTCTGCCTGAAGTTCACGGACGACCGCATCGCCGACGGGGCGGCGTTTGCCAAGGCGGTGGCCAAGCGGCTCGAGAAAGAGGACGTCGCGCTCGATATCGGCGCCTACCGCGACGCGCCCGCAGGTCTGCGGATCTGGTGCGGCGCCACCGTCGAGACCAGCGACATCGAGGCGCTGCTGCCTTGGCTCGACTGGGCCTTCGAGCAGGAAATCGCCGCGCAGGCGTAACGACGGGGGCGGCGCCGCCGCCCCGCATTCCCTTTCATGCGCCAGGCCGGCCACCGCCGCCGCGCACATCTCAAGGAGCCCATCATGGCCCCCAAGGTTCTCATTTCCGACGCGCTGTCCGACGCGGCCGTGCAGATCTTCCGCGACCGCGGCATCGAGGTCGATTTCCAGCCCAAGCTGGGCAAGGACAAGGACGCGCTGGCCGCGATCATCGACCAGTACGACGGTCTCGCGATCCGCTCGGCGACCAAGGCCACCGAAAAGCTGATCGCCGCCGCGACCAACCTCAAGGTGATCGGCCGCGCCGGCATCGGGGTCGACAACGTCGATATCCCGGCGGCGTCGAAGAAGGGCATCATCGTGATGAACACCCCCTTCGGCAATTCGATCACCACCGCCGAGCACGCGATCTCGATGATGATGGCCGTCGCGCGGCAGATCCCCGAGGCCAACGCCTCGACCCATGCCGGCAAGTGGGAGAAGTCGCGCTTCATGGGCGTCGAGGTCACCGGCAAGACGCTGGGCGTGATCGGCGCCGGCAACATCGGCTCGATCGTGATCGACCGGGCGCATGGCCTGAAGATGAAGGTCGTGGCCTATGACCCGTTCCTCAGCGAAGAGCGCGCCGACCAGCTTGGCGTCGAGAAGGTCGAACTCGAGACCCTGCTGGCGCGGGCCGATTTCATCACCCTGCACGTGCCGCTGACCGACCAGACCCGCAACATCCTGAGCCGTGAGAACATCGCCAAGCTGAAGCCCGGCGTGCGGATCGTGAACTGCGCCCGTGGCGGGCTGGTCGACGAGTCGGCGCTGGCCGAGGCGCTGACCGAGGGCCGCGTCGCCGGCGCCGCCTTCGACGTCTTCGCCGAAGAGCCGGCGACCGCGTCGCCGCTGTTCAACCTGGCCAACGTTGTGGTCACGCCGCACCTGGGCGCCGCCACCAGCGAGGCGCAGGAGAACGTCGCGCTGCAGGTCGCCGAGCAGATGTCCGACTACCTGCTGACCGGCGCCGTCACCAACGCGATCAACATGCCGTCGATCACCGCCGAAGAGGCGAAGATCATGGGGCCGTGGATCGCGCTGGCCGGGCATCTGGGCAACTTCACCGGCCAGATGACCGACGAGCCGATCACCGCGATCAACATCCTCTACGACGGCGTGGTGTCCGAGATGAACCTCGCGGCGCTGAACTGCGGCGTCATCGCCGGGATCCTGCGCAAGGCCAACCCGGACGTGAACATGGTGTCGGCCCCGGTGATCGCCAAGGAGCGCGGGGTGCATGTCTCGACCACCAAGCAGGACCGGTCGGGCACCTTCGAGGGCTACGTGAAGGTGACCATCGTCACCGACAAGCGCGAGCGTTCGGTCGCCGGCACGGTGTTCTCGGACGGCAAGCCGCGGTTCATCCAGATCAAGGGCATCAACATCGATGCCGAGATCGGCGAGCACATGGTCTATACGACCAACGAGGACGTGCCGGGGATCATCGGCAAGCTCGGCACGATCATGGGCGAGAACGACGTCAACATCGCCAACTTCACGCTGGGCCGCGACAACCGCGCCGGCGAGGCGATCGCGATCCTCTATGTCGACGATGCGGTGCCCGAGGCGGTGCTGCAGAAGCTGCGCGACACCGGGCTGTTCCGCCAGGTCAAGGCGCTGACCTTCGACACCGAGTGATCGACGGCGCATGACGGGACGGGCAGGGGCCGCGGGGCGATCCGCGGCCCCTTGTCGTGGTGCGGCCGGGCCGGCGTCGGGATTGCGTATTTGCAGGACAAAGTAGTGATGGCGGCGCTTTCGCAGCGGCCGGCGGGCGGATAGAAGGGCCGTCATGAGCCAGAGTTTCGCCAGCCTCCCCGCCTTTCTCGATCACGGTTTCGACGAGGTGATCGACGTGCGCAGCCCCGCCGAATACGCCGAGGACCATGTCCCCGGCGCGGTGTCGCTGCCGGTGCTGAGCGACGCGCAACGCGCCGAGGTCGGCACGATCTACACCCGGGTCAGCCCGTTCGCGGCGCGCAAGATCGGCGCCGCGCTGGTGGCGCGCAACGCCGCCGACCATATCGCGGGACCGTTGGCGGATCGCGAATACCGCTGGCGGCCGCTGGTCTATTGCTGGCGCGGCGGTCAGCGCTCGAATTCCTTCGCCTCGATCCTGACCCAGATCGGCTGGCGCGCCGAGGTGGTGCAGGGCGGCTACCAGAGCTGGCGCCGGCTGGTGCACGCGGCGCTTTACGACGCGCCGCTGCCGCACCGGCTGGTGCTGCTCGACGGCTTCACCGGCACCGCCAAGACCGCGCTGCTGCCGCGGCTGGCGGCGCGCGGGGTGCAGGTGGTCGATCTCGAGGGTCTGGCCGGGCATCGCGGGTCGCTGCTGGGTGGCGCGCCCGAGGACCAGCCGGCACAGAAGGGCTTCGAGAGCGCGCTGGCGGCGGCATTCGCCCGGCTCGACCCGGCGCGACCGGTGCTGGTCGAGGCCGAAAGCTCGAAGATCGGCCGGATCATCCTGCCGCCGAGCCTCTGGGCCGCGATGACCCCGGCGCCGCGGATCGAGATCACCGCGCCGCTCGGCGCGCGCGCCGAGTTCCTGACCCGGGCCTACGAGGATGTCAGCGCCGATCGCGACCGGCTGGCGCAGCTGCTCGACCAGCTGCGGGCGCATCGCGGACACGAGATCGTCGACGGCTGGCAGGCGCTGCTTGCCGCCGGCGAGATGCGGGCGCTGTCGGCGGCGCTGATGCAGCAGCATTACGACCCGGCCTACGCTAGGTCGCGCGCCGCGCATGACCCGCAGCTGATCGCCAGCGTCGCCGCGAGCGCGCTGGACGACGCCGGGCTGGAGCGCGCCGCCGACGCCATCGCCGCGGCGATGCCGCGCGATTGACCTTGGCGCGCGTCTCCCCGAGGATGCCCGCCAGACCTCTCAGGAGACCGCCATGCGCCCCGCCACCGAAGCCCTGATCGTGATCGACGTGCAGAATGATTTCTGCCCCGGCGGCGCGCTGGCCGTGGCCGGGGGCGACGCCATCGTGCCCGGCATCAACCGGCTTTTCGACGATTTCGCGGTCACCGTGCTGACCCAGGACTGGCACCCGGCCGATCATTCCTCCTTCGCCAGTCAGCATCCCGGCATGGCGCCGTACCAAAGCGTCGAGATGCCCTACGGCACCCAGGTGCTGTGGCCGGATCACTGCGTGCAGGGATCGGCGGGCGCCGGGTTCCATGGGGACCTGCGCACCGATGCCCACCTGATACTCCGCAAGGGGTTCAGGCGCGGCATCGACAGCTACTCGGCGTTCTTCGAGAACGACCGCAGAACCGCGACCGGGCTTGATGGCTATCTGCGCGACCGCGGCGTGACCGCGCTGAGCCTGGTCGGGCTCGCCACCGATTTCTGTGTCGCCTACTCGGCGCTCGACGCGGCGAAGCTGGGCTACAAGGTCGCGCTGATCAGCCATCTGTGCCGCGGCATCGATCTTGACGGCAGCCTCGCCGACGCGCTCGACACCATGGCCGACGCCGGCGTGGTGATCGACTGATGGACATCGCCACCCGCGTCTGGAACCACAAGTGGAAGATCGACCCGATCGTGCGGTCGCTGATCGACACCGATTTCTACAAGCTGCTGATGTGTCAGTCGGTGTTCCGCAACAACCCCGACACCCAGGTGACCTTCAGCCTGATCAACCGCAGCAAGTCGATCCGGCTGGCCGAGATCATCGACGAACGCGAGCTGCGCGAGCAGCTCGACCACATCCGCACCCTGAGCCTCACCCGCGGCGAAAGCACCTGGATGCGCGGCAACACCTTCTACGGCAAGCGGCAGATGTTCACGCCCGAGTTCATGGACTGGTTCGAGAAGCTGCGGCTGCCGCCCTACCAGCTGGAAAAGCGCGACGGCCA
>JBFGEI010000288.1:0-4228 GCA_041580155.1 Limimaricola sp.
GCGCGAGGGCGTGCGGCTGGTGCGCGGCAGCCATATCGTCACCGAGCGGCTGTTCGACCACGACAAGTGCTACTTCTTCCAGGGCACCGACGGGCGGATCATCTTCGCGATCCCCTACGAGACCGACTTCACGCTGATCGGCACCACCGACGCCGATCACGACGACCCGTCGGTCGCGCCGGTCTGCACCCCGGAAGAGCAGGACTACCTGTGCAAGTTCGCGTCGGAGTATTTCGAGCGGCCGGTGACCCGCGACGACATCGTCTGGACCTATTCCGGGGTGCGGCCGCTGTATGACGACGGCGCCAGCTCGGCCACCGCGGCGACCCGCGACTACACGCTGAAGGTCAATTCCGAGGGCGGCGCGCCGGTGCTCAACGTGTTCGGCGGCAAGATCACCACCTACCGGCGGCTGGCCGAAAGCGCGCTCGAGAAGATCGCGCCGATCCTCGGCAACACCAAGGGCGCATGGACCGCCGGGGTGGCGCTGCCGGGTGGCGATTTTCCGGTGGCCGGCGTCGCCGACGAAATCGCCGGGCTGGAGCGCGACTACCCGTTCCTCGACCGGCGCTGGGCGCAGCGGCTGATCCGGGCCTACGGCACCGAGGCCCGGCTGATGCTGGGCGATGCCGCCGCGGCGGCGGATCTCGGCCGCGATTTCGGCGCCACGCTGACCGAGCGCGAGGTCACCTGGTTGCAGGACAAGGAATACGCGCGGACCGCCGAAGACGTGGTCTGGCGCCGCACGAAGCTGGGGCTGCGACTGACCGGGGATCAGATCGCGGCGCTGGATCGATTCATGAGGATGCCGGAGGCCGTGCTGCACGGATAGCTGCCGCTTCGCAGGGGGGAGACTGCATGACACTGACACTCGAGGGCGTGTCGAAGAAGGTGGAGGGCCAGACCCAGATCCACCGCACCGATCTGACGCTGCAGAACGGCACGATGAACGTGCTGCTCGGACCGACGCTGTCGGGCAAGACGTCGCTGATGCGGCTGATGGCGGGGCTCGATCAACCGAGCACCGGCCGGATCCTGTGGAACGGCGAGGACGTCACCGGGGTCAGGGTGCAGGACCGCAAGGTGGCGATGGTCTACCAGCAGTTCATCAACTACCCGTCGATGACGGTCTACGACAACATCGCCTCGCCGATGCGCCTGCTTGGCAAGTCGAAAGACGAGATCGACGCCGCGGTGCGCAAGGCCGCCGATCTGATGCAGCTGACGCCGTTTCTCGACCGCAAGCCGCTGGCGCTGTCGGGCGGCCAGCAGCAGCGCTGCGCGCTGGCCCGGGCGCTGGTCAAGGACGCCGGGCTGGTGTTGCTGGACGAACCGCTGGCCAACCTCGACTACAAGCTGCGCGAGGAACTCCGCGCCGAGATCCCGAAGATCTTCGAGGAAGCCGGGTCGATCTTCGTCTACGCCACCACCGAACCCGAAGAGGCGCTGCTGCTGGGCGGCCATGTCGCGACGCTGTGGCAGGGCAGGGTGACCCAGTTCGGACCGACGCCGCAGGTCTATCGTCACCCGGTCGACGCGACCACGGCGCGGGTGTTTTCCGACCCGCCGATGAACTTCCTGCCGTTCGAGAAGCGCGGCCAGACGCTGCATCTGGACGGCGGCCGCGAGGTTCCCGCCGCCGGCGCGCTCGGGGCGTTGCGCGACGGCCGCTACGTCGGAGGCTTCCGCCCCAACCACATGGAACTCGAACGCGGCGCCCCCGGCGACATCGCCTTCGAAACCCGGCTTGCGGTCACCGAGATCACCGGCTCCGAGACCTTCGTGCATCTCGATCATCACGGCGCCCGCTGGGTCGGGCTGATCCACGGCGTGCGCAACCTCTCGCCCGGGCAGACGCTCACCGCCTATCTCGATCCGGCGCATGTCTATGTCTTTGCGGAGGACGGACCGCTGGTCGCGCCCGCAGCTTATGTGGAGGCCGCCTGACATGGCCAAGATCACGCTCGACAATCTCGCGCATTCCTACCTCAGCCAGCCGCAGAAGGACGACGACTGGGCGCTGAAGGAGCTGAACCACGACTGGGTCGACGGCGAGGCCTACGCGCTGCTCGGATCCTCGGGCTGCGGCAAGTCGACCCTGCTGAACATCATCTCGGGGCTGCTGCAGCCCAGCCAGGGCCGAATCTTGTTCGACGGCGTCGACGTGACCGACGCGCCCACCGCCGAGCGCAACATCGCCCAGGTGTTCCAGTTCCCGGTGGTCTACGACACCATGACGGTGCGCCAGAACCTGGCGTTCCCGCTGAAGAACCGCGGCGCCGATCCGAAGTACGTCGCCGACCGGGTGAACCAGATCGCCGCGATGATCGGCATGGAGGCGACGCTCGACCGCAAGGCGCGCGGCCTGACCGCCGACGCCAAGCAGAAGATCAGCCTTGGCCGCGGCATGGTCCGCGAGGACGTCAACGCGCTGCTGTTCGACGAGCCGCTGACCGTGATCGACCCGCACATGAAGTGGGAGCTGCGGACCCAGCTGAAGCAGCTGCACCATGATTTCGGCCACACGATGATCTACGTCACCCATGACCAGACCGAGGCGCTGACCTTCGCCGACAAGGTGGTGGTGATGTACGACGGCCGGGTGGTGCAGATCGGCACCCCGCAAGAGCTGTTCGAGCGGCCCGCGCATACCTTCGTGGGGTATTTCATCGGCTCGCCGGGGATGAACCTGCTGGATGCCGAGGTCAGCGGCCACCACGCCACGGTGCAGGGCGTGACCCTGCCGCTTTCCGACGGCTACGCGCCCGTCGGTGGCCGGGTGCAGATCGGCGTCCGCCCCGAATTCGTGCGGCTGCGGGCCGGCGGCGACGGGCTGCCGATGAAGATCGCCCGGATCGAGGACGTCGGCCGCCACAAGATCGTCCGGCTCGATTGCGCCGGGCATCGGATCAACGCGATCCTGTCCGAGGGCGAGCCGGTGCCCGCCGGCGCCGACCGGGTGGAGTTCGATACCGGCGCGATCAACGTCTACTCCGACGACTGGCGCGTCGCGCCGGCCGCGGACCAGCGGGGGGAGGCCGCCTGATGAACAAGACAGTCAATCAGAAAGCGTGGTTCCTGGTGCTGCCGGTGCTGCTGCTGGTGGCGTTCTCGGCGATCATCCCGCTGATGACCGTGGTGAACTACTCGGTGCAGGACACCTTCGGCAGCAACGTGTTCTTCTGGGCCGGCATCGACTGGTTCAAGGACATGCTGGAAAGCGAACGGATGTGGAATGCGCTGGGCCGCCAGCTGATCTTCTCGGGGATCATCCTGGCGATCGAGGTGCCGCTCGGGATCTTCGTCGCGCTCAACATGCCGAAGAAGGGCTTCTGGGCCTCGTTCTGCCTGGTGCTGATGTCGCTGCCGCTGCTGATCCCCTGGAACGTGGTCGGCACGATCTGGCAGATCTTCGGCCGCGTCGACATCGGCCTGCTGGGCTACACGCTGGCCAAGCTCGGGATTTCCTACAACTACACGCAGGATTTCTTCGCGGCCTGGGCCACGGTCATCGTGATGGATGTCTGGCACTGGACCTCGCTGGTGGCGCTGCTGGCCTATGCCGGCCTGCAATCGATCCCCGACGCCTATTACCAGGCCGCCAAGATCGACCAGGCGTCGCGCTGGAAGGTGTTCCGCTTCATCGAGCTGCCGAAGATGGCCGGCGTGCTGATGATCGCGATCCTGCTGCGCTTCATGGACAGCTTCATGATCTACACCGAGCCCTTCGTGGTCACCGGCGGCGGTCCCGGCAACGCCACCACCTTCTTGTCGATCGACCTGGTGAAGATGGCGCTGGGCCAGTTCGACCTTGGACCCGCGGCGGCGTTCAGCCTGATGTACTTCCTTGTCATCCTGCTGATTTCCTGGGTGTTCTACACCGTGATGACCAACCTCGACAAAAGGGATGGTGTCTGATGACCGACGCGACTTCTTCCCGAGGCGCCACCCGGATTCCCGGCGATCTTTCCGCCGCCGAGCCGCGCGCCCGCAGCCGTCGCCGCTTCCGCCCCTCGGGCTCGGTGGTGGTGATGACGCTCTATCTCGTGTTCCTGATGCTGCCGATCTACTGGCTGATCAACATGAGCCTGAAGACCAACACCGAAATCCTCGGGGCCTTCTCGCTCTGGCCGCAGAACCTGACGCTGGCGAACTACGCCAAGATCCTGACCGATCCCAGCTGGTACATGGGTTACGTCAACTCGATCATCTACGTGACGATGAACAC
>JBFGEI010000289.1:0-4227 GCA_041580155.1 Limimaricola sp.
GATTTCGCCGATGATTGCAAGGATCACGTCCTTGGCGGTGACGGAGGGCGGCAGCTGGCCGTCGACGGTCACGCGCATGTTCTTGGCCTTCTTCTGGATCAGCGTCTGGGTCGCCAGCACGTGCTCGACCTCCGACGTGCCGATCCCGTGCGCCAGCGCGCCGAACGCGCCATGGGTCGCGGTATGGCTGTCGCCGCAGACGATGGTCATGCCCGGCTGCGTCCAGCCCTGCTCGGGCCCGACGATGTGCACGATCCCCTGCCGCGCGTCGTCGATGTCATAGATTTCGATCCCGAAATCCCTGGCGTTCTGCCGCAGCGCCTCGACCTGGATCCGGCTGTCCTCGTTCTCGATGACCTTGTCGCGGCCTTCGGTGGTCGGCACGTTGTGGTCGGGAACGGCGATGGTCTTGTCGGGCGCGCGCACCGGACGGGTCGCCAGCCGCAGACCTTCGAAGGCCTGCGGGCTGGTCACCTCGTGCACCAGGTGGCGGTCGATATAGAGCAGGCAGGTGCCGTCATCGGCCTCGTGGGCCAGATGGGCGTCCCAGATCTTGTCGTAGAGTGTCTTGCCGGACATTGTGGGTCCTCATGCGCTGAATTCTGACGGAAGGTCGTGCGGGCGCGTTGTCGCGGCCCGGCGGGCCGGTCAACGCCGCGCGAGGATCGTGCAGGTCGCGCCGAAGAAGCGCCACGGAAGGCGCGCGCGATCATCCATGTCGAAAACCGGAGTCATGCCCGTCAGTTACTCCCTCGGGGCCTTGCGTGCAAGAGCGCCGCGCCGGTCGGGGCGGGTCTGGACCGCCTGCGCGGCGCGGGGCATGGTCGGGCGACGACCAGAGCCAGGCCCGGACCGACCCGCGCCGATCCAGACGGAGCCGAGATGGAGCCAGAGACCCAGACACCCGATCTGCTGTCGGGTGCGCAGCAGGGCGCCGAGCAGGCCGCCGAGACCGTGGCAGAGGCGCCCGAGGCGATCGCCGAGACGGTGACCGACTTCGGCGAACGGTTGGCGCTCGATGCCGAGCGGGTGCTGCACGGGGTGATGCAGCCGTGGAACGCCTGGCAGCTGGTCATCATCGCCGGGGTCTTCGCGCTGGCGCATCTGGCGCGGGCGCTGTTCGGGCCACGGTTGCACGACTGGATGCGGACCCGCGACGGCTGGCCGCGCTGGCGGATGCGCTACCTTGTGGTGCTGCACAAGCGGCTGCGCGCGCTGGTCTTCGTGGCGCTGATCTGGATCGTGATCGGGGTGTTGCGCCAGGTCGGCCCGCCGGGCGGCACCGCGCTGCTCGAGATCGTCGGCAACCTGGCGGCGGGCTGGCTCTTCGTCGCCTTCGCCGCCCGGATGATCGAGAACCCGCTGCTGCGCGGCCTGGTGCGCTATGGCGCCTGGACCTGGATCACGCTGCGGATCCTCGACCTGACCTCCGAGGTGTCGCGGGTGCTCGACAGCCTCGCGGTGGATGTCGGCGACGTGCGGCTGTCGGTGCTGCTGGTCCTGAAGGCGGCGCTGGTGCTGGGCGTCGCGTTCTTCCTGGCGCGGATGCTGTCGCGCACCAGCGCGCACCGGATCGAGCAGAACCCCGACATCAGCCCGTCGATGCAGGTGCTGGCGGTGAAGATGCTGCAGCTGCTGCTCTACGGCATCGCGATCTTCGTCGGGCTGCGCGCGGTCGGCGTCGACCTGACCGGTCTCGCGGTGCTGTCGGGCGCGATCGGCGTCGGGCTTGGCTTCGGCCTGCAGAAGGTGGTGTCGAACCTGGTGTCGGGGGTGATCATCCTGCTCGACAAGTCGATCAAGCCGGGCGACGTGATCTCGCTGGGCGAGACCTTCGGCTGGATCTCGACGCTGGGCGCGCGCTACGCCTCGGTGGTCACCCGCGACGGCAAGGAATACCTGATCCCCAACGAGGACCTGATCACCACCCAAGTGGTGAACTGGACCCATTCCGACAATTCGGTGCGGCTCGATATCACCTTCGGCACCGCCTATGGCGACGATCCGCACCTGGTGCGGCGGGTCGCGATCGACGCCGCGGCCGGTGTGCAGCGGGTGCTGGCGCAGAAGCGGCCGGTCTGCCATATCACCGGCTTCGGTGATTCGAGCGTGGACTACATCCTGCGGTTCTGGATCGACGACGCGACGGCGGGTCTGACCAATATCCGCGGCGACGTCTACCTGGCCCTGTGGGACGCGTTCAAGGCGAACGGTATCTCGATCCCTTTCCCGCAACGCGAACTGCGCCTGCTAGGGGATCGGCCGTCGGAGCTGGCGCGACACACCGCCGAGTGATTTGGCGCGACGTTGAAAAACGGCCGCGCCCTTGCTACATTGAAGATACGCTTGGCGCCGAAGCGGGATTGCGGCGCGATATCGGAGGACGATGACCTGTCTTTTTCCACCTCGGCGGCCTCAGCCGCCTCGCATGGCGCAGGCCTGATGGCCAAGTCGCCTTCCGCAACAAGCGAGCTCCTGCTTGCGGCGATCCTCGCATCCCTCGACGATGACAAGGCCGAAGATGTCGTGCAGATCGATCTGCGCGGCCGCTCCGAGATGGGCGATTACATGGTGATCGCCACCGGTCGCTCCAGCCGTCAGGTCGGGGCCATCGCCGAAAAGCTCACCGATCGGCTGAAGCAGGAATTCGGCGTCCTGTCGAAAACCGAGGGCAAGGACACCGGCGACTGGGTGCTGATCGACACCGGCGACGTGATCGTCCATGTGTTCCGGCCCGAAGTCCGCGAGTTCTACCAGCTCGAGAAGATGTGGGCCCCGTCCGGCGCGGTCGCTGACGACTTCCGCTGATGCGGGTTCGGATTTGCGCGGTGGGTCGGCTGAAAGCCGGCCCCGAACGCATGTTGATCGACGACTATACCACCCGTTTCGACCGCACCGGCCGGGCGCTCGGCCTCGGGCCGCTGACCTGTTCCGAGGTCGATGACCGCAAGGGCGGCGGCATGGCCGCCGAGGCGGCGCTTCTCGAGAGGGCGGTGCCCGACGGCGCGGTGCTCTGCGTGCTCGACGAACGCGGCCGCGAGATGACCTCGCCCGAATTCGCGCAGATGCTGGCCGGCTGGCGCGACGCCGGCCGCGCCGAGGCGGCCTTCGTGATCGGCGGCGCCGATGGCATCGACCCCGGCCTGCGCGCCCGTGCCGACGCCGCGCTGTCCTTCGGGCCGATGGTCTGGCCGCACATGATGGTGCGCGCGATGCTGAGCGAGCAGCTCTACCGCGCCGCTTCGATCCTGGCCGGATCGCCCTACCACAGGGTCTGAAACCAGCCGCGGGTGGTGTTCCAGTGGACAATTCCGCCGGCTTCGCTCAGGACTGGGCGCGAAATTCCCAGGAGGCCCGCCCGATGACGACACCGAAACCCGTGGTCCTGTGCATCCTCGACGGCTGGGGCCTGCGCGCCGAGACCGCCGGCAACGCGCCGGCGCTGGCCGACACCCCCTGCTTCGACCGGATCATCGCCGACGGCCCGACCGCGCAGCTGATCACCCACGGCCCCGACGTCGGGCTGCCGACCGGGCAGATGGGCAACTCCGAGGTCGGCCACACCAACATCGGCGCCGGCCGGGTGGTGGCGATGGATCTCGGCCAGATCGACCTCGCGATCGAGGACGGCAGCTTTGCCGACATGCCGGCGCTGACCGATTTCATCGCGACGCTGCAGGACAGCGGCGGCACCGCGCATCTGTTCGGCGTGGTGTCGGACGGCGGCGTGCACGGCCATCTCGACCACATCGTCGCCGCCGCGACGGCGCTGCGCGCGGCCGGGCTGCCGGTGACGATCCACGCGATCACCGACGGCCGCGACGTCGCCCCGACCTCGGCCGACGCCTATGTCGAGGACCTGCTGGACAAGCTGCCCGACGGCGCCCGGATCGGCACCGTGATCGGCCGCTACTTCGCGATGGACCGCGACAACCGCTGGGACCGGGTCAAGACCGCCTACGACGCAATCATGCGGGGCGACGGCAGCCGCGCCGAGGACGCGCTGGCGGCGGTCAGGGCGGCAACCGAGGCCGGCAAGACGGATGAATTCATCCCGGCGACGGTGATCGGCGACTACGCCGGCGTGCAGCCGCAGGACGGGCTGTTCTGCCTGAACTTCCGCGCCGACCGGGCGCGCGAGATCCTCGCCGCGATCGCCGATCCGGAGTTCGACGGCTTCGAGCGCGGCGCCGCCCCCGAGCTTGTCGCCCGGCTCGGCATGGTCGA